>CAYRMO010000011.1:29347-39697 GCA_964425355.1 uncultured Algimonas sp. | reverse complement strand
TATCTTCTTTGTTTTCGTCTTGGATAATCTCGATGATATCATCAACCGTCATCATGCCAACCAGACGCCCATCGGTATTGATCACAGGCGCTGAAATCAAATTATACTTTTCAAAGTAATAGGCCGCTTCTTCCTGATCGAGATCTTGTCCGATTGTAATGACGGACGCGTTCATAATATCGGATAGTCTTTCATCTCGCTCTGCACGCATTAAGCGGCTGACGGGAACATATCCGATAGGCTTAAATCCGGTATCAATCACATAGACGTTGAAAAATAATTCTGGCAGGTTTTCACCCGTTTGACGCATATGGTCTATCGCATTCCCCACGGTCCAAAATTCTGGGGCCGCAACAAATTCACGTTGCATGAGACGACCAATTGTTTCGTCATCAAATGCGAGGCTTTCTTCATAGGCTTGACGCTCTATGGGCGAAACAGCTTCTAGGACTTCATCACGCTGCGCACTGTCCATCTCTTCGAGAATTTGGGTCGCATCGTCATTATCCATGCCAGATAAGGCGCCGACAATTTGCGTCGCGTCCAGAAGCGGCAAAATGTCTTCGACAACATCATCTTCCATCTCTGCCAGAACTTCGCCTGAAATAACTTCAGGCGCCCGAGCTATCAGATCTTCACGTTGCTCTGGAGATAATTGCTCAACGCCATCGGACAGGTCAGCGGGATGGAGTTTTAGAAGCTTATCCGCAATTTGCCCATCATTTTTGAGCTCAAGCGCGTCCTGCACAGGCGTGTCAGCAACATCAGGTCGCCCAGTTTCGAGACTGTTTTCAATTTCACTCATATGGCTCGCTTAGTGCATTTTGATATAATTTAAACCCATCCATGCCTCAGAAAATGGGCGAGTAAAGCCCAATTTCTGAGTCTATGTTTTCTCAAATTGCATAAGAGCGTATTGCATGAGAGGGTCAAGCACACACGTAAATGTCTTTTGCGATATTTCATCAAACACAGTAGTCCAACCTATATGAACCTCATGCTCATAACCTGGATTGGCGGTCTGGCCCTGATTGTTACCTTAGCGATCCTAGCCTGGATCGATCACAAAACTTATCGCTTACCCAATAAGCTAACCTTTCCCCTGATTTTTGGCGGTTTGCTATACCAGTTTATACTCGCCCTAGATTTTTATCCCTACCTCTTGGGCGCCGTATTGGGTTACGCCATTTTTTGGGTGATAGAGACCGCCTATCGCGTGGTTCGTAAAAAAGACGGCTTGGGACGCGGTGATGCCAAACTCCTGGCCGCGGGTGGCGCCTGGTGCGGCGCTTTCGCCCTGCCCTTTATTATTCTGCTGGCCAGTTCTACAGCGTTATGTTTTGTGATGTTAAAAGCTAAAGATGAGAGACAAGGTTTGAAACTTGCCTTTGGCCCTTACATTGCCGGAGCGATCGCCGTTTTATTTCTATATATCAGCGTGGCTGGCAAGCTCTAACAATCGAAACAGGGATTATACGTTCCCATCCATCATCGGTTACGCTTCGAATAGATGAGGTCGGGTGCCGCGCGCCCCCAACGATTGGCTCACTTGCGCCTAAATTTAGGGTGACAGGACGATTAAATGGGTCCAGGTAAGTCAAGGCAGGAAAGGCCCCTTCCGGGTTAAGCTTCACGACTTTATCTTCCGGAAAATATTTCGCGCTCGATTGATCAGCATAAAAGACAAAGCTGCGTTTTGTATCCGACGTCCAGCCAAACATCCCGCACTCTCCGGGTGCTAATTCAACCCGGTCCAAAGACTTTTGCAAAACCTGGTTGCTAGAAGTCGATCCAGGGCTTTGTGTGGCGCATGCCGATATAATTACGCCCGAAAGGAGGAGAAAATATATGGGTCTTGCTAATCGCATAACATCATCCTAGCGCCATTGCCCCTGTTCTGTCAGCTTATATTCCGTTCCAGAGCGCGAAAATCCAAATAAGGGTAGAATGGCTCCGGCCTCAGATCGCGATGTTTGGGCGCTCAGGTCAACCCGATATGTCCCATTGGGCGAAAATCGCATGAGGGCTTTTATGGTCTGTTGTTGATCTTGTCCTGAAATATTTGCGATGAGAGCCCCGTCCTCACAGCTGATCGGACCGGAGAGCTCGGGCCCGGTCCAATTTAGCCGCCCCTGATTGCGTTGTAAAACATCTGTGATTACCGAGCCACTCGCGCCGAGACAGCTTTCACGGTCAAATTTTATCTCTGACAAGCTCAAACGCACCGTACCTGACAAACCTCTCACGCGTTGATCTGTAAGCGGCAAAGTTGCAAGATCAACGACCAAATCAATGTCGCTTGCATAGCTTGTGGAGACCAGACCTGTGAGGTAGTTCACCCCATCTCCGCTTTCGACTTGCACCGATAGCGAGAGTGGGTTTAGCTTTACATTCGCCGTTTCAAAAACAGGAATATTCGACGCCGTTCCGTTCCAGATCGTCCCGTGGAACTTCAAATCAGACAGCTCATCCGGAACAAAGGGAGAGGCAACCCATGATAAGGGTAAGACGGCAGTGGACGCCCCCAAGCCGGCCAAAATGGCCAGTATAATCCAGCGTTTGCGCACAGCCTACGGGATGGTCGGTTCGATATAATCGAGCTTTGAGCGCTCCCGTCCACTTTGAGCAATATCGGTCGCACGAATTTGGTTCAAACGCTCTTGTGTAATCGCTCGCGCATCTTGTTCATTTCGAATGATAGTCGGGCGCAAAAAGACCATTAAATTCGTCTTATTCCGGCTTCTGCCTTTCGATTGAAACAATTTACCTGCCACAGGAATATCACCTAAAATCGGAACTTTTGAAAAGTTTATTTGTTCGTCGTCTTGCAATAGTCCACCTAAGACAATCACTTCACCATCATTAGCCAGAACGGTTGTCGTAATTTCGCGCTTATTCAAAACGAAGTCTCCAGCCGTCGTTGTCAAAACGCCTGCAATTGACGAAACAATTTGTTCGATTTCCAAACGTATGACATCGCCTTCTGAAATTTGAGGTAAGACATCCAGCTGGATACCAACTTCCTGGCGTTCAAATGTTCTGAATGGATTGAGGTTATTTGTACCGAGGCTCTCACCTGTTGTAATCGGAATTTCCTGACCCACAAGAAATGTCGCTGGGACATTATCCAATGTTGTCACAAATGGCGTTGACAAGACGTTACTATCTTCATCAGTTTCCAGCGCATTGACGATCACAGCGAAAAGCGTGTCATTCTCAACTCCGGCGGCGCCGATTACACCACCATCCACGCCTGACAAGGCTCCGACCGCTGCTTCGGCAAGGCCCGATACATCCGTCGTATCCTGCCCGAGTGTTGCTCCACCTAACACGCCTGCAAGCGAGAGTAAGTTTGGCGCCTGCCTAGAGAAATTCGTTCCAATTAAGGGCACAGTAGATCCGTTCACACCGCCTAGGGCAAATTGAACACCTAATTCCTTGGCAGCATTATCCGAAATTTCGACAATTATGGCTTCTACTGTGACTTGCGGTCGACGCTGATCGAGGCGTCGAATAATCTCTTCGAGATCTCTCTGCACCTCAGCGGATGCGCTAATGACGAGTGTATTAGATCCCGGTTCATAAGCCACAGTTGGCGGCGCCTGTCCTTCTATTGTGAAGCTTGGCAAAAGCCCGGTCATAAGTTCGATCAATCCTTCACCATCTGCAAAACGCAAAGGTACAATTGAGACGGCCCCACGTGGTGTCGTGCTTCCAACATCCATACTACGGATGAGCGGACGAAGCGCATCAATCTCGGATTGGGGACCTTCAACAATAATGCTGTTGGTTGCGTCAATCGCAACAACCTTAAAAGGTGATTTCGTTCCGCCTAATTCACGCAGGACCTCCTGAGCGTCCAGGGCAGATAGCTGGCTCAACTGGAATGTCTCGCGAACTTTCCCGCCTGAGCCCATAGCCGTAACAATGGCGCGGGCCTTTCGCAGGTTTTCAGGAAAATCGGTTACAACAATAATATTGCCGTCCGGGTTTGCCGAGACCTGGCCTTGCGCATGCATAACGGGTTTGATCAAGCGCGCAGCCTCGGCCCCTTTTCCATCCGGCACGGGTAATATAGCCGTATTGAATTGACCGGACACGCCATCACCAGATGTCAAAGGTGCATCTTGAGCAGATCCTTGCAATAAGGTGACACGGTAATCGCCCAGGGCCGTTCGAACGACGGTATAGCCATGAACCCGTAAGACCTCTTTGAAAACGGACCAGACTTCGCCGTCACTTAAGGGGTCTTCAGACACGATATTCACTTTGCCATTAACGCGCGGATCAATAACAACCGTCCGGCCTGTCACAATCCCAACATTTTCGATAAACGTTTTAATATCGACATCTTGCATATTGATGATGTGATCATCTGCAGCAAATACCGGTGTCGTCAATCCAGCCCCTATCAGGGTCAAACCAAGGGCGGCGCTTGTCAAAAACTTCTTAAAAGACATTTTACTGGCCTATGCGGATCGTAACAGGGTTTCCATTGCGCAAGACTTCTACATCCTGAGCGGCTCCCTGTGAAATTAAATTTTGGAGGGCTTGGAAATCCAAACGCTCTGTATTGAGCTGTAGAGATCCGATTCGTGTTAAAACATCGCCGGACTTTAAGCCATAAGGCGAAAGGTCTACGCCAGATTTCGGGTTGATTTTAAATCCCCGTTGCACTTTTTTACCATTCTCTACGCCGTAATCTGGTGAGATATTGACTTGGTTTAGTAAATTCTGCGCATTCAAAGATGATGAAGACGCTGATGCAAGTTTAACCGGTCGATTCGAGTTGTTTTGAAGCGCGTTGGTCGATGTTTTTGTAACATCGGCTTTGGGTGCAGTTTTTATAACGGCATCACCATTTTGAGCGTTTTGCGACCGTTCCAAAGAGAGTTTCTGAATTTCACCGTTCACATTTAGCGTGACGAAATCTTTGCCAATGTCATCAAGCGTGACGCCATTCATAATTTCGTCTTCTATTCTAAAGTTTTTCTCGGTCCCACTTTGTAAGGCGATGCTCGCCGCCCCGTCCGTGGCAACGCCTTTTAAGGTCAGGTCGAGTGAGGTTTCAGGGGCGTCACTTGTCAATTCTTCTTTCTCTTCAATTTGAACGATTTCGGTCTTCGAAAAAGGATCCGTGGTAAAGTCATACCGTCTCGCCTGACCAGGCTGGACCGCTATAGTTGTCGGCGCAATGACAGGATTGGGTTCATACAAGCTCTCTGGATTTAAAAAGCCCAAAACACTTCGAACCAATAGCCATCCCACCAACGCCAAAAGCGCGAGACTGGCAATGTTTAAGATTGTTCGGACTAGTGTCATAAGGTCCCGCTAATGCGCCTTTCTTAAATTCACTTAAACCATAGCTCATATCGTCTGCCAAGCTTGTCTGACAGGGGTTTTACCCTACAATTTTGAAAGACTAAGTGATAGCGAATATCTTAACTTCAAGCGATTCCATTGGAAGAGGTCGAAATGAGTCATAAAATTGATGGTAAGGTCATTGCCGCAGAGACCAGAGACAATGTAGCAATTGCTGTCAAAACCTTGCCCTTTCAGCCAACCCTTGCCGTGGTTCTTGTTGGGGATGATCCAGCCAGTCACGTATATGTCCGCAATAAAATAAAATTTACCAACGAAACAGGCATGCGGTCTTTAGAATTTAAGATGGATGAAAGCTCATCTCAAGACGAGGTCATTGAGCGCGTTCGCCAGCTTAATCAGGATGACACTGTCGACGGAATACTGGTCCAATTACCCTTGCCGGATCATATTGATAGCAATCTTGTCATCGCCGAAATCGATCCATCAAAGGACGTCGACGGTCTAACCGAAGCCTCGGCCGGACGGCTCGTTCTGGGGAAATCCGGATTACGCCCCTGCACACCTACGGGTTCCGTTATTCTCGCCAAAGCGACCCTTGGCGATTTGTCAGGAAAACACTGTGTTGTTCTTGGTCGGTCTATCCTCGTCGGAAAACCAGCGGCTCTTATGTTTCTTGAACAAAACTGTACGGTTACAATAGCCCATTCCCGCACCAAAGACCTGCCTGAAATTTGCCGAGGTGCAGATATTTTAGTCGCGGCTGTGGGAAGACCACAAATGGTGGAAGCCGATTGGGTGAAGCCAGGCGCTTGCGTCATTGATGTCGGTATAAACCGCGTGCCAAGCCTGAAATATGAAGGAAAATCCCGCTTAGTTGGAGATGTAAATTACAAGACAGCGAAAAAGATTGCGGGCGCGATCACGCCTGTTCCGGGTGGTGTTGGTCCCATGACAATAGCCTGCCTGCTCAGAAATACCGTCCTTGCAGCCTGCGATCGTCGAGGTGAAGACCGCCCCGGCTTATTAGGTCTTTAGCCTTAAAACTCTGAAAGTCTAAGTTGGCGGAGCAACAGCAATAGCGGCTGTCTGCACATTGCGCTCACGCCAGCTCGGACGATAAAAAAGGTGAAACCCGACCTGTTTCTTAAACTCGAGCGTCCCCGCCCAATCAGGGTCAACATTGACCGTGTGATAATGGGTTGAATTCTGCGTTAGGTCGCCCACCTGACCTGACAAAGAAATTCGGGCCATATTTTGCGAACGCTCCCAAGCCTTTCCGTTTGGGGCTTCATCCATTGATCCATCACAAGCGAATGAAAACTGACACGCATAGGGACGTTCAGCATTTTCATACACAACGTCGCAAATTGTATTTGGATAATGTTTCGAAGACACACGATTTTTGACGACATCAGCAACCGCTAATTGGCCAGACCGCGATTCTGAGCGCGCTTCATAATAGATGGCTTCAGATAAACATTGATGTTCTAACGCCCGATTAGCAGACCAACGTAAATGCTCGATCCTAATATTGGATAGTGCCCGTAGCGATCTTGTGTCTTGAAAGCGGTCGATATCAGCCGCGTCTGTGGCTGAAACCTCAGACATATGGAGGCGAAAATCATGAGCTGCATCCATCCATGCCGCATTAGACCTCTGGTCAGAGGCTTTACTTCCAATCATGGGAATGACCAATGCAATCGTCGCAATCGATACGATGCCTGCCGCCCATCCGGACATCTTCTGTGCTTTAACTTTGCGCATTGTGGCGCTCCGTAAACTTTTCGACCAGTAAAACAATGTGTTTCCCACCTAAACATGCAAGGTTTGCGCCTTTTGGGACAAAACGTTGCAATTTCATCACATTTGTGAGGGCTGTTGAGGGAAATTGGTTAATCCATCCTTAAGATGAAACTGGCTGATAACTCGCTTTTATGCGCCAAAACGCGCTTTAGAGGCTGCAAATAGGGTCAAATTTGGCCGAATCAAGGAATTTACTGAATTTTTAGGTCTAAACTTACAATTCCAAATATTTCAGGAAACGTCCAAATCCTGGACGTCTCCCTTGTAGACAGCTCCGACCTCGATAGCTGGGACTACCATCTGGGTCTTACACTTTGACAATATTAATTTGCGTCAAAAACCGAGACAGCCTTCTGGTCACGCGCTGTGATATCACCCTCACCCTGGAAATACCGCCAGCTGCGCTCGCATTTTTTCCAATCATCCGCACATTTCAAATCTGTGACAAGAATATCATCGCTTTTCACATTGAGCAGGCATTTGGACACGATCAGGTAATCCGCCAAAAGATCAGACGGGTTTTTGGGGTCCGCATAAGCGCTCGCATCACTCAGGCCTAAAACCTCTAATTCATCAGACAGACGGTTTTCAGGGGCTCTGACGCTCGCCTCCAGGGATGATTTAATCACACCCTCCTTGCGCATGGTCTCAATCAGGTCATAAGCCTCTTCTCGGAATGTACGAACCGACACGACCGCATTGGCGATGTCGTCATTTTTCCAAATATCGGGGGCGGTATGAAATGTCTCGAGATGGACAGACCCATCCTCGCTCGGGAAGCGCGCCTGCCAGACCTCTTCCATGGTAAAGCACATAATGGGTGCTAACCACGTTGTCAGACGCAGGAAAATCTCATTCATTACGGTGCGGCAAGCGCGGCGACGTGTACTGCTGAGCGGATCGCAATAGAGCGCATCTTTTCGAATATCGAAATAAAAGGCCGAGAGATCGACCGTGCAAAAATTAAACAACGTGCTGAAGATACGACGGTGATCATGATCACGCACCCAATCTTCATGCTGGGACGAAATTTCGTGCAAGCGGTGCAAGGCCCATTTCTCTAGGGCCGGCATGTCATCGTAAGACACAGCCTCATCGTCGGAATAGCCATCCAGCGCACCGATCATATATCGAAGCGTATTTCTGAGCTTACGATAAGCATCGGCGCTGGTCTTGATGATTTCGTCACCAATGCGAAGATCATTATATGTATCAGAACTGGCAACCCAAAGCCTGATAATTTCAGCGCCATACTGATTAGATAAGTCACCCGGCTTGATTGTGTTGCCCAGCTTTTTGGACATTTTAATGCCCTTATGATCCACGACAAATCCATCTGTTATCACACCTTTATAGGGCGCATGGCCATAGACCGAGCAGCTTTCTAAAAGGCTTGACTGGAACCAGCCGCGATGTTGGTCCGTGCCCTCCAGATAAACATCTGCGATATCTGGTAGATCATCGCGTTGTTTGAGGCAAAAAGCATGCGTGCAGCCAGAATCGAACCAGACATCCAAAATATCTGTGACTTTCTCCCATCCTGTCGCGTCATGCCCTAAGAAATGTTCAGCGCTCAGGTCGAACCAACCATCAACACCATGCTCTGACACAGCCGCAAGGATACGCGCATCAATGTCGTCCGCATTTTCAAGCTCAGTGTGAAGACGACCGTCCTCGTGAACCAATAATGTTATGGGGACACCCCAATTTCGCTGCCGACTAATCAGCCAATCTGGACGGGCCGCAACCATGGTTCCGAGCCGGTTTTTCCCCCGATCTGGCCAGAATTTCGTGTCCTCGATCGCTTTCATAGCTTTTTCACGTAGGCCGCCCTTGGACATAGAGATAAACCATTGCGGGGTCGCACGGCGAATAACGGGTGCGCCTGATCGCCAACTATGGGCATCGCGCAATGTCATTATACCGCGCGCCAAGAGGTTTCCACATTCAACGAGAGCTTTGAGCACTTCAGGATTGGCTTTGCCGTCTTGCCCGCGTTTTTTCCCAGAGGTCCGGATCACGTCTAGACCTTGAAACCGCTCTGGCATGACATCGGTATAACAGCCCGCATCATCAAGGGTCATGGGTACTTTAGGATCAATGCCCAAGCTTTCCAATTTTGTTTGATTGGACACCCAGACATTATAGTCATCATCACCATGGCTTGGCGCCGTATGGACAAAACCTGTACCCGCTTCGGCTGTGACATGGTCACCATCCAGTAATGGAACGGGGAAGTCATATTTACCGTCAGCACCGTCCATCTCTTTGAGCGGGTGCGATAATACCATATTCGTTGGATCCACATCATCCAGTCGATTTGCGGATTTGATCAGACCCGCTTTAGCGATATTGTCCCAAAGCGCATCGGCCAGGATCAATTTATCTCCTGGCTTGGACCAAGGCTCAAATTCGCTCTCTTCCAACTCAGTGACTTCATAAAGACCATATTTGATGTTGGTCGAAAAGCTTACCGCGCGGTTGGCCGGAATTGTCCACGGTGTCGTCGTCCAGATCAATACTGACGCGTCAACACCACTTCTAACCGGAAACTTCACATAGATTTGGGTGGCCTTACGGTCTTTATATTCCACCTCCGCTTCGGCCAGAGCGGTTTGCTCGACTGGGCTCCACATGATGGGCTTTGATCCGCGATAAAGCTGTCCGGTATGGGCAATTTTTAGAAGCTCTGCGCAAATATCGGCTTCGCTTTGCGGTTTCATGGTCAAATAGGGGTCATCCCAATCCCCAATAACGCCAAGGCGTTTAAATTCTTCGCGCTGAATATCGACCCAGCCCGCCGCATATTCGCGGCAGCGCGTCCTAAATTCGCTCGGTGGCACATCATCCTTGGACCGTCCCTTAGACCGAAACTCTTCTTCAACTTTCCATTCAATTGGTAGGCCGTGGCAATCCCAGCCCGGCACATAATTAGCATCATGGCCTAGCATTTGATGGGAGCGATTGATCAAGTCTTTATGAATTTTATTAAGCGCCGTTCCCATATGGATATGACCATTGGCATAGGGTGGGCCATCATGCAGCGTCCATTGCCCCTTGGCATTTTCAGCCTCTCTTTGTTTTTGATAAAGCCCAATACGGCTCCAACGGGTAATCCATTTGGGTTCAGCCTTAGGCAAGCCTGCCCGCATAGGAAAATCAGTTTTAGGTAAGAACAGCGTATCGCGATAATCGCGCGCGGTAGAAGTCGAATCGGTCATG
>CAYRMO010000011.1:20257-29247 GCA_964425355.1 uncultured Algimonas sp. | reverse complement strand
ACTTGAGGCCAAAGCCATGGACAGGCATAGTAGGAGGCTAGATTTGCGCGAAAGGGAAACTGCGTGACGGCTGTAATTACTGCGACGGGTCTCTGGACCCCGGAAAATTCCATTTCCAATGAAGAGCTTGTCGAGGGCTATAATGCCTATGTCGATAAGTGGAATGGAAAAAATGCGGACGCCATTGCCCGCGGCGATTTTGAGGCTCTGACCTATTCAGATGCAGGCTTTATTGAAAAAGCCTCAGGCATCAAATCGCGCTATGTGATTTCAAAAGACCCGATCCTTGACCCTGACGTCATGGCGCCGCGCATTCCGGCAAGACCTGATGAAGAGCCATCAATTCTGGCAGAAATCGCGACACATGCCGCACGTCAGGCCTTAGAGCGTGCTGGCCGCAAGCCAGAAGACGTTGGGGCCGTGATTGTGGCCTGTTCTAACCTTCAACGCGGCTATCCCGCTATAGCCGTTGAGGTTCAGTCTTTACTTGGCACGTCTGGTTTTGCGTTTGATATGAATGTGGCCTGTTCGTCCGCGACTTTCGGCATCGAAACAGCGCGCGGCCTGATCGCTGGTGGACAGGCTAAATCTGTTCTTGTCGTTAATCCCGAAATCTGTACGGCGCATCTGAATTTCAAAGACCGTGACGCCCATTTCATTTTTGGCGATGTCGCAACGGCTCTCTTGATCGAAGATATTGACGTGGCCCCAAAAGACCATTGGGAAATTATCGGATCGAAACTCATCACACAATTCTCGAACAATATTCGCAATAATTTTGGGTTCCTCAATCATACAGCGCCTGAAGATGACGGTCTTCATGGGAGCCGTGGCAAGAAAGGCCTGACCGACAAGCTCTTTGTCCAAAATGGACGGTCTGTCTTTAAAGAGGTTGTGCCCATGGTCGCAAATCTCATTAATGAACAATGCGAAGTCCATGGTATTGACCCCAATACGCTTAAGCGTATGTGGCTGCATCAAGCCAATCTGAATATGAATATCCTGATCGCAAAAAAGGTCCTGGGCAAGGATGTCGAGATCGAACAAGCTCCTGTCGTCTTAGATGAATATGCCAATACGTCATCTGCTGGATCGATCATCGCTTTCCACAAATATAGTGACGACTTTGAGGCCGGTGAGACGGGTCTGATCTGCAGTTTTGGTGCGGGATATTCGGCAGGCGCGATTTTTGTCAAAAGAGTTGGTTGAACATAAGCTGTCAATTTAACACTCTCTCAATTAATCTCGACTTTTAGGTGGTCCCGAAAAAAAGAACCCCTATATAAGTCACATAGTATTTTGGAGGCCGATTTGGGCAAAGAACTCATCAATTGGGAAAATGGTCGATGGATCGGCCAAACCCTTGAAGTTGAAAATGGTGTCTGTGCTATCCCTGGCAAAGATATAGACGGCATGCCCGAAGGTCTGGCCTATACAGACGAGGTCAAAGCCGCGACAGATCACCTTTATGAGCAAGTCTCAGACTTTATCCCAGAATTTGAATGGCCGGCCTATGCGCCTTTGGTACACGCGATCAATACGCTCAAGAAAGAGAAAAACGCGGTTATCCTCGCCCATAACTATATGACGCCCGATATTTTCGCCCTGATCGGTGATTATAAGGGCGACAGCTTAGGCCTCGCCATCGAAGCGACAAAAACGGATGCCGAGATGATCATTCAAGGCGGCGTTCATTTCATGGCGGAAACCTCTAAAATTCTCTGTCCTGATAAACGTGTCTTTATCCCGTCCATGCGCGCAGGGTGCTCCCTCGCCTCCTCAATTACGGGCGAAGACATTAAACTGATCAAACAACGCTATCCCGGCATTCCTGTCGTGACTTATGTGAACACTTCAGCCGATGTAAAAGCTGAGAGCGATATTTGCTGTACCTCATCCAATGCTGTGGCCATTGTTGAACACATCACCTCTGAATGGGGCGTTGATCAGGTCATCATGTTGCCGGACGAGTTTTTGGCCAAAAATGTCGCAAAACAAACGGACGTTGAAGTTATTGCTTGGCATGGCCGCTGTGAGGTTCACGCACGATTCTCAGCTCAAGATATTAAAGACATGCGAGACGCCCATCCTGGTGTTGTTGTCCTCGCTCATCCGGAATGTCCGCCAGAAGTCGTCGCAGAAAGTGACTTTACCGGCTCGACCAAAGCCATGAGCGATTATGTTTCAGACCATAAGCCAAATAATGTCATTTTGCTGACCGAGTGTTCCATGTCCGACAATGTGGCCATGGCTAATCCGGAAACGGATTTTGTAAGGCCCTGTAATCTTTGCCCGCATATGAAGCGCATTACCCTGGAAGGCGTCTATGAATGTCTTCGCGACGAAACCAATGAGGTGCTGGTTCCCGAAGTTATGCGCGAAAAAGCCCATAAAGCCGTTATGGATATGATCAATGTGAAATTTGATCCCATTAAAGGGCATTTCAAGCCGGATCTTCCAATTAAAGACGTCAAGGTTATTTAACCACATTCATTCACCTTGCATTAAAAAGCTTTTTGATAGGACCTATTCGCAAGCGTGACTTGCTAATGAGGCACGTCGTCTCCCTATATAGAAAGACTTTTTCAATGGATATTAAATCTATCGCAATGAAACTTATTGCTCAGAAAATGGGCGGAAATAGCGCCGCAATGAGCGGTGTTTTGGGCAATCTAATTGGCCAAGGCAATGAAATGGATATTGGCGGATTGGTTTCGGGCCTTAAAGAAAAAGGCCTGGGCGATGTTGCTGATTCTTGGTTGGGTGACGGCGATAATGCTGAAATTTCAGCCGACCAGCTAAAAGACGTTTTGGGAGCTGAAAAAGTTTCACAAGCGGCAGCAGAGCTTGGAACAGACGAAGGATCGCTCCTGAGTGGTCTGAAAGACTCACTGCCTCAAGTCGTTGATCAGGCTAGTAACGGTGGCTCATTGCTAGAATCGCTTGGTGGCCTCGGCGGCGTAGCTGGAATGGCAAAAAAATTCCTCTAAACGCGCTCTGATAGATTTGAATATGAGCTCGGCGAAGTCACCTTCGCCGAGCTTTTTATTTGGCGTTTATATGTCGGTTTTTGCTTTCCCGCAGCTATCGCGCCCTATAAGGAAGGCCGTCATGTCTATTGGATCACTCGATACAAAACGCTTGCCCGAAGGTGCGGTCCTTGTTGTTGGCGCAGGATTAGCCGGATTATATCTCGCTTTGAAACTGGCGCCACGTCAGGTATATGTCTTAACCTCGCGGCGATCATCCGTGGGGGCCGCGAGTGCTTGGGCACAAGGCGGGATAGCAGCAGCTCTCTCACCCAATGACAGCCCAGAGAGCCATGCCCAAGATACAATCGCGGCTGGCGATGGTTTAGTTGATCCAGACATTGCCCATATTCTTGCAAGTGAAGGCCCCGCTCGCGTGCATGATCTCGCAGATCTTGGGGTTCCCTTTGATCGCAAAGAAAATGGAGAGCTATACCTATCTCTCGAAGCCGCCCATACCATGCCGCGCGTGGCCCGTGTCAAAGGCGATACGGCGGGTCGCGAAATTATCCATATTATGGTTGAGCAAGCCAGATCCGCAGATCATATAAACGGTCTGATCGGGTGGCGCGCCGAAAGCCTACTTCAAGATGGAAATGGAGCCATAGCCGGAGCGCTCGCCAGAAATGACGATGGCGCCCTTTTAGGTATCGAAGCCGACATCACGGTTATGGCCACTGGCGGTGTTGGCGGTCTCTTTGCGGTGACAACAAATCCGAGAACCGCCCGTGGAGACGCGCTGGGTATGGCGGCAGTTGTCGGTGCCAAAATGCGAGATATGGAATTTGTACAATTTCATCCCACCGCAATTGATATAGGTCGCGACCCTGCCCCGCTTGCGACCGAAGCCCTGCGTGGTGAAGGCGCGGTCCTGACGAATTTAGCTGGCGAACGTTTTATGCCGTCTTACCACGAGAAAGGTGAGCTAGCCCCACGCGATGATGTAGCGCGCGCCATTTTTGCTGAAATTGAAGCCGGTCGGCAACCTTATCTCGATTGTCGAAGTGCCATTGGATCACATTTCCCCGATGAATTTCCGACCGTTTTTGACAGCTGTATGCAAGCCGGAATTGACCCAAGGACGGCGTTGATTCCCGTCGCTCCGGCCGTTCACTATCATATGGGCGGTCTTGCGACGGATAGTTTTGGACAATCCTCGCTCGACGGTCTCTTAGCCGTTGGAGAATGTAGCGCAACAGGCGTGCATGGAGCCAACCGTTTGGCGTCAAATTCATTGCTTGAAGCTGTCGTTTTTGGTGGGCGTGCTGCTGATTATATTAATAGTCGAGATTGGCCTGTGCGCAATGCTGGCACAATCCGAACCCAACCTTGGCTGTCCATGGGGAATGATGTCAGTCAAACTTTACGTGATGCCATGACATCAAAATGCGGCGTTCGGCGGAACGCGAAAAAACTCAATGAACTAGTTGATTTAATCGATCACCTAATTGCGCGTGTTGGTCGAGCCAATCCGCTTGTCGCCAGTCGCATTATCGCAATAGCCGCTTTGGCACGTGAAGAATCCCGAGGCGGACATTTTCGAGAAGATTTTCCAAATGAAGCAGAAACCGCTATTTCAAGCTACCTAATTTATGATCGTCTGTCCTAAAATAGTGGTCCTAAAATCATTTAGCGGGTCAAATAAACATCACTAATTCTATTCTCGATGGATGCAAAAATATCATCAACATCGTCCCGTCCGGCCTCAAAATAATCTCCATTTTCCGAAACACAATTGCGCAATACCGTCGCCAGTTGATTATCAATTACACCATCAACCGAATATCCAATTGAATAGACTTCGATCGTAGGGTCGGAGGTCAAAGACTCGCAAGATTCGACAAAAACTTGTTCTTGGCTTTTATTTTGATGATTTACGGGGACATTATTTGCATTTTGTATGTTTCGCACACCATTTTGATCCTCATCGGTCCAGAAAATCCTGCCATCCGTTAAAAATAGAACGAATTTTCTAGTGCTGGGTGTTAAGTCCGCAAAAGGTTCACTCGAAAAACTCGCAGCCTGACGCCAATCTTCATCGAAAAACCGTTCCGCCCAAACAAGACCCGTATTCGACCCTGTTCCAAATCCAATATCCATACCATCAATATGTTCAATGAGGTCTCTCTCATTCGTACTATTTAGCAGTGCAGCAGAAACATCCGGCGGACATTTATCAACCTTTCTTCTGCTCCGATTTCCTCTCGGGCCGATTCTTCGATTTTCTCGTCCTGTCGGATAGGCTTGTAAATTATCATATCTTCGATTGTCTCCAATTCTGAAACAACCGACAAATTCAGATGAGAAATCGAGACCATCAAATGGATGTAACCAGACATCCGCACCCGGCCCGAGATTTACAGTTTCAGCGAAGGGAATAATAGAAACAGATAGGTAAGAGCCATCAGAAGAATATGGATCAAGGGCTTCGACAAATTCGATCGCCGCTTCTTTCATCGGTTCAAAAATTTGGTTATTCACCATTGATAGGGACACATCTAATACGAGGATAACTTCTGCCTCTGTACGGGATACAACTGTTGAAGAGTCGACATTCCAGCTTGTTTCTTGACGCCCGATCAACCCCAAAAATGAATGTTTGGTCGTACCGGAAATGGTGGATCTAATCTGAAACTGGCCATTCGCCGCTTGGACGACTTCTGAGCTCACTTGATATCCATTATTGGTAAAATCAGAAGAGCCATTTATTTCTGCTACAAGTGCGCCTACCGCCTTACCATCATCGAAATTACCGAGTCTTTTTGCTTCTGAAGCCACTGATAGGACAGTAGCATCCGCAACCGCTTGTGCCCGTTCTCTATCTTGGTGGAGTCTGGAAATATCGAGAATACCCCCAGAGAGCGTGATCAAAAAGGAAAATGCAATGGCGCCTATGACAGAATAACTACCTGACTCTGATCGTAAATATTTCGAAAATAATTGCATAGCTCCCGATGCCCACTTCACTGACTTGTGCCGCCCGAGCTTTTCTCGTCGAACATTTTTGATAATTTAGAGGAAATTTCCTTATGAGACCTCTAGATAATTAGTTAATCCAAACTTAAGGTTTGCGTTAAGGTTGAGACATTTTAACGAGTCAAATAAACGTCCTGGATGTTTTCCTGAATATTGCCAAAGATATCATCCAGATTTGCCATACCAGCCGTCTAAAAGTTACCGTCTCCGGAAACACAATTTTCTATAACCGTTTCAAAAACCGGATCAAAAAAACAGACGGTAAATATCCAATCGAAAAAAGACGCATAGTCGAATCCGACTTTAAACCTTCGAGTCCTTACAACTAAGTTACAAATTTTTGTCTTCGACTATGGTTCAGCTAGACTAAATATTCATATGTATTTGAGGGGTTTCGTGGTTGAATTTGAGGCGCAATTAACGCTAGTGGCATGTTCATGACCCAGTTAACGCCACTCCCTAATATTGTCATTGAGCCTATGATTGCCCGTGCCCTATCTGAAGATTTTGGAAATAGTGGTGATATCACGGCGAGGCTTCTTGTGCCTGAGACTGCGACAGGATCGCTCGTCATGCGCGCCCGTGAAAGCGGTGTGATTGCAGGAATGCAAGCCGCCAAGCTCACTTTTGAACATGTTGATAAAGCTGTTTCATTTGAGATTATTCACCCAACGGGAGACGAGGTATTGGCGGGTGACGTTATCGCCCGTATTTCTGGACCATCGCGCTCGCTTTTGTCGGCCGAGCGGGTGGCGCTTAATTTTTTAGGGCGGTTGTCGGGCGTCGCTACGCTTACCCAGCGTTATGTTTCTAAAGTCGAAGGCACAGGCGTTCGCATTGCCGCTACACGAAAAACAACGCCTGGGCTTCGCGCGCTCGAAAAACAAGCCGTGCTCGCGGGCGGCGGTTTTACCCATCGAGAAAGCCTGTCAGCTGCCATTATGATCAAAGATAATCATATTGCCTTGGCTGGCGGCGTAGATGCCGCTCTATCCGCAATTCGCAAAACGGCGGATCATATGACCAAAGTCAGTGTCGAGGTGGATAATTTAGAACAACTCGAAAAAGTTCTGACATGGGCACCAGATGTTGTCTTACTGGACAATATGGATCCTGAAACCCTTAAAAAAGCCGTAAAAATTGTCGATAAATTTGATGGTGCAAAACCTGTCCTCGAAGCGTCTGGTGGCGTGAACTTGCAAACCGTGCGCGACATTGCAGAAACGGGAATCAATATCATAAGTATCGGCGCTCTTACCCATAGTGCGCCTAATTTTGATATTGGAATGGATGCGGCGTAACGCATGGACATAGCCCCTTTCATTTCGACAGATCATTTACGCGCTGAATTCTCTCAATCGCTATCAGATATGTACCGTCGTGAGGTTCCCGCTTATGGAACACTTATTGACATTGTCGGCGAGATTAACGCGGAATATGATGGGATCAGGTCGGATCTTGAGCGTCACGGCGCCATCCGCTTGGGTACAGCAGACGAACTCAATTTAATTGGACGGGTCTTTGCAGTATTGGGACTATATCCCGTTAGCTATTATGATCTCTCAGTCGCCGGCCTTCCCATTCATTCAACGGCTTTCCGTCCCATTACTGAAAATGCCTTAAAAATCAGTCCCTTTCGCATGTTCACGAGTTTGCTTCGACTAGACCTTTTACCGCGTGGCCTCAGAGACATGGCTTCAACCGCCTTGGCGTCACGCTCGATATTGTCTCAAGCTGGGCATAAGCTGTTAAAAAAAGCCGAAGCACAAGGTGGATTGGATAGGCAAGATGGAACGAATTTTGTCAATGAAGCTGTATCGATATTTGCTTGGCGCAAACGCGCACATGTGACCTTGGAAACCTATCAATCACTCTTAGCTGAGCACCCTCTGATTGCCGATATTGTGTCTTTTCAAGGCCCGCATATGAACCACCTTACCCCACGCGTGGCCGATATTGATGCAGCACATCAAAGAATGCGCGAACGTAGCATGGATGTAAAAGAGGTCATTGAAGGCCCACCAAGACGAAATCAGCCTATCCTTCTCCGGCAGACGGCCTTTAAGGCTTTAAGCGAACCGGTAGAATTTAAAACGAGCTCTGGTTGGGACGTGTCACACCATACAGCCCGATTTGGCGAAATCGAGCAACGCGGAATGGCTCTGACACAAAAAGGTCGGATGCTTTATGATCACTGTTTGAGCGCAAAAGATTTTTCCAACTTCCCAGACGATCTGAACCGTTTAAAGACTGAAGAATTAGCTTATGTTGATAGCTCCGACACGCCGATTACCTATGAAGATTTTTTACCGGTTAGCGCCGCTGGAATTTTTAAATCGAATCTTCGCGAATCCGACTCATCGTCACCTCAAATAGCTAGCGGAAATCAAGCTGTTTTCGAGAAAGCGCTAGGACGACCAGTCCTGAATATGTTCGACCTATATGCGAACGCCGTCTCATGAAACCTCACAAAAAAGTGTGCCATTCTCTCTGACACGTGAATCCCTGTTGATCAGAAGATGTGAAATCAAGCGCTCGTGGAATATTCAACGTTTGGAGAAAACAAATGACACGTAAAACCCTTATCGTAATTGCTGCGGCCGCGATGGCCTTTAGTGCAACCCCTTCTTTTGCTCAATCATCATATGGTGGTGGCGGTGGCCAGGATTGGGGCAATGTCCCTTCAAATTCTGATCTTGAGCGTGCACAGAAAAAAGCGGAAAAGAAGGCGAAAAAAGAAGCCAAGAAGCGCGCCAAAGCCGCACAACTTGCAGAACAAGAAAAGGCTCGAATTGCCGCAGAAGAAGCAAGCTCAGCGGCAAAAGCGCCTTCTTCGGCCGTTTCGGCACCAGCAGAAGCTCCGTCTTCGGCTGTGAAGGCACCTGTTGCGACTGAAGCTTCATCTGCTGCAAAACCTTCATCTGCAACGGACGCAATGATGAAAAAAGAAGACGCTATGATGGCTAAAGAAGACGCTATGATGGC
>CAYRMO010000011.1:0-20157 GCA_964425355.1 uncultured Algimonas sp. | reverse complement strand
AAAGAAGACGCTATGATGGCTAAAGAAGACGCTATGATGGCAAAGGAAGATGCTATGATGGTCAAAGAAGACACCATGATGGCTAAAGAAACCGTCGGTAAGCCACTAAATTGTCCAACAGGAACAACTCCACAAGACAATGGCACCTGCTTATTGAACTAGTTCATTTTCCCGTTCAGGCGTGACTCCATGACGACCCCCAATTCACGCCTGATCCCTGTTGCTCTCGCCATTTGTCTGGCGGGAGCACTTGTTTCGGTCCGGTTTATAGCGACCGAATTCAGTCCCCTCCTGGACACTTTACAACATCCCGTTTCTTTACTGATAAGTTTGCTCTTGATCGCAGGGGTCGCATGGTTCGGATTTGTAATCTGCCTACAAAAAAATATAGGAAAGCTCGCGTCGGGACAGCCCTGGATATTTCCGGCTTTACTCCTGCTAGGCGTTTTATTGCGACTGAGTTTTTTCGACTCTCAAGCTATTTATGAAAATGATTATAAACGCTATCTGTGGGACGGCGCTGTCACTGCAACTGGCGGAAATCCATATCAATATTCGCCCACTGAAATTTTGGAAGCCAGCAAACCAGGAGCTGCCTCAGTTCCAGAGCTTGCAACACTGGCGGTCATGTCAAATGAAGCTGGTGGCTTTGCAGCACAAATCAACAGTCCGGACCTTACGACGATTTATCCTCCCGTCGCGCAAGTTGTATTTATCGGCGCTTACTATATCTCTCCATTCGATCCCAATGGACTTAGGGGCGTATTTTTGATCTTAGAGCTTTTGGGTCTTGGTGCCCTTATCCTGGCGCTCAAACGGTTTAATAAGCCAATCATTTGGTCGTCAGCCTATTGGCTAAACCCGATCATCATATTGACCAGCTATAATGCGATTCATATGGATGTCTTATTGCTTCTGCCCCTCTGTTTGGCGCTTTTATGGATAAAAAACAGGCCTTACCTATCCGCTATCGCGCTGAGCTTGGCCGCCGCCATTAAAATCTGGCCTCTTCTTTTGGCGCCAATTCTATTCCGTGGCTGGTTTGAAAACCGGCTAAAATATCTCTCCATCGCATATGTCATCGCTATATTGACGGGATTATCGACGCTACCCATGCTTTTATCATTGCATGAACATGCGGGCCTCGCCGCCTATTCTGCACATTGGACAAATAGTAGTTTTCTGTTTCCGGTCATTCGAGATGGCCTAGGCTTTTTTATCGAAGACCCAGATCGGCTGACCCGATTTGGTATTGCCTTTATTCTGCTAAATATGAGCCTAATTCTCGGATTTTCGAAAATGCCGAAGGAAGATAGATTACCCTTTGATCTTATGGCTGTTGCAGCCGCCTTTGTGCTCCTCTCACCAACTGGCTATCCGTGGTACTTTATCTGGTTCTATATCTTTTTGCCCTTCGTCATTAAAAGCTGGATGACTCAGGGTCTCGCACTTCTCACAATCGGTGCCAGCGCCTATTATATTCGCTTTTATTTGGGAGAAGCGGACAAATATGATATATATACAAAGATCCTATTGCCCTTAGAGTTTGGGATACCCCTCTTGCTATTGGCTTGGGGAGCTTGGAAAGTGAAACGCAATGTCTAAACCAATTATAAAACTTGTTATTCCAGCAAGGAATGAAGAACAGGCCATTGGTAAAGTGGTCAGCGGCGTTATTGATCAAGTCGATCAAATAATTGTTGCTGATAATGGCTCAACTGACGCCACCGCGGCCATCGCTACAGATGCCGGCGCTCATGTCGTTTTCGTCGAAGAGCCGGGCTATGGCCGCGCTTGTTTGGCGGCAATCGATGCGGCTGGCGAATATGACATTCTAGTATTTATGGATGGCGATGCCTCAGACGACCCTGACGACCTCAAGGCTTTATTGAAACCAATTCTGGACGACGAAGCCGATATGGTGATCGGCTCACGGATCTTAGGCCAATGCGATCCTGGGTCGCTTACACCTCAACAGCGCTTTGGAAACACGCTGGCCTGTTGGTTAATGCAGATATTCTGGAAACATAGATTTACAGATTTGGGTCCTTTCCGTGCCATTCATCGCACGTCCTATGATCGTCTCAATATGCAAGCGCCGACTTTTGGATGGACGGTTGAAATGCAAGTCAGAGCCTTGAAATCCGGCCTACGTTGTGCGGAGGTTCCTGTACATTACCGTAAACGCATTGGGGTCTCGAAAATTAGTGGAACCGTAAAGGGCGTCATTCTGGCAGGCTGGTATATTTTAGGCACAATAGGACTAGAAGCCATTAAACCACGGTCCTCAAAATCCTCGCTTAAAGACAAATCCGACATAAAATTGGGATCCTCAGCTCAATAATCCACCGATTTTCGATAAATATTTATTGAAAAACAATAATTTTTGACGTATGAACCTCCATGATGCGGTGTGCCAACCGTAAAAGGAGACTATTATGCGCAATAATTCAGCGCCCTATTCTGCCGTGGAGCAGAAACAAGATCGTCGCTATAGACGAAAACTACGCCTGACACGGATCATATCCACGCTATTGCCAATTTTCGTGATCGCATTGGCCATTACTGGCTTCATCTTGATGGGGAACCTTCAACCTCAACCCGAAGAAAAAGAGGACACGATTAAGGCCATTCCTGTTTTAACGGCGCTTGCCGTCCAGGATGACGTGATATTGAATGTAAATGTTCAGGGTGAGGTTGAGGCGCATATCGAAATCAATCTTGTCCCTCAAATATCGGGGAAAATATCTTATATCTCTCCAAATTTTGTCGAAGGCGGAAAATTCAATAAGGGCGAGGTGCTGGCACGCATCGAGGCAACTGAATATGAACTTCGGATCGTTCAAGCTCGGGCCAATATTACACAAGCCGAGACTATCGTTATGCGCGAAAAATCAGAAGGCGAAATTGCACGCAAAGACTGGGAAGAATTGGGTCGCTCAGGAAACCCCTCCGCCCTTTCCTTGCGATTACCTCAACTCGCCGAGGCAAATGCACAACTTGAGAGCGCGAAAGCACAACTCGCGGAAGCGGAATTACAACTCTCAAGAACGATACTCCATGCTCCATTCACCGGTCGCGTCGCGGATAGACAGCTAGACCAGGGCGCATTTGTCACGACTGGGACAGGGCTGGGAACAATCTATGCAACCAACCGCATGGATGTTCGACTACCCATGACAAATCAGGATCTTCGCGAGGCCGGCCTTTCCCTTGGGTTCAAAGCCGATAAAGAGAATTCTGGTAAACCCGTAAAACTCTCTGCGGATGTGGCTGGTTATGCGGCTGAGTGGGCTGGGCGTATCGTCAGGACAGATAGTCGATTTGATCGAGATAGCCGCATATTGTTTGTTTATGCGGAAGTATTAGATCCATTTGGAAAAGGGGCTGATCACGGTGTCCCGCTAGCCCCTGGTATTTTTGTAAATGCACAGATTGAAGGTCAAACCCTATCAAATATTATTCGTATTCCGCGTAGCGCCTTACGCGGTGAAGACACGGTATATATTGCAAATCCGGATCAAACGCTCGGCATTAATAAAGTCAGTGTCATATCCTCAGACCGAGACAGTGCTATCTTATCAGGCGGCATTGCAAGTGGAGCTAACGTCATAACCTCGCCTATAAGAGGCGCGGCAGACGGCATGAAAATCAGTGTGGTAGACGCTTTAAACACAGAGTCTTCGGGTTCGGAGATTGAGAAATGAATGTTTCAGATACAGAAAATCAGAAAGGCATTCTCGCTTGGTGGGTAAGAAACCCTGTTGCAGCTAATCTCCTAATGATTATCTTATTCATTGGAGGTTTGACCAGCTTTTTTCAAATCGAACGCGAATTAGAGCCTTATGTCGAATTCCCCGGCGCTGTCGCAAGCGTGGCCTGGCCTGGCGCCTCACCTCAGGACGTTGAAGAACAACTCATTGTCCGCATGGAAGAAGCGTTATCTGAAGTCGAAAATGTCAACCGGATGTGGTCTTTTGCCGGTGAAGGTGGCGGTTCCGTTACGGTCGTCGGAAAAAACGGCGCCGACGAAGCCAAACTGCTCGCCGATGTAAAACGCCAAATCGACTCAATCAATGCCTTCCCTCCAGCCGCTGAAAACCCGCAAACAAGGCTATTCAGAAATCGAAACGAGATGATCAGAGTGGCTTTAAGTGGCGACGATACCGTCTCGGAACGAGAGTTAAAACGCTATGCCGAAAAGCTTAGACGTGAAATCGCCTTGCTCGGATATGTCCCGGGTGTTGATTTATTTGGCACACGTGATGAAGAAGTCTCGATCGAAGTTTCAGAAGACGCGCTTCGACAATATGGTCTGACATTAGATGAGGTTGCCGCGGCCATTAGAGGATCATCTGTCAATGCCTCTTCTGGTATGGTTCGAACCGATACGGGCAATATGCAGCTTCGGACAAGAAATCAGGCCGATACGCAAGCTGAATTTGAAAATATTACTGTCAGGCAAAATTCAAATGGCGCGCTCATTCGGGTCAAAGATGTCGCGACTGTGATTGATGGCTTTGAGCAGGTAAATCTACTCGCAACAGTTAATGGCCAACGTACAATTTTGATTCAAATCCAGAATGGTCCGCAAATGCACATCGTCAATATGTCTGACAATGTGAAAGCCTTTCTAGAGAAGCTTGAGGGAAATATTCCCGAGGGTATGTCGATTACAACATGGAATGATGCGGCTGACGATTACCGCGGGCGCATAAGAACAATAGCCTGGAGTTTTTTTAGCGGATTACTCTTGGTGTGTTTGACCCTCATGCTCTTCTTACGTCCAGCCATCGCCTTTTGGGTCAGTATCGGGATTGCAACGGCATTTGCAGGCGGTCTGGCGTTGTTACCATTATTTGACGTGTCCTTTAATATGATCTCCACCTTCGCCTTCCTCTTGGTTATTGGCGTGGTTGTTGATGACGCGATTATCGTCGGCGAGGCTATTCACACGAAAATAGAAGACGGAGAGACCGATGAAATCGCGGCAATTAACGGGACTCATATGGTCGTTAAACCTGTCATTTTTGCCGTCCTCACAACCATGATATTCTTTGCACCCTGGATGTTTTTATCCGGCAGCACGAGTGAATTTACGCGGGCTATTTCCTTGGTTGTGATTTTTGCCCTCCTATTTAGCTTGATCGAAAGTCTCCTCATATTGCCCGCTCATCTGGCGCATCTAAAGCCCGTCAATCCGAAAAGCCGGATCATGCGTTTCCAGACAAAAATCGCAAATAGTCTGAATATTGTCGCATTGAAATTCTATCGCCCATCTATTCGCTGGGCATTAAGGCGTCGATATTTAACGGCCTCTATATTTATGGGTTTGATGATCCTAACTATTGGTCTGGTGGCAAATGGCGTTGTAAAATCATCTTTCTTCCCAGAGGGTGAAAGTGATCAAGTTATTATTGACGTTACCCTGCCTGAAGGCACGCCCTATTCCAGATCACTACAAGTTTTAAAGCAAATCCAGGACGCTGAACATAAATTAACGGAAGAAATCAAGGCCAAGAATGGGGACCTCATTGAGAATTATTATACGCGATCTCGTGACAATAATGTACTTGCCCTTGTAAAATTAGTACCACCGGAAAACCGTTCGCTACCTGTCCAAGAAGCGGCTGAAAGATTGCGCACGCTGATTGGAGATGTTCCAGACGCCGAGACGATTACGGTCGACTTCAGAGATGGCAATAATGGCCCGCCCATTGAATATGTGCTTAATGCGCAATCCTTTGAAGACCTCGAAGCTGCCGGAAATGACTTAATGGAACAGCTTAGAAGTTATCAAGGCGTCTTCAATGTCATTAATGATATGGAAAGCGCAACGGAAGAAATTCAATTTGACTTGAAACCTGGTGCGGAAGCCCTTGGCGTTACCAGGGCAGATATTTCCAGGCAAATCCGTCAGGGCTTTTTCGGAGAAGAAGTCCAACGCCTGCCGCGCGACGGAGAAGATGTACGTGTCTATGTGCGTTATCCCGCAATTGATCGTCAATCGATCGACTTTTTGAAAGACATTCGTATCCGGACAAGTGATGGACGGCAACTCCCGCTTGAGTCACTTGCGGAGCTGCGGTTTGAACCCGGCACAAATCGTATCTTAAGACGAGAACGTCAACGCGCAATTATTATCTCGGCCGAAGTCGCTTCCGAACGAATTGATGAAATCAGAAATGACCTGGATGAGAATTTTTTTGAAATATTTGAAGAAAACCATCCCAATGTGACACGCGGAAATATTGGACGTGCCCAGGGCGAAGCTGAATTTCAAAAAGAAATATTCACATTTTTGTTGATTGCACTTTTCGTCGCATATTTCCTCGTTGCGGTTTCATTCAAATCTTATTTTGAACCCATACTTATACTTTTGGCAGCCATCCCCTTTTGCTATTGCGGTATGATATTGGGACATCTTGCCATGGGTCACAATATGTCTATCCTATCAATATTGGGCATGTTTGCGGCGGCTGGTGTAGCTGTGAATGACAATCTCGTTCTACTCGATTATGTCCATCGCCTTAGAGCGAAAGGTCTAGACGGCGCGACTGCCCTAATCGAAGCTGGCACAAAACGCTTTCGTCCAATTTTACTGACGTCACTGACAACATTTGTCGGTTTATTACCGCTTTTATTAGAAAGGTCTCTGCAGGCGCAATGGCTCATTCCGATTGGTATTAGTCTCGCCTTTGGTGTTATCTTTGCTCTTTTTGTGACGCTATACTTCGTCCCGGCACTTTACGGGATTGGTGCGGATATTCGGCGCTGGTTAGCCTATGTAATTAAAGGGAAACCGCGCATTCCATTTACAGATGCAAATATGGATATGCCAAAACCATCTACGCAATCATCAAACACCGAAATTTTCGGGTAATTCAATCCGAAACAAGACGTCGCCAAATTTGGCGCACGTAACTCTTGCGTACCCATTTAAATGCCATAGATTTTCTAGATCCAATAGAATCTATGTTGACACGCGTCATGGATTTGCGTGTATATGAGCAAATCCAATCACCAAAATCAATAACATCAATCAATGCGATTTTTAGTGGCAACAATATTGCACTTTTCAAATAATAGTGGTTAAAGCCTGCCATTATGAAGGGTTTTTGACAGGACTCTAATTTTGTTATCCAAACTCAAGAGAGCTCGATCGTGACGACATCAAATGTATATGAAATCTTTAATGATTTTTTGGCGTTCAGAGACCCGACCCAAATAATGGGTCTGGCAACCCATCTTGAGCTTTTCGCATCCGCATCCCTAAGCGATGGAAAAGTCTATATCGGAGAAAATGCGCCAGAGGCTTTTCGGGAAACCATGAGGCGCCACGCAAATGCTAAGAAGTCTTCTATCAAGCTTGGTTCAATCACAGCCAAAGTGGGCAATGATGTTACAGCTATTTTTATCTCTGAAGTTAAAGGAAAAAAAGACAGTCAATCCAGCGCCTTTACAATTTCTATGCGCGGCGACGATTTGGTCGGCTTCATGGAATTTCCATCCGCCTAACAATATCATTTCAGTCCGGCGGCTAAAGACGTTGTAAATCGGCGTCGACCATTATTTTACACAACTCTTCTAACGTTGTCTGTGGTTCCCACCCCAATAAAGTTTTGGCTTTGCTTGCATCTCCCATAAGCAAATCAACTTCGGCTGGCCTATAAAATTGAGGGTCAATCTGAACGCAAATATCGCCCGTATTTGCATTACGCCCGACTTCTTCCTTACCAGATCCTGACCATTCAATATCCACATTCACGCTTCTAAATGCCATTTCGACGAAAGACCGAACTGTCTCTGTGCGATGTGTTGCCAGAACATATGTATCAGGACTATCGGCTTGGAGCATCGCGTGCATGCCTTCTACATATTCTTTGGCGTAGCCCCAATCTCGTTTCGCTTCGAGATTACCCAAGCTCAATACGCCTCCTTTACCACGGCTAATACTAGCCACGGCGTGAGTAATTTTACGCGTCACAAATTCTCGTCCCCTTAGAGGCGATTCATGATTGAATAAAATACCAGATACACAATACATATCGTAACTTTCGCGGTAATTTATTGCCATCCAATGCGCGTAAAGTTTTGCCACGCCATAAGGACTTCGTGGGTAAAATGGTGTTTTTTCATTTTGAGGAAACGTTTTTACACCCCCAAACATTTCTGAGGTTGAAGCCTGATAAAATTTTATTTTCGGGTTTATCAAACGGATCGCTTCTAGGATTTTTACAGGACCCATCCCTGTGATTTCAGCTGTTGTGATCGGTTGATCAAATGACACGCCAACAAAAGATTGCCCGGCTAGATTATAAACTTCATCTGGTTCAAAACGCTGCATTAATCTCACGGGCGAGACATCTGTTAGGTCATATTCGATGAGGTTTAAATTTGGATGCTGCGTGACGCCCAGATAGTTGAGCCGCCAGAAATCCATGCTTGATGTTCGCCGATACGTTCCAATAACGCTATAGCCTAACCCCAACAGGTAATCTGTGAGATAGGCGCCATCTTGCCCCGTTACGCCTGTGACAATGGCCGTTTTCAAACCGCAATCACCTTTGCAAAACCAGGGGCTTCAACAACGGAATTCAACATCGTTTCATATGTCTTTGAAATCGTATCATAGGCATAATTCGCATTATGATATTCAACGCCCGCAAAGGATACACCCGTCCAGAGCTTTTCATTTTTATACGCTTTTACGGCTAATTTCGCAAATTTCTTCGGATCGTCAGCTTGTAAAATAACATCAGACAGGCCTTCTTTCGCCATGCCCTCAAAAGCGATCGAGGTGCCAATAACCGGAACACCCACCCCAATTGAGGAAGCCACTTTTCCTTTCAAACCCGCTCCAAATCGTAAGGGGGCTAGCGTCAGGCGTGTCTTTGACAACAGTTTATTTAGGTCAGGTACAAATCCTTGGATGACGATCGAGTCTGACGCATAGTCCTGGAAACTCTCAGGCATAGAAGATCCACAAATCCTCAATTTTACACCTGGCAATGATTTTTCTATATGCGGCCAAATTTTTTCGACCATATATTCAACGGCGTCAACATTTGGCGGATGCCTATATCCGCCGATAAAGACCATATCTTCTGACGTCTTGAACTCTACAAGTCGCACGGACCGAGGTCGAATAAGAGGGATTAGCCACAGTTTATGATTGTCAACACCGAGGTCAGTCAGAACTTTTTCTTCCACGGATGACAGAATAATCGTCGCGTCCGACTGCTCAATATATGAAAGCTCCCGGGTACGCATTGCTTTTGCGGCCTTCGCCAATTCAGGATCTTTCGTTGTTTCTGCGCGTCTTTCCATACGTAGGAAATGCATATCTACCGTATTGTAAACAATTTTTGCTGACGGTAGCCGATCTCTAATTTTATCCATAAATAGATCGGCGCATTCTGCACGACTTACGATCGCATAGTCAAACATGTCGCCGCGATCATCGATGAACATATCCAGGTTTGAGTAGAATGGGTGATAAATACATTCGACACCCATGGCCTGTAAATCTTGGGTCGCCTGCCCCCAAAAGGCAAAATTAGATCCCGGCACAAAATGTACGCGATAGCCTAAATTGGTCAAAATGCGCATCGCATTAAATGAATCGAGTGATCCTGAATCTTTTTGAGGTTCTGGGGTAACGGCGTCAATATACAGGATATGTCCTTTAACCGCACGATCAGAGGCAAGGAATGGCGTTTGCGCATTTGGTAAATAATGTTTCAAACGATGCGCCCAGCGGTCTTTGAAAATCTTTTGATTGACCAATTGATATTGTTTTTGACCCGAAGATAGGTCCGTACCAGATGTCAAACCTTCAATATGAACAACTACGGAAGACGGTTGATAGACGACCCGATAACCCATTTCACGAACCTGAAAACAAAGATCTGTATCTTCATAATAGGCCTTTTCGAGCCCTTCATTAAATCCACCGATCTCTTTCCAAAGCGGTGTTGAGATCATCAGCGAGGCCCCAGAAATATAATCTACATCGCGTACAAAATTATAAATTGGATGATCCGCATTTTGGCCTTTGCCCCAATTCCACCCGGACGCATCTTCCCAGATAATGCCACCCGCTTCTTGCAATTCCCCTGAAGGATAAACCAGTTTGGAGCCAGCTACACCAACATTACTGTGTTCGCGGAAGGTGGCATATAGGTTTTCCATCCATCCCGGTTTGACCAAAGTATCATTATTTAAAAAGATAAGATAATCGCCCCGTGCTTTTTCGGCAGCACGATTACAATTTAATAGGAAATGCAAGTTTTCTGGCTGACGGATATATACCAACCCCTTTATATCCTTTAGAACTTTATGAAACGGATCTGGCGAGGCATCATCTGCCAATATCACCTCATAAGGCACCGACACCCTCTGTTGATAGATTGATTTGAGACAAGCAATCGTTTGACTGATTTCATTATACACAGGAACAATGATTGAAATGACCGGTTTCTCAACTTCTGGAAACCCAAAGTCGATTGTGTCATCCGGCTGGAAAATTTCTATTTCGGGGCTTTGATGGGTGGCCGGTGGTTGCAACCTCATTGCAAGGCCCGTAAATTTTCTGGCCAACCGCATTTTAAACAATTCAGGTAAAGGCAACCCACGTCTCACCAAACGCAATGTTGAAAACAGAAAGCTCTTTAGGCCCGTGCGTAAAGGGGCGCGCTCATAATACCCCAATCTATTTTCAAGCACGGAAACCCTAGTCGAAAACTCATCCTCGACCATTTTTGAGCGCAAAGCTTCCATTTCAATTGTCGTATCCTGCATCTCTTTGATGCGCGTAATCTCTGTCAAATTTGTTTCTGTTGTTTTCAAATTCTCTTTGGTTTCGTAAAGTTCGCCTCCAAGGCGGCTCAAGGCCACCGATTTATCTTCAATCGCAATCGTTTTTTCTTTTACCTCAATCGCAAAATCGGACTCTCTTTTTCGTGTCGCTATCAGATTTTCTTTCAGGCTCGCAATTGAATCACGCAACAAATCTAACTCATCCAATTTGGAAGCGACAAGTTCATCTTTCGCTTTCAACTTATTGCCAAGTCGAGTTTTCGTAGCTTTCAAGTTTCTATTTACACGCTTTAGGTCGGTCTCAATTTTAAGTGTATGTTCATCAGCTTGCTCAAGCTTTTCTTCAATCCTGGCGATTTTTCCTAATAGTTCGTTCTCTCTTTGCCGTAACTGGTCCTCGGCCTTACGCAAGGTTCTGAGTTCAAGGTTTAAACTGTCACGTTGTTCTTTGGCTGCTTCTGCTCCTTTTTCATTCGATTGGATTTCCTCTTGAAGCAAACCAATCTCATTTTGTGCTTTTGCAATTAGAGCTTCTTTTTCGTGAATAGCTTCACGCAAACTCCCAATCTCTCCTTCATATTGCCCAAGTCTATCGTGGAGCGATAAAAGCGATTGTTTTTCTTCAAATAGGCTTCTTATTTTTGCTTCGCGTTGTTCAAGTGCGCGCAAAGACTCATCTAATTTACTTTTTTCCTTTGCTAAATTAGCGTTCGCACGATCAAGTTTTGTCTGGCTTGTCTCTAATTCATATTTTCTGTCTTTAACTTCGATCTCAAGACGTTCGTAATCTCCCAGCAGTTTGTCATTTTTCTCTTCAGCTTGTTTTAAAGCTTCCAACCGCTTTTTTGAGACTAAAAACTGTTTGGCAGAAGGTGGTAAAAGGCTTTTTCTATTTTCGAATGAAGCCTTATCAAAGTTCACAGTGTTAATATAAGTTCGAGCGGTCGGCCACTCGACATATAGTTTAGATTTGTCTTGCAATACAATCTGGTCGTAGTCCTTGTCTTTTTGAGCGCCTTCCGACGCCCTTTCGCCAACAACACGATCGATCATATCGATCATAGGATTTGACGCTCTGATGTTGAGATGAGGCAAAGCCCTTCTAAGTTCCTTTACAATTTCAGTGGCGCTCAAACCGGTTAATTTTTCGAATAAAATTACGGGCGGTGAAAAAGACTCCAGAACGTCTCCCATTATAGATGTCTGTGATGACACGATTAGCTCAGAGTCAGCTTCAGAAAGGTCATTTCGTTTTGCGACTGAAGCAATAATGCGTGAAGGTCGACGCAATACGCCCAAGACATGAAGATCATGTCCGGCTTTTTTCGCTATTTTTGGCCATATTGGCAATAAGAGGGCAAGTCGCGGATCTTTGACCAACTTGTTGGATGTTTTGTCAAAATCTTCGGCCAAAATATCGACAAGCTCATCAATAGCGTTGTCAGCGGCTTTCCTTGTGTGCCAATTTTCAGGAAGCGTAGCCGCAGTCGTCCAGTCCACACCTAGGGCCTGAAATAGTCGATCATGAGCTTCAACAATCTTTGAATTCTCCCAAAACCCTCTGGGATTATCAAAGGCCGGCAGCATTAAAGTACGGCCCAAATCATATCCCAAGACAGACAAAACCTGCGTCGCAACAGATGTCCCGGACCTGTGAACTCCAATAACGAGCTGAATAATTGGTTTTGTAATTCCGGACACTCGCTTAAACTCTTATTGTCTGATTGAACTTAGGTCTATTAAGACCAAGGCTAAAAGTAGTTAGACTTGACCATTTCATAGAGATCAAGGTCTACTTTATTCAATTCTAAAAGTAACTGGAAAGTTTCTTTCCCTATTCTGTCTGCAAAACGCTCAATATTTTCTCGTACCGAGCGCCCCTTAGACGTTACATTCGCATGAACGCTAATCGCTTCAAAATGCGAAAAATATGGCCTGATAAAATCCTGAAAATCCAACATGGATTTATCAAAATTCTCCACGAGGCCTATGACAGGCAGCGCATTTATCGCAGCACGGGCTCTTGGTTCAAATAAATGAGTCTGTTTTGCGGGGGTAAAATCATGAAAATCTTTTAGGCGAAACGTATGAAAGTCCTTTATGGGCCACGGATTCGGGGTCGTTAAGCGCCAATCTAAATAATACCGGAAATCACCTTCCTTGGCTTTAATCGAGCCTGGAGTTTGAGAGTCCTGCTTGCGTTCAAAATCGTAAGCTGAGCGAATGCGGTCAATCGGGTGACGATAAAAGAAAATTGGCACAATTTCTATATCTTCATAAATCGGAACTGATACGACAGCCGTATGAGAACTTATAGCGTCATATTGTGGATTTTCTCGGACAAAATCGATTAAGGCGTCTGGCGTAAGTTTTTTATTGTTCGGCCCTTCAATTTCGATCCAACGATTACCAAAATTACGTTGTAATATCCTATCGACAGATGTTCCTGCATTCTTGAACAGGTGAAAATGGACTATAACGGGTCGTTTTGACATTCAATTTGCCTGCAAGCTTCGATTTGATGATCAAATACTGACCATGTTCAGCGCCACATACTTAAGCCTATATGACTCTTCAAGCCCACAAATGTCGAGATTTGGGCTTGAGCCAAAAAAGACACTGATTTGAGCAAAAAAAGACACACATATTTGGCGTTTGGCGCTCTCAAATCATGTAAAATTCGCGAAAATGAAACGCTGCGACCCAATTCATCCCCAAAATCTTGCCATAGTACCCGATTCCAAAAATCTTCACGGTTGAAGCCGCGTTAAGCAAGCGTTAATAGCCGCCTCGTCATGGGTGCAAATGCCTTGTATCCTTTAGGAACCTATCATGAAGTTTCAACGCACAGCCATACCGGATGTCGTGATTATTACGCCTCGTCGTTATGGCGATGCACGTGGCTATTTCATGGAAACTTATAAGGAACAAGCTTTTCAAAATGAACTTGGCTTTGAACCTGGTTTCGTACAGGACAATTTTTCACTTTCTGCTAAAAAAGACACGATACGCGGCTTGCACTTTCAAACGCCACCCCACGCGCAAGGCAAACTTGTACGTTGCACACGTGGAGCATTATTGGACGTCGCCGTCGACGCAAGGATAGGATCGCCCACCTATAAAAAATGGGTTGCCGTAGAATTGAGCCTGGAAAATGATAAGCAGTTATGGATCCCAGCCGGGTTTTTGCACGGTTTCAGAACCCTGGCTGATGACACAGAAATTACCTATAAATGCACAGACTATTACGCCCCCGACTGTGATGGGTCTGTGGCTTGGGATGACCAAGACCTAGCTATTGACTGGGGCTCACATACAGACAATGTGACATTATCCAACAAAGATATGACGGCCCAAAAATTCGCCGAATTCAACAATCCTTTCACTTACGAGAGCAAATAATGAAAATTATCGTTACAGGAGGCGCGGGCTTTATTGGATCCGCCGTCATTAGGCAGGCCATTTCTGATGGCCACAACGTCATCAATATTGATTGCCTGACATATGCGGCGAACCTAAATTCGCTCGCTTCTGTCGCTGATAACCCTAATTATGTCTTTGAAAAACTGGATATTAATGATGGTGCAGCCATGATGACTTTGTTCGAACGTCACGCGCCCGATGCCATTATGCATTTGGCTGCAGAATCTCATGTTGATCGATCAATCGACAATCCTGGGACCTTTATCCAGACCAATGTGATTGGAACATTCAATCTTTTGCATGCCGCCCGCACCTATTGGGACGGACTAACCGGTGAGACAAAAGACAATTTCCGGTTCCATCATATTTCCACAGATGAAGTTTACGGCGACCTAGAATTGGATGACCCGGCTTTTGAAGAAACAACGTCTTATGACCCGTCTTCACCTTATTCCGCATCTAAAGCCGCCTCTGATCACCTCGTCCGAGCGTGGGCGCGAACTTATGGCCTCCCGACACTCGTGACTAATTGTTCTAACAATTACGGACCTTATCAATTTCCTGAAAAACTCATTCCGGTCGTGATACTCAAGGCCCTGCACCGAAATGCCATTCCGGTTTACGGGACAGGCGAAAATATCCGAGACTGGCTCTATGTCGATGATCACGCCGATGCCCTATTAACGGTTCTAGAAAAAGGTAAAACTGGGGAAACCTATAATATTGGCGGCAATAATGAGCGCACCAATATCGAACTTGTTAAAACCATTTGTGGCCTGATGGACCAACGCGTCAACGATAGTTTCAAGCATGAGGACCTCATAAGCTTTGTAACTGATCGTCCTGGCCATGATAATCGTTACGCCATTAACGCGACCAAGATCGAGAATGACTTAAACTGGACGCCATCTGTGTCTTGGAATGAAGGATTTGAAAAGACTATTCATTGGTATCTCGAAAATGAAGCCTGGTGGCGCCCTCTGGTCAAAGCCGACATGTTTGGCGCCCGTCTGGGACTTGAGGGCAAAGACGACTAATGTCGCTTCGTCTGGCGATTATAGGAAAGACGGGGCAACTCGCACGGGCACTTTTACGCGAAGGGCGTGAACAGGGTCATGATATTATAGCACTTGATCGAAACGCGCTGGATCTCACAAGCTCTCCAGATTCAATTACCTCTACAATTGAGTCTCTGCCTTCCGATATTGACGCTTTGATTATTGCGGCAGCCTATACGGCCGTTGATCAAGCCGAAACAAATGCAAGCACAGCTTATGCGGTCAATGCGGCTGCGCCCGCCACCATAGCGCGTGCTTGCGCCCAACATGACATACCGCTTATTCATATTTCGACAGATTATGTTTTTGCGGGTGATGGCCACCAACCTTATCAACCCGACGATGATACAGATCCTTTGGGTGTTTACGGCGCATCAAAACTGGACGGCGAACTCGCTATTCTCGAATCCGGTGCACGCGCCTTGATCCTGCGTACTTCTTGGGTTTTTGACGGATCGGGGAATAATTTTTTAACGACCATGCTAAGACTTGCCGAAATACGTGATGAATTACGCGTTGTTGATGACCAAATTGGCCGTCCGACCTATGCAGGTCATCTTGCCCTCGCTACCCTGAAAGCCGCAGAAACACTCGTCAATGAGCCAGACATGGAAACCGGCATCTACCACGTTACGGGCGGGGGCGAGCCCATAAGTTGGGCCGATTTCGCCATTTCAATTTTCAAAACCACAGAAAAAGATATGCAGGTGGAGCGAATTCCAACCAGTGAATATCCCACACCGGCAGAAAGACCTTCCTATTCAGTCCTTGATACTGATAGTTTTGAACGCAATTTCAACCATCCACTTCCGGATTGGCAAAATGGACTCGCAGCCGCCTTACAGGAGCGAATAGATGAGTAATACGAAACCCCGTAAAGGTATCATATTGGCTGGTGGAACAGGCTCACGCCTGCACCCCGCAACGATTACTGTCAGCAAGCAACTCATGCCAGTTTTTGATAAGCCTATGATCTATTACCCGCTATCAGTTCTTATCCAGGCTGGCATTCGCGATATTTTGATGATCACAACACCGCATGACCAATCCCAGTTTCAAAAACTTCTAGGAGACGGTAAAAAATGGGGTCTTAACATTGAATGGGCTGTTCAACCTTCGCCTGATGGCTTGGCGCAAGCGCTCATCATTGCGGAAGAATTTCTGGACGGCGCACCGTCAGCGCTTATTCTGGGCGATAATCTGTTCTTTGGATCCGGATTTGCGCAGACCATTAAACGCTCCGTCAAAGATACCGGCGGGGCAACCGTTTTCGGCTTCCACGTCAAAAACCCTGCAGATTATGGCGTGGTCGGATTTGATGAAAATATGAATGCCATTTCTCTTGTCGAAAAGCCCGAAAACCCTGCCTCCAATTATGCGGTAACGGGCCTTTATTTTTATGATGAGCATGCCCCGAAATATGCCAAGACCGTGACGCCATCAGCACGCGGAGAGCTAGAAATTACAACCCTGAACGAGATTTATCTCAATCGCGGCGAGTTGCGGGTTGAACTACTTGATGAAGGCACAACTTGGCTCGACACAGGAACACATCGTTCGCTTCTGGCGGCCGCGCAATTTGTGGCCGTTATTGAAGATCGCCAGGGCATGCGGATTTGCTGTCCGGAAGTAGAAAGTTATCGGCAAGGCTGGCTCACAAAAGAAGAACTTCAAGCCTTGGCTGATCCGCTAAAGAAATCAGGCTATGGGAATTACCTCGCACAAGTCGCCGAGAGTGAACACTGAGACTAAGGGACAAATTCAATACTGCTTTCATTGCTTTATTGGGGGCTTTTTCAGGCCTCAGTGCTGCCAGCTGTTCGCCGACCGTAAAAAAGTCTGTTAACAACAAGATTGTGAGCACAACGCTTTGTTCGGATAGCTACCTTTTTTCTTTACCAGAATTAAACTCGCAATATGGCGCGTTTTCTTGGCAAGCCGCCTCCTCTCTATCTTTGTTGGATGATAAGGCAGCCTATCCGAGAGTTAATCCAGACCTTGAATCTCTGGTCGCCTATGGCGGTTCGAAAATTATTACGGGTCCCGATAAGGCCCCACTTGCAAATCCTGACATTCATCTTGAATGGGGTGAAGATTTTGAAACGGTTTGGCAAAATTTGGCCGCGATTTCAGGCAGCCTTGATATTGAAGATCCCTCGCCTCGGTTCCAGGCCCGCCTATACGCACTTCGACCTCCAGAACACGCCCCGCAAATCCTCTATCTTAATCGAGCGGGGGGAACGGCGGGGCCCGACACTTTTGTGGACGCGGTTATTCAGGCTGCCGGCGGGATTAATATCATAGAAAACCCTGGCTGGCAGACGCCAGATATCGAAACACTAATTGAGCTCAATCCCGATGTTATTGTGACAAGCTTCTTGGATTCGAATTATATAGGTGTCTCAGACCGCCTTACGCGCCATGCAGCACTCTCTGAAAAGCTTAAGCGCTTACCACAAATCCATATTCCGGGAAAATACTGGCCATGTGCGGGGCCTGGACTTGTTGAGGCAGCGAGCCTGCTTTCGGAAGAATTGCACAAGCTATGAAATTGCGATCATGGTATATCGGCTTGATCTTGGCTTTATGCGTAAGCTCAATGATGAGCCTATATTTTGGGCCTACCCAAATCGCATTTTCCGAGATTTTCTCAGGACTTTTGGGTCGTGGTGATCAAGACACCATCACGATTGCCCAACATATCCGTCTACCACGTGCCCTTCTGGCCGCCATTGTCGGCGCTGGCCTTGGGGCCTCAGGTGCGGCCTTGCAGGGATATACCAGAAACGCCCTAGCTGCACCTGGGTTGTTAGGATTTTCCGCCTGCGCCGCATTAGGCGCCGTGCTTGCGCTTTATTTTGGATTGTCCGCAATGGTGACACCCGCGGCCATCCTATTTGCTATGTTTGGTGCGGCCCTTATGACGAGTTTTTCGCGCCGTAACCCGGGTGCATCCGGCCTCGTCCTAGCAGGTATTGGCATTGGAGCCTTAGCAACGGCCGTGACCGGCATGGTGATGAATTTTGCACCGAATCCTTGGGCTCTGTCTGAACTCGTATATTGGCTTATGGGTTCGCTAAAAAATGCAGATATGCAGGATGTATTCACGAGCGGCCGTTTGACAGCTCTTGGGTTGATTTGCCTGATGCTAACTGCCCCTGCCTTACGTGTATTGGGCCTAGGCGAAGACACGGCCAGAACTCTGGGCATTTCGATCGTCAGAACACAATTTTTGTTGGTGGCGGGATGCGCCCTCGCAATTGGCTCGGGGGTCGCTGTGGCTGGCGCTATTGGCTTTGTTGGCCTCTTTATCCCGCACATTCTCAGGTTTCTAGCGGGACCCGATGAAGCCCATCTGATACCGCTCTCGGCCTTAGGTGGAGCGATTTTTCTTGTTCTCATAGATACGCTTATCCGGATCACATCAGGGCCGGGAACTCCACTATATCTTGGCATCGCAACATCTCTTATCGGGGTTCCCTTCTTCCTTTGGCTGGCCTGGAGACAGGCATGACATTGAAGCTTGAAGATATTTCTGCCTCCTATGGCGACAAACAGATTTTACGTGACATCAATATTAGCTGTAAGCCGAACCAATTGATTGCATTAGTAGGACCAAATGGATCCGGAAAATCTACCCTTTTAAAAGCCATTGCAGGGTTAATCCCGCATTCGGGGCGCATGAACCTGCCCAAGGAACTCAAAGCACGCAGTCGGGCTCTGGCCTATCTCGCACAAAACTCCACAGCGCCAGATAGGCGCCTGGTGCGTGATATTGTGGCTCTGGGTCGCACACCTTTTACCGGCCCGTTTGCAAAACTGACAAAGGATGATCACATTATCGTCCAGAACAGTCTTGAAATGTGTGAAATCGAGGCATTTTCTGACCGAGAGTTTGGAACCTTATCAGGCGGTGAGAAAATGCGCGTACATGTGGCGCGGACTCTGGCAACAGATTCACCGCTTATCCTAGCGGATGAACCTGTCACGGCACTGGACCCCTATTTTCAAATCGCCATTATGGATGTCTTGAAAACCCAATCCAAAAAAAGACAGCTCATCATAACAGCCCTTCATGACCTCACCCTCGCCCGTAAATTTGCAGATCGCATTTGGGTCCTTAAGGAGGGGAACATCGTGAAAGATGATATAGCCTCAAACGCGTTGAACGACGAAACCCTGGCAGATGTTTTCCGAATTAGGCCAGATGGAACTCGAATTTAATCATCGATAAAAATATCCTCGATTGGCCGCTTGAAAAGCCGCGCAATTTTAAAGGCGAGCGGCAAGGAGGGATCATATCTTCCCTTTTCAATCGCATTCACCGATTGCCGCGAGATTTCCAGATGCTCGCCCAGAACGGCTTGGGACCAGCCCTTCTCGGACCGAAGGTGTTTCAATTTATTCTTCACAGTCTTAAAACCCTAGCACTTACCCAAACCACGTGCAGGCCCAAAACATGTCGCCAGGCCAAACATCATGAAGAAAAATGGAACGACCCAAAAAAGAGATATTTTAAAAATATCATCAATCATCAACTCTAACAGCCCCCAAGAGCCAGAAACGATCAAGACTGCGAAGGCGGCAATATTGATAGAACGCTGAAGGAAAAAACGCTGTGCCTCGTCCACATCACGAATATAAATCCATAGTGTGCGCAACATCATCATAATGAAAAATGCCGGGATGATTGCAAGTCCGATTTTCAAAGCAATATTGTCGATCAATTCATCTGGAATAAACGCAAACCCAACAAATGACACCGCATAAGCAAAACCATATCCCAACATTGAATAGGCATAGCGCTTGATTATTGTTTTATGTGCCATGTTTAAATCTCCTTTCGATAAACAGC
>CAYRMO010000010.1:0-40009 GCA_964425355.1 uncultured Algimonas sp. | reverse complement strand
TTTACCGGCGAAATGGATGGTGTTCAAATTAATGGCGTCGATATTATTCGGTGGGATGAACACGGAAAAATAATTGAATTTAAAGTTATGGTTCGCCCGTTAAAAGCCATTCAAAAAGTCCATGAAGATATGGGCAAAATGCTCGCAAAAATGAAATCTAAAAGCTGAGTTCATATGATTAATTTTAGCATGGAAGATGATATAGCTTTCATCGAAATCGACGATGGAAAAGCAAATGTCTTCGATTTTGAGACTTCAAAAGGCGCGCTTGAAGGTTTAAAGCAAGCTGAAGCGAATGCCAAAGCGGTTATTATTCGGGCAACAGGCAATAAATTTAGCGCAGGGTTTGATCTCAAAACGATTAGTGGTCCCGAAGAGGCTAAAGACAAAATGGTCCATACGGGCATGAAATTGCTCTATGAAATTTATAAGCATCCGCAACCTGTTATTGCGGCCTGTAATGGACATGCGCTCGGGCTTGGGGCTTTTATCTTGTTAGTGTCTGATACCCGGATTGGCGCGGAAGGTGACTATAAAATTGGTCTACCGGAAACAGCGGGCGGTATGGCATTTTCGCCATATCTAATCTCAATTTTGAAGGCGGAATTGACAAAATCTTACATGAAGCCAGCCGCGCTCCAATCCCAATTTTGCAACCCAAAGACAGGTGTTGAGGCAGGATTTCTAGATCATTTGGTCGCGCCTGAAATTCTCCAAGAGAGTGCTGTCGCGGCGGCTCAAGGGTTGATGCAATTGCCCATGGAGCAATATGGTTTCAACAAACGTGAAATCCGGGAAGATACGTTGCAATATTTGAGTAAAACTCTGGCCGCAATGTTCTAACGGTAGGTCACCAAATTCTCACCCGTAATCGCTCCGGTCTTTTGAAGATAGGAGTAATCATTGAAGTTAGAGATCGAGATTTTATTGCCGTTATAGAAAAGCTGCGTGATTGAACAATTGATGATTGGTTCATAGAATTTATAAGCGAATGATCCATCTAATCCTAAGACCTGCGTCGCTATGGTTGCGATAGTGCCACCCGAAGAAAAAACGCCAATCGTTTTACCCCGGCCTTCTTTTTCCATAAGCTCTTCTATCGCCGCTTTGGTTCCCCCGGAATATTCTGCCCATGTCTGAATACCAGGTGTCTTACACTTTGGGGACACCCAATAATTGAAGACTGCATCTATTACCTTTTGATAGTTTTTACTGTTCTGCATGGCATCCTTCATGAGCGTCGCTAGGCGGGGATCGGATTTAACAAGTTCTGGCAAAATTTTCTCAATATGCTCGTCATTGCGAACTTCGTCGAAGCGCTCATCAATATGATGGAAGACGCTTTTTCCTTGTCCTTCTAAAGCTAGTCGGCATGTATTTTTCTGCCGTTCTAATCCGCCGGAATAGGCGACATCCAGTTTGATGCCAGCACCGGCAAGGTATTCTCCTAAAACGCTTGCCTGGCGTTCGCCGAGAGGTGAGAGCTTGTCATAGTTTTCCGCGCCAAACGACGCTTGTCCATGTCTAAAAAGGTAAATTGTAGCCATTCAGTTTCATGACCATTTAAGTCACTTTTGGCAATGCCTTGATACGGTAATTCTACATAAATTTGGCTTTAATTGATTGCTCAAAAGCCAGATAAATGACATATAATCTCTATGACTGATTTCCCTCTGCCCAATGCCTCAACTGACTTATCAGGCCACGTTGCGCTTGTAACGGGCGCGACATCTGGTTTGGGCTGGCGATTTGCTCAGGTCCTTGCATCGCAAGGCGCGAAGGTTGCGATTTCTGGTCGCCGCGTTGGGCGGTTAAAAGAACTGAAATCAGTCATAGAAAAAGACGGCGGTACAGCTTTTATTGCCCCTGTCGACATGAAAGACGCAGCCGCAATTATTGGCATGGTTGATAATATAGAAGACGCGTTGGGGCCTGTTTCTATTCTTGTGAATAATGCTGGAATGCCTGACGCACAACTTGCGACACGCATGTCGATTGAATTGATTGATAGCGTGATATCCGTCAATTTACGCGGGCCCTTTATCCTTGCGGCTGATGTTGCGAAGCGCCTTATCAAACAAAAAATGCCAGGAAGGGTGATTAATATCGCGTCTATGGCGGCCTATAATTATGATGGCAACGGTGCAGCACTTTACGCTGTTACTAAAGCAGGGATCGCAAGAATGGCAGAAGCTTTGGCCGTTGAATGGGCGCGCTTCAATATCAATGTAAATGCGATTGCCCCAGGCATGTTTGTCTCCGAGATGACTGATGGAATGTTTGAGCGAATAGGTGGGGACCCAGCAGCGGGCACGCCTCGAAAGCGCATTTGTGATCCCGCGCAACTTGATAGTACCTTGCTTTTCCTTTGTTCACCTGCATCAGACGCGGTGACTGGAACCGTCATCAAGGTTGATGACGGGCAATATTCAAGGTAAACTTAAACCAAAGTCAAATCTGTCTCTAACCCCGACCCAAAAATCCAAATAAGAACCCACCAATTTTGCGCATTTGAATTTCTTCTGACCCCTCTGTGATCCGGTAACGCCTGTGGTGACGGTAGATATGTTCAAACGGTTTATGCCGTGAATACCCCATGCCACCATGAACCTGCATGGCTTGGTCCGCGGCTTTGCAAACGAGACGGTTGGCGCGGTAATTACACATTGAGACTTTATCAGATAATTTTTTTGCGACGTCTACCTTGGGCATTCCGTCCATCTGAGCTGCCGTTTTATAAATGAGCAGACGTAGCATTTCGGCTTCGGTTGCGAGTTCAACTAAGGGGAATTGAATGCCCTGATTGACGGCCAAAGCTTTGCCAAAAGGCTTTCGCTCTCGCGCATATTTCACGGATTCATCAATGCAATATTGCGCGGCACCAAGTGAGGATGCGGCTTGTCGAATTCGGTTCTCATGGACGAAATGCATGGCAGGGGCGAGGCCAAAATCTGGGTCGCCAAGAATATCCGTCTCTGGCACCCAAACATCTGTCAATGTGCAACTTGGGTGATCTGTTGGCATGTTAAAGGTCCACCAATAGGTGCCAATTTCAAAGCCGGGCGCATCTGTTGGAACAATGAAGCATGTTATGCCGCGTGCATCGCCGTCTTTGCCTTTCGTACGTGCAAAGACCATGACATGGGTGGCGATGTGAAGTCCGGTCGTCCACATCTTCTCGCCATTAATTTTCCAGCCCTTTACCCCGTCACGGGTTTCTGGAACGGCATGTGTATCCATATGTGTCGCATCAGAGCCATGTGCGGCTTCTGTCAGGCCAAAAGCCCACATCATCTTAGATTCACACATAGGCCGAATAAAGGCTTCTTTTTGGGCCTCTGTCCCAAAGTCTCTAAGCATAAGGGGTTGAACAAGGTTGCCGACAATAGAATGCTCATTTTGCAAATCATTATGGAGACCTAGGCCTTTTGCGGCGAAATGTTCGCGGATGCGCGCCATGCCAAGATTGGAGCCGTTTTTGCCGCCAAATTCTTCAGGCAGTTGGTAGCGGTAATGTCCGGCCGCATCTGATAAAGCGCGGGCCTTACCGAGCAACTCTTCCCATTCTTCCCGCGGTAATCCGTGATTATCCCAATCCGTGCGGGCATGTTCGCGGCGATGATCAAAAAACCGTATATTATCATTGGCTTGTTCGAGAGGCTTAATCTCTTTCTCTATGAAGTCATCAAGCTCGACGAGGTAGTCTTCAATGTCTTGTGGGATTTCAAAGATCATGATGCACTCCAATTTGATAGGGCCACTTTAAAGCCTGAATATTTTGGTTGATCTATAGCGATTTGCTCGAGCGTGGTTTGCTTGATGTGACGTCGAACCTTTTCTGATTGAAGGTTCAAATCTCCATTTAATAGGTGCTGACTAAGCTCTGTTTCATTTAGGTTTAGACCTGCAAGCCGCTTGTTCTGTGTCACTGAAAAATCGGGACTCAGTCGACTACTTCGTTGCAACATTCCAATCGCATTTCTGGCGACCCTAGCTTTAAAACTCTCGCGTCCAGACATATTTGGAATGATATCATCGGTCAGCCATTCAGAGAGTGCACTGGCAAGTTCATCCGGTTTTGTCTCAGCTTTATTGGCAATCTCTGGAGGGCTTAAATACGCTAAGTCAAATTTGTCATCAAATTTATAAATCTCATCAAATAATAAGAGCACGTCGATTTCAGATTCAGATACACGCGTGCCAATTACAATGCGTTCAAGCTCGCGATCAATACCTGACCGCCAAAGATTGCCCATGATCATACACATGAGGCACCAATTAACTGAGGCCTGCATACGCCACCATAAAAGGCGAGAGGCATCGATTTTACGGCCCGAAGCCGCTTCATAAGACGTGACAAGATCGTCGATTGATCCGATGCCTCCGGCGCCTTGAGCGTAACGTCCAAATCGCCAAGGCGGTGCGCAAAAGAATGAAATGTCAGAAACAGGGTCCCCTATATGTGTGAGTTCCCAATCGAGCACGGAGCTTAGGCCAGCTTCATCGATTAAAAGGTTTCCCATGCGAAAGTCCCCATGTACGAGGACAGGGGGCGTCGGCGGCAGGCAGTTTTCGGTCATCCAGCTAAGGGCGCTGGCAAGAACGGGACTACCTTGACCGAAGGATTTATATTGGGCCTTCATGAGATCAAGCGTCTCTAAAGGCGTTCGTGTCACCAGATCTGACGTCAGGCTATCAACCGGTATGTCGTGAATTTTCGCAAGGGTTGCTGCGCATTCCACAGTTAAGCCCGATAAGGCTTTGTCATATTTTGTATCTTTGAAAAGTATTTGGGGTAAGGCTTCGCCGTGGACGCGGGACATTAAAACGGATTCACCTAGGGCGCTGTCAGCCTCTGTGACGGCATATATTTTAGGGGCTTTGACACCATGTTCTCCGGCTTTGGTGATAAGCTCTGCTTCTGTTTTCAGGCTTGATGACTCAAGGCCTGGCATATCCACATTATCCTCCGTCTCAGGGGCTTTTTGACGAAGAACTAGGGGAACGCCGTTATAATCGAAAGACCAAGTTGTTGCGCTTGCGCCGCCCGTAAGACGTTTTAAGTCGGAAATTCTTGCATTTCCGCCAAGAGCTTTTTGGCATAATTCGGAGAGATCAGATTCCATATTTTCTTATCCTTTAGACCGTCAAACTTTACAAGTGTAAAGCGATCTGCAATGACACGGTGATGAAAGCCCTCGTTTTTAATGGACCCAGCGATATTCGCTATGAGACTTATGATGATCCCATCATGAGTACCTCTAATGGCGCAATCGTAAAAGTGTCTATGTGCTCAATTTGTGGGTCTGATTTGCACATGTATCATGGCGATACGATCGGGCGAACGGATTATAGCGCAGATGGGCATCGCTTTTGTACAGGTCATGAATTTATCGGCGAAGTGGTCGAGGTCGGACCTCATACGCACACATTAAAGGTCGGTGACAAGGTTTTAGCCCAAGGTGGGGCAGGTTGCGGATCTTGTGTGTCTTGTCTGAGTGGCCAATCGAATAAATGCCGCAAAGCCACGGCCTTTGGAATAGGGCCAGAACTTGAAGGTGGCCAAGCAGAATACACATTTGTTCCCAATGCAGATTACACGCTGATGAATACAGAGGGGGCGTTGTCCGACGAGCATGCCATTTTGCTAACAGATGCTATGGCAACCGCATATTTTGGCTTGATGCGTTCAGGTCTTAAGCCGGGCGGGGCGATTGCGATTATTGGCCTAGGGCCAATTGGATTATTGGCCATTGAACTTGCATTTGTATTTGGGGCGTCTCGTGTGATTGCGGTAGACCCCGTATTAAAACGCCGTGAGGTCGCTGAAAAACTCGGCGCTATAAGTTTTGAACCGGGTGATGACCTCCGAGGTAGAGTGCGCGACCTTACAAATGGAGCCATGGTCGGATCTGTGCTCGAGGCGTCAGGGGCGCCTAAGGCGACAGACTCAATATTATCTCTAATTGGATTGGGAGGAACCGTTTCATGTATAGGTCTTCCGCGCAAAGAGGCTGTCGTTTCGCTTTTTAAAATGATCAATTTGAGCCTGACAATTCGCGGCGGAATTTGCCCAGTTGGTGAGATGTGGCCAGCCTTGATTCCTCTGGTTAATTCGGGCCGGATTAAAGGCGAGGGCATTTTCACCCATCGCTTTAAATTGTCCGATGGGGCTGAAGCTTATCGTCTCTTTGATGCCCGCGAAGATGGGGTCATCAAAGTGATGATCAATGTTGATTGAAGCTTTTCCTTGAAGACCGGAGGCCAAAATGCCTAGATATTATCTAGGCAAAATGCGTGGACATCTTTTGAATAGTCTTTCGTGTGAAAGAGCATAAGTTGGTGCCCAATCCCCTCATAGATTTTTGTTTCAACGGGACCTCCCATGCTAGCAGCCATGGCTTCAAACATCTGAACTGGACAGACACCATCTTCTGAGCCTGCGGCATAAAAAATAGGTTTGGTATTGTCTGCGATTTTTACGGGGGGATATATTGCATGAGTGTACCCCAAGACTCCAAATCATAAGACCAAGTATTGTACGGGTCTAATTTTTTCTGATCTGCAGCGCCGACATAACCATAGTCTTTGTCAAAGTCGAACCAAGCTGCAATATCAAGCCGCGCGCCTCTGCCGAGTTGTTCGATAATGGCTTTAAACTCATCACTGCGATAGGCGGCGACTGCTGGGTGCATCTCTAAAAGTGCGCTGCCAGGAATGGCGAGCGAACCCACCAAGGCCATGGGAGATAAGAATCGCGTATTTTGCGTCTTCACCTTTATATCGATGCGCAAAGATTTCATTTCTCATGTGGGATTCAACTTGCATATTTTCCTCCGAGGATATTTTCTTTTTTCGAGTTTTACATCAATGTAATGCCGCCATCGGCGAGAAGCATCTGACCTGTGACGTAGGATGACATGGGTGATACCAAGAAGAGGGTCGTATTTCCCATTTCTTCAGGCTCTCCCCAACGGCGCAAGGGAATATGTTTTAACGATGCCTCGTAAATTTTTTCATTGGCGCGGCTTATCTTCGTGAGTTTTGTCGACACATATCCCGGTGCGAGGCCATTCACCCGAATACCGTCTCGGGCCCAAGCTTGGGCGAGTGTTTTTGTCAGCGTTCTAAGTGCGCCTTTACTGGCCGAATAGGCAGGTTGTCCCGGTGTGGCGACAAAACTTGATGTAGATCCAACCAACACCACGGATCCATTTTCGGATTGGGCGAGTTTGTGATGGAATGCGTTACAGAGATGCATCACGCCGTTCAAATTGATATCCATAATCCGCCTAAACGTATCGATTTCATATTCCTTCCGAGAATAGGCAACCGAGCCAATACTTGAGACAAATATATCTAAAGCAGGAATTTTATCTGCAAGCGACACAACCTCATCATCATTGACGGCGTTGAGCTGAATATAGCGTAATCCGCTCCGGTCATCACCATCGTCATATTCAGAGACAGTTGACTTGGTTCCTGTAATGATGACCTCTGCACCAGCGTCTTTTAACTTGTGGGCAATGCCCAATCCGATCCCACTTGACCCGCCCGCAATCAAAGCCGTTTGTCCGCTCAAATCTATTTCATAGGCCATGTTTTATCTTCCCCTTAAGACGATTCGTTTGATTTTACCTGTAGGTGTTTTGGGCAGATCAGTCGTGAATTCAATTTTGCGAGGATATTTATAGAGGGCCGTCGCTGTTTTTACGTAATTTTGCAGATCAGAGATAAGGTCGTCATTTCCTGCAGACGCCTGATCGCAGTCCTTAAATGAGACCCATCCATCCGTTTCGTCCCCAACGCATACTCGCACTTTTAGGTGAGGACTCCCCGCAAATTTGCTGGTGTCATCTGATCGTGTGATAGCACCTGTCGCGCCGGACTGTTCGACCCGAAAATCTACATCTTTTTCCGTTAGCATGGTGATGCAGGGAACCGGCACAGCCCCGAGGCGTAAGACGGCCGTCATTGCGATTTGCCATTCCGCAATACGCGGAAGCATGACGATGATATGGTCACCGCGTTTCAGGCCTTGATCGACAAGTAAATTCGCGAGCCTCGCCGAGGCTTTTGAAATTGCGTCATATGTCCAATGTTTTTCTGCGCCTTCATCATCGACGCAGATTAAGGCGAGGCGTTTCGGGTCTTTCGCCCAATGGTCAACGACATCTTCCGCAAAGTTAAACGTCGCTGGTGGCTCCCAAATGAAGGCGTTGTTCTCTACAAAATTGTTGGACACCTATTCGCTTTCCCTTGTTAAGTTGATTTCTTAATTGCATGTATTGGGTAGAGTGACCATTGCCATATGTAATATTGTATGACAATAAAATATAGGCATTTCGTGACAAGGATTTTTGACAAACCAGTATGATAAGAGAGCGGACTTTTCATAACCTAACGCTTGATCGCATTCACATCGGCAAGCCTGCCGGAGACGCAGCCGTTTTAGAATCTGACCTACGCGGTGCAAAGCGTGTTGTTATCGTCACGCCTCAAGTCATTGTTGATCAAACCCCAATCGTGCAGCCTATCATTGATGCGCTCGGAGACAAGTTTGCGGGCATGTTTACAGATCTCATAGATCATGTTCCGCGTTCCGCTGTCTTTGCTTTGGCTGATTTTTTTCGCGAAACCAATGCGGATTTGGTGTCACCATTGGTGGACGGACGCCGATGGATACAGTGAAGGTCGCCTTGATCTGTTGTGCGGAAAATATTTCTACGGGCGACGCCCTTGGCGCTGTTGCCGTATCGGTTGATGAAAATGGAAACCGCATCGTTCCAGATATTGCACCGGTTCCATTTCGTCAGATTATCGTTCCGACGACCCTTTCAGGGGCAGAATTTAGTGACCTAGCGGGATGTGTCGATACAGAGGCTAAGGTCAAACAGCTCTTTACGGGTCGGGATATTGGTTCTGCGAGTGTTATTCTTGATCCATCTCTCTGTATTCACACGCCTGACGCGCTTTGGTTTTCGACGGGCGTTAGGGCGATAGATCATGCGGTAGAAACAATCTGTTCAAGCGCAACCGAACCACTGGCTGATGCCGGGGCATTGCACGCGCTAAGGCTGTTTTCTAAATCGCTGCCGCTTAACAAAAGAGAGCCTAACAACATTCAGGCTCGTCTTGATAGTCAAACGGCTGTTTGGCTGGCCTGTACAGGCTTAAACCGAACGCCCTATGGCGCAAGCCATGGTATAGGTCATCAGCTTGGGGCCGTGGCGAACGTACCTCATGGTTATACAAGCTGCGTGATGCTGCCTCATGTTAAGGAATTTAATAAAAGCGCTGCACCAGAACGCATGACCTGGATAGCTCATGCTCTTAGCGGACAAATCGAAAGTGCCAGTGAAGCTATTGCTAATCTGATCGCAGAGCTTGGTATGCCAACGCGATTGCGCGATGTTGGTGTTGAAAAATCACACTTTGACGCTATCGCGGATGGGGCTATGCTAAACGCATTCGTATGGGCGAATGTAAAAGAAATTAAACGCAATGATGTGATAGATTTGCTCGAAAAAGCATATTGAAGACACAATAAAGGAGAAAGACAGATGACAGCACCAAATGGTACCCACCACCTCGTCCTATCCACGGGCAATATGAAAGAGCAGATTGAGTTCTTTACGGATGTTGTCGGTATGGAACTCGTCGCGCTTTATTGGATGCACGGCGTCGAGGGAGCTTGGCACGGGTTTTTAAAACTTGATGATGAATGTTCCTTGGCGTTTGTGTATGTTCCCGGAAATGAAAAAGTTAAACCTGGAATTGGAGTTAGCTACGTCCGAAGCGGAGCTGGAATTTCTGCACCTGGTACAATGCAGCATCTTGCCTTTAATGTTACAACAATGGAAAATTTGCTTAATATGCGTGACCGGGTACGTTCTCGTGGCGTAAATATTCTAGGGCCGATACGTCACGGTTTATGTAATTCTATTTACTTTGCCGGGCCGGAAGGACTCACGCTTGAATTTGCAACCGACGACACGGCTGAGCACCCGCTTGACCATAATCAGACCTGGATCGATCCTGAAGTTGTCGCATTGGCGGGCATTAGCGATGAAGATTTAAAGCGTTATACAAACCCGCCTGCTTATAATGGCGAGGGCGGGGCGGTCGCACAGCCGCCTTATGATGAAACAAAGCCGCATTCTGTCACGGCAGCACCTGAAATGTATCAAGCGGCTCTACTTGCGCCGGATCAGGCGATTACAGATGCTATGAGCATAATAGAACCGCCAAATCCGGCATGAATTCAATCCAGCCCATAAAAAAGGTTCCCGCCTATCAACTGGCAGAGGAAGCCTTAAAAAACATGATCCTTGGCGGTGAATTACAGCCAGGTGATATGTTGCCAACTGAAATGGATTTGGCAGAACAACTTGGCGTCACGAGACCAACGGTCAGAGAGGCTTTTAGAACTCTGGAGAATTCCGGGCTTGTTGTGCGAGGTCACAGGCGGCGCATGGTTGTATCCGCGCCATCTCCCGAAATTTCTTCGAATGCGATGCAACAAGCCATCGTTCTACACGGCATAACCGTCCGCGAAATATGGCAATTGGAAATGGCTCTGGAGCCTCTGGCGGCAAGACTGGCCGCCAGGAATATTGATCCAAAGCTTCTGGCTAAACTGGAATCAAATTTGACACATACAGCGGATTGTCTCGACGATCCCAAAGCGCTCGTTGCCGCAGATATCGAATTTCATGACCTTATTGCGCAAGCCGCGGGGAATAGTGCCTTATTGCTGGCACGTGAACCCATCGGGCAATTTCTATTTCCAGTCTATGGGGCCGTTGTCGATAAATTGGGCCCAGGGAAACGGCTGCTTAAAGCCCATACAAAAATCTTTGAAGCTATCAAGATCAATGATGAAGCAACAGCTCGCGACTGGATGGACAAGCATATACGTGATTTTCGGCAAGGCTGTAAAATGGCGGGTCTGCCGATTGATGAACCTATTTCAAAGGTTAGAAGTAGCTGGGTCTGATTTTTTCGAAAACGCTAGGCTTTGGATCGAGTCTGAAGTGACATAAGCAATTATACCCTCAGTTTGTCATCCCGCACGTCGGACGAAACGCAGTTTCGGCCAGAGATGCGGGACCTGTCGTTTGTATGCAATCTCAATATCGACACAGGTGCGTTTTGCTGATCATACTCAATATTCAGCCTGAACTTTATGGCTCGATTCAAATCACGCTATCTGTCTAACCAATAACTCAGATATTTTGAGAGACGATTTGTCGTCGCTTAATGTCTACTGGCTCTGCGTGGCGCGGACCCGTTTTAATCCATCTGATGCGTCTTGATAATCTGGATGATTGACGAGTACGTCTGAGAAGATTTGTTCTGCTTGGGCGAAATTACTTTGATAATATTTCAAATATCCAAATGAGACTTTTATATCTGCGTCTTTCGGGTAGTCCGCGCGTAAGCTTAAGAATTTTTGGTCGGCCGTATAATGCTGGCCCGACCACGCCAAAATACGGGCTTCTAGAAATCTGACCGCATAATCATTCTGATCTTCATCGCGAATATTATCTAAGATACGCAGAGCTTCATTGAAGTTTTGAGTTTTTGAGAGTTTAGTTGCTAGACGTAAACTCTCATCGGTATTCAGTCGAGGTGGATCTAGATCAATTTGTTGATTGTCTGAGATGAGGGCAGTAGCTGCGGGAATAGTTGAAGTGGATAGGCTTGCGACTTTAATGGTCGGCGTGTCTTCAACGTCCTCAGAAAATTCAACTATTGGGGCGTTATTAGCACTTGATAAATTGGAGGGGGAGGCTTCAGATTTCGTAGTCGACCCATAGTAAATTGCCGTCACGAGCAGAATGGATGTCAGTCCGATTCCAGCCGAAAATGTTTTAAAAGTTGAAAATGGCATATTCCGTTCACTCCCTTTATAGTTAAGGAAGTATTTACAAATAAAGTTAATAAATTATTTAGAAACATAGTTAACGTTAATGTTTTTTTAATCTTTATGGTTTCGACTCGTTTTTAAGCCAGTTTTTATACTCTTCAAAAGTCGCGAACGCTTTCCTTGATTCCTACCGGGAGACTAACCCGACTCATGAGATTGAACATCTAAACTTGTTTAACGTAGTGCTTCCCGATTTCACCGCTCAAGGTGCAAATCAAAAGATGGAAAACATCACGAAGGTCTCCGATTAAGGGTTTGCGCGCATGATTTTGTGCGCTTTGTTAAAGAGTTGAATTGTACTTTTGTGCAATCTTTGGCCGATTTCCATCGAGGCCTTTCCGCCTTGTGCACGGGCATATGTGCTTTCTAAAATGGCGCCCAATTTAAAGCAGGCAAGAACGGCATACCAATCAATAGAGTCAAGATTACGAGCCGAATGGTCTCCGTAATGCGATATCAGTTCCTCGATAGAGGCAAATCCTGACCAGTCACCAAAGTCTAAAACTGTGAAATCGTCACCCGACGGCCATGTTCCAATGACCCAGCCTAAGTCCAATAATGGGTCGCCTATGGTCGACATTTCCCAATCGATGAGGGCTTCAACTTCGCCGCTCTCTTCATTGAAAAGCACATTCGCCATGTGGCAGTCGCCGTGCAGAATGCCGGGTTTATACGTGTTTGGGACATTGTCATTCAACCAAGTCGCAATGCCGTGGAAATCACCCAGATCTTTATGTCCATCCCATTGTTCAATTTTGGCGTAGCGATCAAATTGACTAAGCCAGCGTTCCCCTTGGCGCTCAAGAAAATTATCGGGTTTGCCAAATCCCTCCAATCCGACGGCCAAGTAATCCACATTCCCAAGCGCTGCGATGGCTTCGATATATGAATATCCCATACGCTCACGCGTTTTGGGATTGCTCTTCATTTTGTCAGACAGGCCCTCATGAATATTAAAGCCGTCAATTGGTTCCATTAGGAAAAAATAGGCCCCGAGCGGGGCTTCATCCCAGCATCCAGCGATGAAGCCTGGGTGAGGGACGTGACTGCCGGATAAGGCGCTTAGGACCGTACCTTCGCGCTGCATGATTCGATTCGATTCGGGACGCGGATGTTTCGGCGGGTGCCTGAATATATATTCTCGCTCTGACCGTTCAAAACGGAACATAATATTTTGAGTTCCACCGCTAAGCGGTTTTTGGTCATATATAGGGCCATTCCCTAGGCCCTGCAGATCCATCCAATCGGCTAGAATGTTTAAATCTATGGGTGACTTCATTGTTGACTTCTCAATTTTTATTGTCTTATTGTATGACAATACAGATGTAAGGAGAGAGGGCAAGAGCCTGTAATGGAATAAAGTCAAAGTTAAACTGTCCGACCGTCCACGGACATATGAGGCGTCATTTCGCATTCCATTTTAGGAAACACCAAACTTGGCGGTAATTGGATTTGATCGCCGACTATGTTCGTTGCGTAATCTGACTTGACCCCAAATGTAGTTTGGGGTTTTTCTAATTGTAATCAGCTGTCGGTACACAGCAGACACAGAGAATTCATAGAAAGACATCCCTATGCTACAGACACCTTGGCTCAAAACATATGAAAAGCTTGGCGTCCAAAATCTGGAACCAGCTGAATTAACCCTCGCAGATTATATTGCAGAACATGTTCAGGACCGCCCAAGCTCGCCCGCTATACATTATTTTACGCGGAGCTGGACATATGCCGAGGTCAATGAAGAGGCTAACAAGCTCGCTAATGCCCTGCGGGCTTTGGGGGTTGGAGCTGGTGATGTTGTCGGATTCCACATGCCGAATATTCCGCAATATATTTTCGGATTAATCGCCGTATCAAAATTGGGCGCGATTGGGTCCGGCGTATCACCGCTTTTGGCACCGCCGGAATTGGCTCACCAAATCTCAGATGCAAAAATTAAAGTTCTAATGAGTTTTGAACCTCTGGCGCCCGCAGTGTCCGCCATGTCTGCTCCGGCTTGTTTAGCTCATGTTATGATTTGCGGGGCTGGGGATATGCTTGGGGCGCCCGACGTTAAATTACCCGATTTAGAGGGTGTTGCAGCCATTAGCTATCGCACCTCAGTCGAAAATAAAGACGCAAATTTTGAGACCGTGCCTGTTGATCCAACAGATACATTCATGATCCAATATACGGGCGGAACAACGGGCAAACCAAAAGGGGCAATGCTCTCTCACCGTACGCTTTTGCATAACCCCTTGCAAACTTTAACCCTCGGTCCAGATATACAATTTGGAACTGAAATTCTGGTTTCCGCTTTTCCGCTTTTCCATATCGCAGGACTTTGTTTTTGCCTGATGGGTCTTTTAACGGGCGGCTCCTATGAATTATTACCAAATCCGCGTGATACGGACCATTTTTGCGATGCGATGAAATCACGCCCACCCACGCGCATTGCTGCGGTGCCGGCCCTTTATGATATGCTGACGGCCAATCCCAAATTTGCCGAAGTCGATTTTTCTCGCACAGTCGCAGCCAGTTCAGGGGCTGCGCCAATGACCAAGACAACACATGATAAAGTCGTCGGGATCATAGGGAAATCTGTAATGTCCGATATTTTCGGCATGACGGAAACGGGACCGTGTCATACGACTAACCCAGTTGGGGCGTCAAAAATGGGCTCTGTCGGTATTCCTTGTGTAGGTGCAAAAATTCGTATCCGTGATGTCGAGACCGGCGAGAAGGATATGCCCCTAGGCGAGATTGGCGAAATTTGTTCCGCTGGCCCACAACTCATGAAAGGCTATCTAGGTCTGCCAGAAGAAAGTGCGCGCGCCATGCGTGAGATTGACGGCGAGCGGTGGATGTTCACCGGCGATGTCGGATATATGGACGAGGACGGCTATGTGTTTCTTTGCGACCGCGCAAAAGACATGTTGGTTGTTGGCGGGTTTAAAGTCTTCTCGGTCGAGGTTGAAGATAAACTGGCCGGCTTGCCAATGGTGGCTGGCTCTGCCGTGATTGGCACGCCAGACACGAAACGCCCAGGCAATGACATCGTCAATCTCTATGTCGCGCTCTCGCCGGACTATAAGGACCGCGACGAGGCCGAGTTAAAATCCGAACTGACGGGCTGGATTCGAGAGAACATGGCAGCGTATAAAGTACCCAAAAAGATCGTCTTCATCGACGCCATCCCGCTCACGCCTGTCGGGAAAATCGATAAAAAGAAACTTCGGGCGGAAGCTTTAGCGGCGGTGACCTAGGGGCGGGGGTTAGGGATAAATGTCGAAACCTGATGTCTCAGCAGCCAAAGCTCAATATGAAGATGAGGGATGGTGCGTTATCCCTGATGTATAATCAGACGAAGAATGCACCCATGCGCTTGAGCGTCTTTGGGCGGGCGTTGAGGATGACAAACGCCGTGGGAATTCCATGCATATAGAAGGGCTGGACCCGAATGAGCATAATGTGCGGGTCTTTAATTTACTCAAAAGAGATCAAGTTTTTCGCGACCTTATCCGGCATCCAACCGCAATCGATTTTGTCCAAGAAACTTGCGGGCGGAATTGGATGATTTCAAATTTTACGGCCAATATTGCGCGGCCGGGATCAAAGTCCATGAAATTGCATTCAGATCAGGCTTTGGTCGTGCCTGAACCTTGGCTTAAGCCTTGGGCCATAAATATTATCTGGTGTTTGACCGATGCCTATTCTGAAAATGGCTCCACGACATTTATACCGGAGAGCCATAAGGCGACAACACGTGCCGAGCTTGGAGATGACCCGGCCTCGCGGCTAATTCCGTTTTTTGCGAAAGCTGGATCTATTGTCGTGATGGAAGGGCGCCTTTGGCATACATCTGGTTGTAATATCACGGAGGATCAGGATCGCGCTTTACTATTTGGGTATTATACGCGTAGCTTTATACGTCCGCAAATTAATTGGAATGCAGCTTTGACTGCCGATCTAAGAGAAAACCTGGATGATGATTTTCGCGAACGTTTGGGTTTGAATGTCGTCGCAAATCTTCGAGCAGAAAATTACGAATAATTGACTTGGGTGTGTACCTATGAAGTGGTGATAATCTAGATGGGTTGGTGAGTTACCCTCACGGTCTTTATTGCCTTCTATTTCTTTGCGTTTTTCGAGAAGCGCTTAGCACATATCTTCCGCGGGTTTCGGGTTGTTGAGCGATGCGTCATAGGTTTCTCTTGGATCAAGGTTCAAATCCACAAGCCATGGCCCCTGTTCGCGTAGCGCAGCAAATGGTACGTTGAATGGATGGTATACGACGCGGTGATTATCTATATATTTATGGTTGGCGAGCGCAGAGCTGTTTTGAGTCTATTGGGTACATAATTCTGGACAGCCTATATTGCTCGTGATAAGAGACATTTTACGGTCGTAAAGTCAAGCATTAAACAGGATATTCAAGACGTGAGCACATCAAATCAGACTGGTCCTCTTGCGGGGTGCCGCGTTATTGAATTAGCCGGGATTGGGCCTGGGCCTTATTGCGCGCATCTACTGGCGGAGATGGGCGCAGAAGTTGTCATTGTTGATCGACCTGGAGCGGCACCATATCCAATTGATGCACGTGGCAAGAAATCTATGGTGCTCGATCTGCGTAAACCCCAAGCCGTGGAGGCTTTGTTGAAGCTTGTTGAAACCGCAGATGTATTGACCGAAGGGTACCGTCCCGGTGTCGCGGAGCGGCTGGGTGTTGGGCCTGATGTGTGCCTCGAGAGAAATCCAAAACTTATCTATGGCCGCATGACAGGCTGGGGCCAAGAAGGGCCTTGGTCGAAAATGGCGGGTCATGATATCAACTATCTTTCGATCACAGGGTTTTTGCACCTAATTGGTAAAAAGAATGAAGCCCCACCACCGCCAATTAATCTTGTAGGCGACTATGGGGGCGGATCAATGTTTCTGGCCATGGGCATTCTGTCGGCCATGTTTAAGGCTCAGAAGACTGGGAAAGGTGACGTGGTTGACGCCGCAATTATTGATGGCGTGTCGTCTATGTTAGGTATTGTGCATTCCTTATCGGCCTTTGGACAATGGACAACAGAGCGTGAAGACAATCTTCTCGATGGCGGCGCGCCTTATTATCGTTGCTATGAAACCTCTGACAAAAAATATATGGCGGTGGGATGTATTGAGCCACAATTCTTTGCCTTGATGCTGCAAATTACAGGGATATCGCCTGATGACTATGGCAATCAAAATGATAGAAAGATTTGGCCCAAGCAGCATGCCTTACTTGAGACAGTGTTTGGCTCCAAGTCACGTGACGAATGGGCAAGTTTATTTGACGGTACAGATGCATGCGTGACGCCTGTGCTCAATATGGCCGAAGCCCAGCAGCATCCCCATAATAAGGCTCGGAATAGTCATGTTCAATCGGGACCTATGGTCCATCCTCATCCGGCACCAAGGTTTAGCGGTGCTGCGCCGGAATTCCCCGGACCTATTCCACAGCGAGGGGCTGACACGGCGAGTTTATTGAAATCGGTCGGATGTTCCGATGACGTCATTGCCGCGCTGACGTAAATTTTTAAATTTTCAAACGGGTAATTAAGCGAAGCAATAGTTATGACATCAAACTTAATTAAAACGAGCATTGTCGACGGTATCGGGACGATTACATTTAATCGAACTGAAAAAATGAATGCCTTTACGGGTCCCATGATGATGGACTTCGTTGAAGCGCTGGATGAACTTGACAATGATGATGCGGCCAGAGCTGTGATTGTAACTGGTGAGGGTCGCGCTTTCTGTGCCGGGGCCGATATTTCAGGGGGGGCAAGCGGATTTACCGATATCGGCAATCCTGACAGCGAAGGCGCTGACGGCAAATTAAATTACGCCTCTGAGTCCGCGAGGGATGGAGGTGGCTTTATCACCTTGCGCCTTTTCGATATGAAAAAGCCTGTCATAGGCGCCGTTAATGGCGCAGCCGTGGGGATGGGATCCTCCATGCTTCTGCCTATGGATTACCGTATTGCGAGCGAAACCGCGAAGTTCGGGTTCGTATTTGCCCGCCGCGGTATTTGTATGGAATCTACTGCGAGCTATTTCCTACCGCGTCTTGTTGGGGTCGCTCAAGCCTTGGATTGGTCGCTGACAGGGCGTGTCTTTAAGGCCGAAGAAGCGCTGCAAGGTGGCATGATTTCTCAGATATTGCCGCCAGAAAACCTCATAGAGCGCGCCCATGAGATAGCCCATAATATTATTGATAATACAGCCCCTGTCTCTGTCGCGCTTAATCGTCAAATGATTTGGAGAGGACTTGGATTAGATCATCCTATGGAAGCCCATAAGATTGAAAGCCGTGGCGTTCTATCGACATCTAGGGCCGCAGATGCCGCCGAAGGCGTTGCGTCTTTTCTGGAAAAACGTCCAGCAGATTTCCCGCTTCGCGTATCCAAGGATATGCCTGATTTCTATCCCTGGTGGACGGACCGGAAATATTCATAACCAATCGAAATTCTCAAACAGAAAGTTTTAAAAAGGAAACATCATGGCAGATGCATTTATCATTGACGCGTGTCGAACACCGCGCGGGATCGGAAAAGTCGGGAAGGGGGCGTTGGCTCATCTTCATCCTCAGACACTCGCTGCGACAACCCTCCGCGCCCTCGCAGAGCGCAATGACCTCAATACAGCAGAGGTCGACGATATTATTTGGGGAACGAATAATCAGGTTGGAAAACAGGGCGGTGACCTTGGGCGAATGGCAGCTCTGGATGCCGATTATGATGTGAAAGCCTCAGGCGTAACGCTCGACCGGTTTTGTGGATCTGGAATTACGACGGTGTCCTTGGCCGCAGGTCAAGTCATGTCAGGTATGGAAGATGTCGTCATTGCTGGTGGTACAGAAATGATGAGTTACGGCGCGTCTGTTGCTGATCCAAAGGTTCCACCTATGATGGATTCTGGGAATTTAAGTTTGCGGGCTAAACATCCACAATCTCAACAGGGCGTTTGCGCGGATGCGATTGCGACACTAGAAGGCATTGATCGTGAAGCTGCAGATCGTTTGGCAGTCAAAAGCCAAGAAAACGCGGCCCTAGCCGTCAAAGAAGGCCGTTTCGATCGCGCGCTTGTACCGGTCTTTAATGCGGACGGAACCCTCGCACTAGATAAAGATGAGTTTCCGCGTCCAGGCACGACAATGGAGAGCCTAGCAGGTCTAAGAACGGTCTTTGATAATTATGCTGGTTTCCCAATTGATGAGGCCGGAACGACATATGGCGATCTGGTCTATCAAAAATATCCGCAGCTAAAGGGCAAAATGAACCACATCCATCACGCCGGAAACTCCTCAGGTGTTGTTGATGGTGCGGCGTCGATCTTAATGACGTCCGAGCAATATATGAAAGATAATAATATGACCCCGCGTGGCCGTATCGTGGCGACGGCGAATATGGGAGATTGTCCGACGCTGATGCTGAATGCGCCAGTTCCAGCAGCGCATAAGGTGCTTAAGAAGGCGGGCTTAACCCTTGAAGATATTGATCTTTTTGAAATCAATGAGGCTTTTGCGGTCGTCGCTGAGAAGTTCATCCGTGATCTTGATCTGGATCGAGACAAGGTCAATGTCAGTGGCGGTGCCATGGCCTTGGGTCACCCAATCGCGGCAACAGGCTCAATTCTTATCGGGACTGTGCTAGATGATCTACACCGCACAGGGGGTCGATATGGCCTCGTGACAATGTGTGCTGCAGGCGGAATGGCTCCGGCAATTATCATTGAGCGTGTCTAGAAAATTCCGTAGCTTTGCGGTATGAAGAGATAATTATTTAACTCACATGAAGATGATTGATCATGAGTTATACTGGTACGTGGAACACGGTGACGAAAACGCCTATGGGCGACCAAGAGATCGTCATGGAACTTGTTGAACAGGACGGCGAGATAACCGGAACGGCGACAGGCCCTAAAGAAACGGCTGAGGTCACGAGCGGTAAGGCTGATGGAACATCTGCGACATGGGATGTGGCCGTCACCAAGCCAATGAAAATTACCTTGGGTCACACTGTCGAGTTAGATGGGGACAGTGTTACAGGCACTGTGAAATTAGGTGTGTTTGGAAGCGCGGAAATCATTGGAACCCGCGCCTAAATTTTAATTCTCGTTCAAAGTGCTAGGGTTTCATATCTAGCATCTTGAAAATCATAGCTTTTAAGTTTTCGATATCGCGACCATTATTTGGCGTCCGTCCCGTATAGAGCTCAAATGTAAGCTCGCCGAGGACCAGCGAGTTAATCATATTCATAAATGTGAAATAAAGACGGCCAGGATTGCCCTCTATGATCACCCCTTGCTTTTGGGCCTTGCGAATAAGGTTCGTCATAACCTTGTGGCTAGGTTTGAAATGGTTCTCCGTATACCATTGAAAGCGCGGATTGTCGGCTTGGCTGTCAAAAACGATGAGACGATGAAACGCCTTTTTTCGAGCACACCAGTGAATATAGTCGTGAATAAATTGGCGGATCGCCATTTCGGCATCTTGCTCGGTAGCCGTCTTTTTGACGGTTTTTAAAAGTTCCACGCCATCCATCAATTCCCTATTGACGACTTCACGCCATAATTTTTCTTTGGTACCGAAATGATGGGTGATGAGCTGTTTTTGAGTTTGTGCGCCGGACGCGATTTGGCTCAGACTCGTGCCTTGGAACCCATTTCTTGCGAATTGAGTCAGAGCACTTTCCAGAATTTGCTCTCGTTTATCCATCTATCGCGTCTTTGCCATTTTGTTGCGTCTTCTTGCCGTGTAGCTTAGCACAAGCTTGGGTTTCAAGGATTAATAATTAGCATGCGACAAATAGGACTTTACGACCGTAAAAGCTAGGCGTATAAGTCCAATAATGCATCTTGTTTGGTCATTTTGATGGCGGTTTACCAAGACGCGATTTCGAAATTTTACAAGGCTTCAGGATTTAAAATGGAACTCAAAGGCAAAACAGCAATCATCACAGGCGGAGCCTCTGGACTGGGTGCAGCGACAGCTCGAAGATTAGCAAGTGAGGGCGTCAAAGTTGGAATTTTTGATTTGAATGAGGTCGCAGGTGAGCAAGTCGCCAAAGAGCTTGGTGGTGCATTTGCCAAGGTGAATGTGACGTCCTGCGAAGATGTTGATGCGGGTTTCGCGAAAATTCGTGAGGCGTTAGGCCAAGAAAGTATCATGGTGAATTGTGCGGGTACTGGTAATGCGATCAAGACAGCGAGCCGTGATCGTAAGACCGGCGAAATTAGACATTTCCCGATTGGTGATTTTGCGAAAATTATCGAAATCAATCTCATTGGCACGTTTCGCTGTACCGCTAAATCAGCGGCCGGGATGATGACCTTAGAGCCAGAAAATGGCGAACGCGGTGTTATTATCAACACAGCCTCTGTCGCCGCCGAAGATGGCCAAATTGGACAAGCTTCCTATTCCGCTTCTAAAGCTGGTGTCGTGGGCATGACATTGCCAATTGCACGCGACCTTGCCAGAGAATTCATTCGTGTGAATACGATATTACCGGGTATATTCGACACGCCTTTGCTACAAGGCGCGCCAGATAACGTTAAAGAAGCTTTGGCGGCATCAGTACCGAACCCCGCCCGTTTGGGGAGCCCAGAGGATTATGCTTCTTTAGCTTTAGAGATGTGTCGGAACTCATATTTCAACGGTGAAGATGTCCGCCTAGACGGTGCGATCCGAATGGCGCCTCGCTAAAGCGAGAATGAGCAAAGAGAAGCGAAAGAGATAGAGATGGAATTAGAAACGGTAAAATACGAAACCGATAATCACGTTGCGATTATTACTTTGGGTCGCCCTGATGATATGAATGCGTTCAATACGCAAATGAGAGCGGATTTTGCGAAAGCGCAATCCGCGGCTGAAAGTAACGAAAATATTCGTATCGTGATTATTACAGGGTCGGGCCGCGCCTTCTCCGCAGGCACGGACCTGAAAGAACCTTTAGGAACCAGAGATTTCGGTGCGTTTGACAATTCTATTCGAGATTATAAGCCGTTGATTGATGGTATTAGCCAATCCAAAAAAATATACCTTTCAGCCATAAACGGGTTTGCGGGGGGTGTCGCATTGGGCATGGCTCTAGGGGCGGATTTGGCGATTATGTCAGACAAGGCGATTGTATTCTCGCCTTTCGCCAATGTTGGCCTTGTGCCCGATGGAGGGGCTTCTTTTTATCTCTATCATCATATGGGTTACAAGCGAGCCTTTGCCGCCATTGCCGAATGTACACGGTTGGATGCTCAGACATGTCTTGAAATGGGATTGGTGAATAAGGTGGTCCCAGCGGAAGAATTGTTAGACGAGGCCACGAAATGGGCGCATGATTTGGCGGAACGTGCGCCTTTGGCGCTGTCCTATTCCAAAGAAATTCTACGTCAAATGCCGGGGCTAAACAGCCAAGCCGCTGCAAGATTAGAGTCTGAATATCAGAATAAATGCGCAAACTCCGAAGATGCTATGTCGGCAATTGCGGCTTTTATTTCGAAGACCAAGCCAGTTTTTAAAGGGAAGTAAATATTTATGAAAGTCAGTGAAGCGATAAAACAGAGACGGTCAATTAGAGGCTTTAAAAAGGATCAAGTGCCTGACGCTGTCATCCAAGAAATTTTTGAACTCGCACAGCATAGCGCTTCAAATTGTAATACTCAGCCTTGGCATGTTGCGGTCGTTTCCGGAACACAACGTGATGATCTAGAGAAAAATATTGTTACGGAACTTATGAGTGGAAAGCCACCGAGCCCTGCCTTCCAACCAGGTGATCAGGATTTGCAAGGGGTCTATAAAGATCGGCAACGGGCGTGTGGTGCCGACTATTACGGCGTCATGGGCATTGAGAGAAGCGACAAAGAAGCTAGGCAAAATTTGATGCTCAAAAATTGGCAATTTTTTGGAGCCCCACATGTCGCCTTTATTTCAATGCCTAAATATATGGGCGCGGTGAATGCCGTTGATATCGGTATTTATTTGCAATCCCTTATGTTGCTATTCGTCGAATATGGATTGGCAAGTATCCCTCAAGGCGCTTTGGCATTTTATCCGGACCAAATCTTTGAGATGTGTGACATTCCGGAAGAAAACGGTATCTTATGCGGAATTTCTTTTGGCTATGCGGATGAGGGTGCCAAAATAAATGAAGTGAAAATGCCAAGGGCGGACCTTGCGGAGACGTCGTCTTTTCTGGGGTGAGAGTTTACATCGCATTAAAGACTCTCGGGACAGGCCCGAGGGCGACGATTTAGGTGTGGGCTTACGTTAAACGTCTTCTCTGTGCATTTTGTAAAAATGCACGAAGTTTATCCCTAGGACCGTTAATGCAAATCTCTCGTAAATAGGATGTCATCGCCATATCGTATTAAGGACCCTTGGGACAGGCCCAAGAGCGACGATGGAGGGGAGATTAAAATCACCCCGTCGGGATTTCGTCAAATGCCATGCCTTTATCCGCGCGCATATCAGCGGGCAGTCCGAGGACACGTTCAGCAATAATATTGCGCAATATTTCGTCGGTCCCGCCTTCGATCCTGACAGCGGGCGAGCGCATTAACATGGCCTGGAAACGTGCATTTTTATCCGCAATTTTTGGGTCATTTATCACGGAGCCAAAGCCTTGTAGGTCCATGGCATATTTGGTCAAGTCTTGCATGAGCGTACCGGCGACAAGCTTCCCGATAGAGTTTTCAGGTCCAGGCATGCCGCCCATAGACACAAGGCTAATAGCACGAATACTTGTATTTTTAAGGCCTGCCGCTTTGTAATAGAAATCTGCTAATTTAGACCGAACATCTGCGCGAGCTGTAGCTTTAGCGTTGTCGAGGGTTAGGCTCTTAACGAGGTCGAGGAAGTCCGGAACACCGGTTTCAATCGTGCCGCCAATGGCCATACGCTCATTCATCAATGTGGTTAGAGCCACTTTCCAACCATCGCCCACGCCGCCCAATCGTTGCGTGTCGGGAATACGGACATTCTCAAAATAGACTTCGTTAAATGAGCTGTCGCCATTTATTTGTTTGATCGGTCGTACCTCAACGCCAGGGGAGCGCATGTCGAAGAAGAACATGGTTAGGCCACGATGTTTCGCAACGCTTGGATCTGTTCGCGTAAGGATCATACCGAAATCTGAATAATGCGCGCCTGAGGTCCAAATCTTTTGGCCATTGATAACCCAGTCATCGCCATCCTTGACGGCTTTTGTACGGAGCCCAGCAAGATCAGATCCGCTGGCAGGTTCTGAGAATAATTGACACCAAATTTCTTCTCCGCTGGCGAGCTTTGGAAGATATTGTTTTTTATGGGTCTCAGACGCATAGGCAATTAATGTCGGGCCAATCATGCCTTGGCCGATGATAAAGCTACCCGTTAGCGCGCCGTAAACACCTTCTTCTTGTTGCCAAATTATATTTTCCATGGGGCTTGCGCCGCGACCACCATAGGCTTTTGGCCACATCATAGCGGCCCATCCATTCTCCGCCTTTTTCTTTTGCCACGCTTTAGACGCTGCGACAGGATTTTCATCGCCGGTATTTAGGCTACCAAAAGTACTGGATTCGAGGTGTGGTTTGAGATGTGTAGGCGCATTTTCCGCAATCCAGTCTTTGACCACTTTTCGGAAGGCTATGCTTGTCTCGTCAGGGTCGACATGCTGCACTTCGGACTCGCTCGGATCTTGCGCGAGGATCATCTCAACGAGACGGTCTTCCCAAACATTGAGTCCGCCCAACTCTAAGGCTTGGTAATTTGAGCGACGATAATAGATGTGGCAATTAAATTCCCAAGTGAACCCCATGCCGCCATGGACTTGAATATTGTCCTTGGTGCATCTCTGAAACGCGTTAATCGCGGAGACACGCGCTGTCGCAGCCAAGAGGGGCAAATTGTCACTATTATTTTCCAAACCATCCGCCGCTGCAAAGCAATTGGATTCCGCCAGACGTAAGGCTGTATACATATCTGCCATCATATGTTTCAGCGCTTGGAACGAGCCAATTGGCCGACCAAAAGCGTAACGTTGATTTGAATAGGCCACGGCCATATCCAATGCGGCCTGAGCGCCGCCAATTTGCTCAAACGCCATCATTACGGCCGCACGGTCATAAAGGGCTTGCAACTGCTCCCAGCCAGCTCCGTCAACGCCCAATAAATCAGCAGGGGCGCCGTCAAAACTCACTGTTGATGTATTGTGCGTTGGATCAATGGTGCTGACGTCTTCGCACGATACGCTGTCGCCGTTGAGTTCAACGATATAGAGGGAGGCGCTTTTATCTCCCTTGGCCAACACAATGGCTATATCAGCAATACCGCCAGCGGCGACGGCAAGTTTGGTTCCGCTTAATTTGCCAGCTTTAACATGAGTGCTGAGCGAGGCGTTAGTTAGCTCTTCGATTGTTTCCGTCACAGCGAGTGCCCCAATCAAGTCGCCGCTCGCAAGTTGCGGTAGATATTTCGATTTCTGCGCCTCACTCCCAAATTGAGTAATGGCTTCGGTCGCCAAATAGACGGATGAAGAAAAGGGAATGGCCGCGGCATGATTGCCAAGGCTTTGTGCAACAAGACAAAGGGTCTTATAGGACATGTCTAAACCGCCATAATCAGACGGAATATTAATCCCCATTAAGCCCATATCGGCGAGCCCTTTCCAAACAGCTTTAGAGTATGAGGCTTTGCCGTCTAGGACGGACCGGACTTCTGAAATATCAGAGTTGCGGCTCAAATATTTATCGACTTGATCCTGAATTAATTGATCGTCTTCTGAGAATTGCAGATTCATGTTCCGACTTTCATTCGAGTTACTTTAGGCGAATAATTTTATGCGAGGGGTGCGCGCAGAGCTTTTTTGTCGATTTTGCCAATGGGCGTAAGCGGAATAGCGTCAACGAAATGAATGGCTTTAGGCTTCTTATAGACAGCCATATTTGCCGCGAAAAATTCCATCAACTCAGTTCGAAGCTCATCTTCATTTTTTGACTTATGAGGCTCTGATAATTGAACGAATAAATGGACAATGTCATTTCCGGGCCGGGCTTTGTCTGGTTCGCCGACAATGGCGGACATTTCAACCAGAGGCAGGGAGCTGAGCTTGTCTTCAATTTCGACTGAGAAAACTTTGAAGCCGCCCACAATGAGCATATCCTTGGCGCGGTCACATAAGAAGAGAAAGCCTTCCTCATCAACATAGCCAACATCTCCGGAATACATATAGGTTCGCCCGTCAATATTTCGAAGGGAATTCGCGGTTTCATCTGGAAGATTGATATAGCCTTTCATGACTTGAGGCCCAGATGCACATATTTCACCTGGTTCCCCAGTTGGCATTTCTTTGGTACCTGTCTCAACATCCATAATTCGGATATCTGTTGTTGGGAGTGGAATCCCAACAGACCCAAATTTATAGCGCTTTGGGGGGTTGTTTATATAGGCGCCGGTCGTTTCGGTCATGCCGAAGGCGTCAGAGAGTTTACCGTCACCAATCCGGTCGCAAAGCGCCTTGACCGTCTGACTGGAAATAGGGGCTGCGCCTGAACCCCAGGCTTTAAGATTGCTCAAATCGACGGTTTTAAACCCTTCTGTCGCGAGGAGCATCTCAGTTAAGGCAGGGACGGCGCCCAAGCGCGTGGGTGGATAAGCATTTAAATATTTTATAAATAATTCAAGATCTCTGGGGTTTGGAAGAAGCGGAAATAGGCAGGCATAGCGAACACTTGCACAGAGACTATAAAAGCCAGCAATATGGAAACAGGGGAAGGGGGTTGCCATGACTTCGGCACCAAGCTCTAAGTCACTGCCCATAGCATTATTTATGGCTGGGTTGTGCATGAGGTTACGTATCGTGAGCTGTGCCCCTTTTGGTCGGCCTGTCGTTCCGCCCGTATATTGGATCATGAAGGTATCATTCCAATGCATTGGGACTTGGTCACATTGGTCAGAGGCGCCCGAAATCACGTCGGTCAAAGCCACGACCTTGATGCCGGAGATGGCGGGTAACTCAAACGGGCTGGGCGCGAGATAATCTGCCGCCCCAGTCACAATGACCTTTTGTAGATTGTTGGGCACGTCTGACATGGCCTCTAATTTCGGGGCGAGATCGCTTAGAGCAATCACGATTTTCGCATTACAATCGTTAATTTGATAGGCAAGTTCAGGCGGTGAAGCCAATAGAGACAGCCCTGTTCCGATCGCGCCAAGACGACTGAGGGCCCCAGCGGCGATAGCATATTGCGGGGTGTTTGGCATGAGCAAACCGATGACATCGCCTTTTTCAATTCCAAGTCCCCGTAAGGCGTTCGCTAATTTGCCAACTTCTATATCAAATTCGCCATAATTAAAGACCTTGTCGTAAAACATCAAAGCGGGTGCTTCAGGCCTTTCTTTGGCGTGGCGCGCTAATTGTTCAGCGAGGGTCCGGTCATCTAAGGTCGGAACGTTGAGATTGATCTCTTCATAAATTTTGAGCCAAGGTTGAGGCCGTTTAACGGGTTTATCAAAATTCAATGCCATGTTTCCCTCGTATTTTATTTATATTTCTGGATACAAATATTGCCAATCAACTCAAAGGGGATTGATATTTTTGTGAAAAAATATCTCGTCCGATAATCAATTTCATAATTTCTGAAGAGCCGGCCAAGATACGATTAATGCGCGCGCCCGTGAACATGCCGCAAATTGGATATTCTTCCATATAGCCAGCGCCGCCGTGAAGCTGAACACCTTCATCCACCATGCGCCACTGAATTTCTGAGCCTTGGAGCTTTGCCTTAGCCGCCATATTGGCCGTCAATTGGCCTTTATTGTGGAGGGCGACAAGGTGATCGATATAGACTTGGAAGATATCAATATCTGTGTCGAGTTCGGCCATTTTGAATTGCGTGTTCTGCATATCAGCTAAGCGTTTTCCAAAGACCTGACGCTCAATCACGAAGTCTCGCGTTATGTCAAAAGCGACCCGAGCACTGGCGACATAACCCGCGCCAGCAATTAAACGTTCTTCGGCGAGACCTTCCATTAAATGAATAAACCCATTGCCAGGTGTTCCTAAAATATTCTCCTTTGGAATGACGACATCATCGAAAAATAACTCGGCCGTGTCTTGTGCGGGCAGGCCCATTTTCTTGAGGTTTTGACCACGTTCAAAGCCCTTCATGCCACGTTCCACGATACAAAGTGTCATGGCATGTTTGTTCGGCGGTTGGGTTTCGCCCTCGGGAATATATTTACCGGCAACGATGACGACATCGGCGTTAATGCCGTTTGAGATATAGGTTTTGGAGCCGTTTAATAAAACATGGTCGCCCATGTCTTTTGCGGTTGTCTTCATCCCGGAAAGATCTGACCCGGCACCGGGTTCAGTCATGGCGACGGCTAAAATCGTTTCGCCAGAAATGCACTTAGGTAAGAAACGCTTTCTTTGTTCTTCATTGCCAATGGTTTTGAAGTAAGGGCCGACGAGCCTTGAGTGGAGTGTGTTGAACCACTCTCCGACATTGGCTCTTGCGGTCTCCTCAATAATGACCTGTTCATACCGAAAATCATCATCGCCTAAGCCGCCATATTTTTCGTCTGGCCAAATCATGAGCATGCCTTGCTCGCCAGCTTTTTGGAATATTTCACGGTCGACAATGCCTTGTTCGCGGAAGCGGTCCATATGCGGGACAACCTCAGCCTCAAGAAAGCGACGATAGGATTCTCGGAACATATTTTGTTCTTCAGTAAAATTTCTCATGAGACTCTCATTTGCGATGTAGATAGGTTGCTTTACGTCCGTAAAGTTTATAGAACTGGTCAACATGTTTTTGCAAGCGCAATTCGAACTACAAGGCAGTTTTTATGAAAACTTATGAATTTATAGATGTCAAAATTGACGGCCCGATTATGGAGATCACGCTGAACCGGCCAAAGGCCTATAATGCGCTCCATGGCCCCGCCCACCGAGAACTGGCGGAGGCTTTTGATCAACTGGAAAGTGATAAGGAACTTTGGGTTGGCATTATTACGGGTGCTGGAGACAAAGCGTTTTGTAGCGGTAATGATTTGAAAGCCACCCAAACAGGCGGGGACATATCTATTCCCAAATCAGGCTTTGGTGGCATCACCTCGCGCTATGATCGTGAGAAGCCCGTCATAGCAGCTGCCAACGGTATTGCCATGGGCGGCGGAATGGAAATCGCCATGGCTAGTGACGTTATTATAGCCGCGCAAAATGCCTTATTCGCCTTGCCGGAAGTCAAAGTTGGGTTATTCGCAGCGGCTGGTGGCATTCAGCGCCTAAGCCGTCAAATTGGCCGTAAAAAAGCTATGGAGCTCATTCTAACGGGGGATCATTTTGGCCCTGATAAAGCCTTGGAATATGGAGTCATAAATCACGTCTCTGAGCATACGGGCTCAGGCGTTATGGAAGATGCACGCGCCTTTGCGCAGAAGCTCCTTCTATCTTCACCCTCCGCCATGAAAACATCGAAACGCGTGTTAAACGAGCTGGATGCCTTGGAACGAATGAACGAGTCTATTGATAGCTCTGGTAAGCATATGGCGAAACTTATGGCGACAAATGATGCGACAGAGGGTGTCTTAGCCTTTGTTGAGAAGCGTAAGCCGAAATGGACGAATACATAGGTTAACAATTTATGGCTGAAATCGAAGTCGAACATATTGGAGCGGTTACATGGGTGACGCTAAATCGCCCAACGGCAAGCCATAAATAGCTCGTTGCCAGGTTTTTAGGGCTTTTTGATTTGAAGGGCTATGCTTGACTCATGATCTTTTGCATTTACTGATTTCCGTTTTTCTCTTCCCAATATTCATCTCGCAACAGACGTTTCATCATTTTCCCTGTTTCTGTGCGCGGCAATTCGTCAATAAAATCGATCTGTTTGGGGAGCTTTATTGAAGACAGCGTTGTTCGACAAAAAGCGTTAAGGGTTGCTGCCAGCTCATCTTTGTTTTGGGAATGATTGGCGGGCTCTATGATCGCGACAACCTTTTCCCCAAAGTCTGGGTCCGGTGCGCCGATAACAGCGACATCCGATACATCAGGATGCGTAATCAGAAGGTTTTCAATCTCTTGCGGGTATATATTCACGCCGCCAGATATGATCATAAAACTCTTGCGGTCCGTTAGATATAGAAAATTATCTTCGTCCAAATAGCCGACATCGCCGAAAGATCCCCAGCCATATTGATTATAAACACTTTTGGTTTTCTCGTTATCATTGTGATAATTAAATTCAATTTCACTTTCGAAATAGATTTGCCCAATCTCGCCGGTTGGCAAGGGTTCGCCCGCTTCGTCACAAATATGCGGCGTTCCCAAGATAGCTTGCCCGACGGTTCCTGGATGGCTTTTCCAACCTTCGGGCGTGGCGAGGGTCATGCCAACACCTTCGGAGCCGGCATAATATTCATAGATAACATCGCCCCACCAATCGAACATGTCTTGTTTGATTTCGACTGGGCAGGGGGCGGCTGCGTGGACAGCCATTCTTATGCTTGAGACGTCATAATTCAAACGATCAGCCTCTGGCATTTTTAACATGCGCACAAAATGTGTCGGGACGAATTGAGCATCTGTCACGGCTTCTCGCTCTATCACTTCTAACGTTTCTATCGGATCAAATCGCGGCATGACGATTGTCTTTGCGCCAAGCGCTTGCGCGCACATTGTCCAACGGAGAGGGGCTGCATGATAGAGCGGAGCGGGGGACAGAAAAACGGCTTTGTCACTGACATGAAAAGCGTGAGCCATTAACTGACAAAGCAGGTCAGGTTCTTCGAGCGGTTTGCCCACCCCGTAATGCGGCGTTATCCCTTTTGGTCGGCCTGTCGTGCCAGAGGAATAAAGCATGGCTTGTCCGGCGACCTCATGATCTATTGGAGTTGTTGGAAAATCACCTAAAGTCGTTTCCCAGTTTTTCCAGTTTTTGGAGGGTGGGGTTTCCAAAATATATTTTTCGGTGGATCCAAGATGGTCTTCAAATCCATCTATCTGCGCGGCTGGGCATTGCAGTGACGATAGCAGTAAAACCGCGCCGCTATCCTCGATCAGGTAGGCCGCTTCATCTATCGTCGACTTGGTTGGAATAGGTACGAATAAAAGACCAGCCCGCTGAGCGCCCCAACAAAAGGGAAAGACGTCGATACAATTGGGAAGCAAGAAAGCGACTTTATCCCCTGGTTTAAGGCCAGCAGCTCGAAACAATTGGGCGGCTTTATTTGCTTTTTCTTCTAACGCCTTAAAACTCAATGACGCGCTTCCATCTGACATCATGACGGCGGTTTTTTCCGGCGTAATATTCGCAAAGTGTCTTGGATACATCATGATGTGAGGTCCCGGTCCCTGTGTTTTTATATTTTGGGTCAGTCATTTTGCCCCACAACGCCCCGCGCGGCTTTACGACTGTAAAATGGTGTTATCATTAGCGAGATAGCGTGTCGAGCAGATTGCGCGCGGCAGGACCAGGAGGGTGGCGTCAATTTCGTATTAAAGGCCCTAGGCATAAGGCCTAGGGAGACGGTAATTTGAACGTTTTATATTCCGTCGTCTCGGTGCCGATTTTGCACCCGCTGGCCCTAATTCAGAAAATTCAAAACATGTTGCTTGTGATAGAGGAACAGCAACACCATCGGCAATGCGAATATGATGAGGACGCCTATTGCCATGCCTTTGTCGCGATCCACAAAGTTCGCGATCGCTGCGCCTATCATCGTAATGACCATGATGCCCGATGCTATGCCTGCTGTGAGGGGGTCCCAAATTCCGACAATCAGAAGTGGACCCATTATAATTTCAACAGCACCAGACAGGAACGCTAGTCCATATGGCAGGTTCATTTTTTCGAACTCTTCTATCATATGCGAGTGGCGGGTCAGTTTTAAGATAGCGGCGCCTGTGAAGAAAGCTCCAAATAGAGCGAGCGCTAAAATGACCAGTTAATGTAGCATTGGGATTGAATTCCTGTATTGCTTGATAGCGGCCTAGGCCTTCATATCTATGACGAAGCGGTATTTGACGTCACTCTTTTCAACGCGCGCCCAGGCTTCGTTAATAGCGTCAGGTTTAATCAGCTCTATATCCGCCGTGATATTATGTTCTCCGCAAAAGGCGAGCATGTCGCGGGTTTGTTCAATTGAGCCAATTGATGACCCCGTGATTTTCTTGCGGCGCATCGCCAGTCGCCCTGAGTGGAAATCCAAAGGCTCTAAGGCGCCAACCATACACAGCGTGCCGTCACGTTTAAGGAGTTTTAGATAATCGTCAATTTCGTGATAGACAGGCACAGTATCCAAAATGAAATCAAAGCTTTCTTTGGCGGCGCGCATAGCTTTTAGGTCTTTAGAGATTAAAACCTCATCCGCGCCCAGCCGTTTAGCATCGGCGGCTTTGTCTGCCGATCTGGAAATAAGAACCGTATGCGCCCCTAGGGCCGCAGAGAATTTTACGCCCATATGGCCAAGCCCGCCCAGCCCTACAATGCCAACGCGCATGCCGGGTTTAATATCCCATTCTCTTAAGGGGGACCAGCTGGTGATCCCTGCACATAGAAGGGGCGCGGCCCCAGCAGGATCAAGGTTTTCAGGCACTTGCATGACAAAGTCTTTATTGACGACGATATGGTCGGAATATCCGCCAAAGGTGAGCGCATTGTCATGTCTATGGTCATAACTATTATAGGTTAGGACCTGACCGCCATCACAATATTGCTCGAGGCCATCGTCACAGCTCCCGCATGATCCGCATGCGTCGACCAGACATCCAACCGCAACACGCGCGCCAACAGAAAATTCTGACACGTCTTGTCCAATGGCTGTCACACGGCCAATAATTTCATGACCCGGCACGAGTGGATATTGGGTTATGCCCCAATCATTATGAGCAAAATGCAGATCAGAATGGCAAACGCCGCAATATTCAATGTCAATCGCGACATCTGTCTCGCCAGGGAGGCGGCGCTCAATGCCCATCGGTATAACATCAGAAGACTTTGATGTGACGCCAAAGGCTGGCGTTGTTTTGGTTTTCGGTGTCTTACGTTTTTTTGCGACAGGTTTCTTAGATGGGGCTTTGATGAGGCCATGCGAGGCTATATCATTTAAGCATTTATAGATAAAATCAGCATTGAGCTGCATAGCCTTTGGCGCAATTCCAAGTTTGTCGACGACCGATTGGAAATTTGTAGACTCGATTCTAAAGGGCACAAATGAATGTGGCTCCTCATAGGCTTTTAAGACGGCGAGGGCGCTTTGCTTTTTCTCAAGCGCTGGCAAGGCTGTCAGCCGGCGTTTAAAGCGTGACAGCCAATCTTCATGGGCGTCTAGGCGTTTAACCTCATAGCCTGCATCGATAATCCAATCGACAAAAGCGTCTAGAGAATTTTCAAGATCCGTATAGGCATTATCAATGCAGAACACAGTCGAGGCATCGGTGAAATATTTTCCCGCGCCAACAACTGTGGCGGCGACAACATCAACCGGTAATCCGGCATATGGGACTAAAGCGCGTGTGCCGTTGGGATTAGACTCATAGAATGATTTCGGCGCCAAGCCCGTTTTAATAATGCTATAGAGTATTCGGGTGAACACGTCTTCGAGGTTAATCTGACCGGCCATATCCCCATGGGCCAGCATCATATCACCGCGGAAGATCCGTATGGGCAGCCCATAATCTTGTTGGGCTTGGCCGAGTATGACTTCACCCGCCCATTTACTGGCCGCATATCCATTGGCATATCGGTCATTGAGTTTAGCTGACTCAGCCAGTTTCGCCGTTTCAGTGCCGCCCGTATTAAATTGTAAATGCGGTGTAACCCTCACGGTTGAGACAAAATCTATAGACTTCTTTTTCCCGGTCAGGGCAAAGCGAACAATCTCAGCTACACCCGCAACATTAGGCGCGAAAAGCGATTGGTAATCCATCACGTGGTTTACAAGCGCGCCGACATGGCTGATGACGTCCACTTCTTGTCCCAAAACTTCAAATTTTTCAGGGCTTAACCCAAGCATGGGTTGCCCGAAATCACCCGCAACAACTTCAATGTGATCTTGGTAGCGTTTGAAGGCTGCTAAAATCTCATCCCCCGCATTGGCAAAGGCATCGGTCAGGCGTTTTTTCGCAGCCGCGTCATCAGCTGCTCTGATCAGGCAAATCAGTTTCCCGCCGGATTCTGAGAGAGATTTGAGCCATTCTAAACAGACAATTCGTCCAAGAAATCCATTACCGCCTGTTAGGAAAACAGTTTTTCGATCATTAGGGTCGACAGCCGGAAGCATGGCGGCTTTGGCCATATCTTCAGGCTTTAAAAATGCGCTGAGCCTTAGGTCATTGGCGTAGATTTCATCTGTGCGTTTGCCGTGAATATCTTCAAATGTCGGCAGGCGCCCGTCCGCACCTTTGCTGATGAATTTCGCCCATGTCTCGATGTTTCCCGCAGGGCTGAGAATATCGTTAGACGGAATGTCCACGCCAAATGTGTCCTCAATAGCCAGTGAGAAAGAGACAGATCCCAAGGAGTCACCTCCATGCCCCTGATAGGATTTGGCATTGTCGATATCGTCTTCCTCAAGACCAAGATTACTAGCCAATAGAATGCGTAATTTATCTTCGGTGGTAAGTTTTGAATCAGGGTCTTTTAAACGTTTGAGCTGATCTGATTTCAGTTTTTCGGCCGCTTCATAAATTGTTTCAAGCTGTTTGCCATATTTGGCTTTTAGGGCTGGGCGTTTCTTTTTGAGGACACTTGTAAGCAGCCCATTCTCAGTTGAAAATAATTCGCTTTCTAGGATGAAATCACGTGGGATTTCGAAGGCCTTTAGGTTTGCGGCGCGTCCGACATTTTGGAAATCTTCGCGAATGAGGGCTTGGACGGCAGAGGGGCTTGGCGTACTGCCTAGAGCCGTTTCAAGGGCTGCCACATTGGGCACCACGACGGCCACCAAATAGGACCTTAGAGAATTCCCATAGATATATATCTGCTCAATTAGCTCGCTTTCTGTCTCAAATATGGTTCCGAGACGACCAACTGCAACATACTCGCCTTGGGAAAGCTTTAGCACGTCATTGACCCGGTCGATTATGGCGATTTGGTCTGGTCCTTGTTCTTCGACAATATCTCCTGTTGCGTAAAAGCCATCTTCGTCGATGAGTTTCGCTGTCGCCTCAGGATTTTTGTAATAGCCCAGAATTTGCGTGTGCGTTTTGATACAAAGCTCCCCGCGCGGATAGGGTTTGTCTGTCGTAAGATAGCCAAGTTCCGGGACATCGCGAAGTCTGTAATCGGTCACGCTGTGACGGACAATGCGGTTGTTCATTGTGACCGTGCCGGTCCCCGACTCAGTGTTTCCATAGCCATTCGCGAGCTGGATACCAAAGCAGGACATGATGAAGTCCCGCATCTCTTTTGTGGTCGGTGCACTTCCGACCGTGCCACCCATTAATCTGTCGCCAAGGTAAGAGCCTTTGAACTCGTTCATGATGTCTTTTCGGGCTTGCTCTTCTGAGACGCCTGAAACATCTACCCGCTTTGAGACCTGGTTCAGATAATCTTGATAAATCATATCCAGAATACGCGGGACAACCGCAAAGACGATCGGGCGTGTGGTGCGAATGTCCTCGATCAAAGTCGACATATCCTCTGCGAGGGTGAAATTCACACGCCCGCCAATCCCCAATGCACTTGTAACCGTAACCCGACCCATCAGATGATTGAGGGGGGCAAGTCCAATACTGATCATCGGCGCTCTGGGTAGAGAATTATGCCAACTTTTTCGAATAGCGCGTTCGGGTAACATCGCACCTTTGGGTGTACCCGTACTCCCGGACGAGTGAACAATGGCCGTTAGACGCTCAGATCCGTCTTTATGAGCTGGCAACATCCGCCAGGCCTTTGGGTCACCCAATTCAATGAAGTCGTTCATTGAAATCGTTGCAATATTCGACCTGTTGGCTTTGAGGTCAGTTTTTGCCGCAGCCCAATCCTTTACATTGCGACTATCCTCAGGATCATAATCGAACACAATAAGGCTTTTGAGGGTTGGAATAACCTCAGCTAGGCGAACCGCCATATCTAGATCTGAGACGGTCGTCGCAAGAACCGTCGGTTGAATTTTTTCGAGCATGCCCTTTAAGACGTCAAACCCGTAATTGGCTTGAATAGGCACGCTGACAGCTTGTACATAAAGACAGGCGATATCAAATGCGGCAAAATCAATGCCTGCAAACCCCATCATACAAACGAAATCGTCAGGGTTGACGCGAAACCTATCTTGGGTTGTCCAAGCCGACGCGACAGACCGGATGCGGTCACGAAAATCTGAATAGCTAATGGCGTCAAACGTGCTGTCATAAACCCGACTTAACTCTCCGGTTCCAGCTATATCTTTGAGCGTGTATTTTCGTTCGCCGAGGGCAGGGCGATCTCCATAGCCACCTAGCAGCGTATCTATGCGGTCAGCTAAGGGTAAGCTGGCATCTCGTAAACCTTCCCAGAGTTCCTCATTTGGCATATGGCTCGCAACCTGAGGATCAGTCTTTACAAGTTTTAAAACCCGTTCAGCATGGGCAGATAATTTTTTCTTTGCCACTTAACACACCTTGAAAAGTTTTTGTATACTTTACGACTGTCAAGTTGGTATCATAGCCTCAATATTCTGTCCACTCAAAGCAGATGTCTAATAAATATGAGCACATGACTCGCTCAGGAAATTTCGGTGCCGAGTATGTGAATCTTACATTCTTGGGGAGGAGATGTGTCCATGGTCGAGAAATTCTTGAAACGCAAAGGGTTATGCTTGAGCTTGTGTTTGGCGTTATTGGCTTTGCCAAGCGCAGTATCTGCGCAAGACAAACCGAATTTTCTGGTTATCGTCGCCCAAGATTTAGGCTGGTCCGACCCAGGTTTTTTTGGGGAGTAGTATACGCACCCCCAATATCGACAAGCTGCCGCAGAGCGGGGTTTTCATGCCGCATTTCTATGTCGCCCCGACCTGTTCACCGACGCGGTCTATGTTGCTGACGGGGGTGAGCAACCATGCGGCCGGCGTGGGGACAATGGAAACAGCGTGGGCGCCTAATCAGCTGGGTTTGCGCGAATATGCGGCCGAGTTACATGATGACGTCGTCACGGTTGCCGAAATGCTATCCTCCCATGGATATCAGACGATGATGAGCGGCAAGTGGCATCTGGCCCTAAGTGATGAGCAATTGGCACATCAGCGCGGCTTTGATCAAAGCTTTGGTCTGGTTGGAGGCGGCGCCAGTCATTTTGCCGATCAAAAAAACCTCGCTCGCGATTTGCCGGTTCGCTATCTTGAAAATGGTAAGCCAGCGAAGCTGGCGGACGATTTCTATTCGAGCATTAGCTATACCGACAAGATTATTGAATATATCGACGGGCGAATGGGGATCCCTTTTTTGCTTATGTCGCTTTCACGGCGCCGCATGATCCACTGCAAGTGCCGGATGATTGGCTAGATCGTTATGAGGGTGTGTTTGACGCTGGTCCTGCCAAATTCAAAGAACAACGGCGTGAACGGCTGATTGAGTTGGGCCTAATAGATGGGGATGATTCATTAGCGCCAGTATTTAATTTCCCAGCCTGGCTGGAGTCGCACAAAAAGCCATGGGCCGAACGTGATGATGCTGAGCGCAACAAGGTTGTTGCCCCCAATCCTATGATAGCGGTGAATTTAGGCATTACTTATGAAGGGCCGTGTAATTGGTGGTGTGGAACCAAGTTTGGCTTTCCGGACACCATGCTCAATCCGAAACGACGAAAACGTCTATTCGCAGGAATATTGGCCCTGATTGTGCTGGGTGGATTTGCCTTGGTTCGGAGACGGAGAAAGAAGCGGGCTGTTTAGCGGCGGTAGATGTGGTGTGGCATCTCCTCGTCGCTTGATCCCAGCATTTGGTGCACCCGTTTCAAGATTGGATGCATCCAAAAGACTCTATTTCTGTGTCTCGCGTCGTAGACTTTTGTAGAACTCTTCATCCAGACCACTGCGGGCTTGAGCAATGACGTAAGCGCGGAGGGCTTCAGCGTCTTCTTCGCTAAGCGCTTTACCGAAATTCGGCATGCCACCGCCCGCGAGCCAGCCTTCCAAAATAATGCCGTTCCAAGTTTCAGCGTCACTTAGAGATGGACTATAGCGTAAACTTGGATTGAGACCCGGCATGGTAATCGCGTGAACGCCGTGACAGGCTAGGCAGCGATTGGCATAAAGGCTTTCGCCCTTTTGTATTGTCTCGGCATTTGCGAATTGTACGGGCGGTTCAGGTCTCACTATAGCGGTTGTCGCAATTTCAGGAAGTTGTGATGTGCCGCCAATTTTAAACGTGAGGACACGTCCAGCATTTGTATCTGCTACGGGATCGAACCCGCCTGCTGTAAGGGCATAAACGCCGCCCCAACCCGTTGCGACAGAAACATATTGGTCTCCATTGACTTCAAAAGATATGGGAGCCGCAACAATTCCTGTTTGGGTAAAGAATGACCAGGCTTTTTCACCACTTTCAGCATTCACAGCGCTGAGGTGCGCGTCAGCCGTGCCTTGGAAAACCAAATTACCGGCCGTGGATAACACACCGCCATTCCACGGACCGTTATGTTTGATGGTCCAAGCGGCTTCTTGTTTAACTGGGTCCCAGGCAATTAGCATCCCTTTGAGGGCCGCACGTGTCGCTCTAGCGATGGCTTTGTCGGTCGGAATATTGCCGCCTATCATATCAGTCCCCGTGTTCCAGGACGAGCTATCATATATAAAATTAGGATCGTTGAGATAGACATGAGGCAGCTCATGAGCCGGAATATAGACCAGCCCGCTATCAGGACTGTAGGACATAGGATGCCAGTTATGGCCCCCCAAAGGTCCAGGCAGTTGTATGCGCGGTACAGTTTGATTTGGCCATCGCGCTTCCGCTATTTCAACAGGACGTCCTGTCTCAATATCCACATGGGTCGCCCAATTTATAGGAACAAAGTTCTTTGCTGATAAGAGTTCTCCGGTTTTGCGGTCTAAAACATAGAAGAAACCATTCTTAGGCGCCTGCATGATGACGTCGCGAAGCTGACCTTCAATATCCATCTCCGCAAGGATCATGTGCTGTGTTGCTGTATAGTCCCAAGTTTCGCCCGGCGTTGTCTGGTAGTGCCACACATACTCTCCGGTATCAGGTCTAAGGGCTACAATTGAAGACAGGAAAAGATTGTCTCCCTCTCCATTACTGCGAACTTCATGGTTCCAAGGAGAGCCATTTCCAACACCGATATAGAGCAAGTCCAAGTCTGGGTCATAGGCCATGGAATCCCACACCGTGCCACCACCACCTTGGGTCCACCAATCGCCGGCCCATGTTTTTGCGGCATCTGCCATAGCGTCGTTTTCAAACCCATCCTCAGGATTTCCGGGAACCGTATAAAACCGCCAATTCATTTTTCCGCTATCAACATCATAGGCAGAGACATAGCCGCGGACCCCTAAATCAGCGCCGCCATTACCAATAATGACATTACCTTTTACAACGCGCGGAGCACCGGTAATCGTATAAGGTCGTGATTTGTTGATTGTATTGACATCCCAAACGCTTTGACCCGAATTAATATCAATTGCGATAAGGCGTCCATCTATGGTACCAACGAAAACCTTTTCGCCCCAAATCGCAACGCCGCGATTGATAATGCCGCAACATGTATAGCTGCCGCGTTCGCGATCAACTTCTGGGTCAAAGGCCCAAATCTGTTCGCCGGTTACCGCGTTAATGGCATATACGACATTCCATGCTCCAGTAACATATAACACGCCATTATGGACAATGGGCGTGGCTTCTATGCCTTTGCTTGTCTCCAAATCAAATGACCACGCCAATCCGAGTTCATCTACATTTTCAACTGAAACTTGGGTGAGCGGTGAAAAACGCTCTTCAGCATAGGTTCTGCCGTGGGAAAGCCAATCGCCCGCTGGCGCGGCTATGATGTCGGAGGCAGATACGCCAGCATTCGATGTTGGTTTTTCTAAGTTGTCGCTAGCTGGTTTCGGTTGGCAAGCCGCGAATGCCGAAAGAAGCAGTGACGCAAATATTG
>CAYRMO010000009.1:28714-40454 GCA_964425355.1 uncultured Algimonas sp. | reverse complement strand
CTTCCATCGGGGCAACCCTCTGGCCTTCAACATGCCTTAGATATTTTGGGCGGGATTAAAGGGATTGAGCAAATTAAGTTTCTGGCGAGTGACGTTGTCCGCCATCCTTTGGTTGGCAAGATTGTCCAAGCTTATGAAAAAGACTCGTCTTAATTTATGCGCATAAATTTGATCTGAAATGGAACATCCCATTGATATCACCACACAGAGCAATAGTTGGGGAGATTGCTTACCTCTAATTGATTTGGCGGTGCTTACGATTTCGGACTCTGTGGAGCGTGCCCGAAAAGGCGAACTCTCTATTTTGCTTACCGATGATGCCCATATACGGACTTTAAATCGCGACTATCGCGGTAAAGATAAAGCGACAAATGTTTTGTCTTTCCCGGTTCCTCCACCTGCCCCGCTTTTGGGTGACATTGTTCTGGCCTATGAGACCGTTCGAAAAGAGGCGCAGGAAAAACAGATCTGTTTGGAAGATCATTTGACGCATTTGATCATACATGGATGGTTGCACCTTCAAGGCTATGATCATCAAACCGAGGCTGAGGCCCGCAAAATGGAGTCATTGGAAATTTTAGCTTTATCGCGTCTTGGCATTGACAACCCGTACCGTCTGGATATGGATTAAGATGTTAAAACATTATGAGATCAATGACCGAAGACCCTGACTCACCCCATTCCCCGCCTCGAAGACGTTTGCGCGATATTCTCAAACGTAATGACTTACCTAAGTCGTCTACGCCAAAGGCCTCTGATCTCGCGCAGCACCGAATGGTGGTGGCGGCTGAGCGCTTTCATTCCTTGCGGGTTGATGATGTCATGGTGCCGCGCGCAGATATTGTCGCGGTCGATAGCGCCTCGACCCTCAAGGAATTGTCATCCGCTTTTCGAGCTGCGGGCCATTCGCGATTGCCCGTCTATAAAGAGACACTCGATGATCCGATTGGTATGGTCCATATTAAAGACCTTATGCCATATCTCATGTTGGATGCACGCGGCCGGACCGCCAAAACCTATCCAGAGCGAAAAATCATAAAGTCGATCAGGCGCGAAGTGCTTTTCGTTCCGCCCTCAATGCTAGCCCAAGATCTTTTGCGCCGCATGCAGGGCCGCCGCATTCATATGGCGATTGTGGTTGATGAATATGGCGGCACGGACGGCTTGGTCACCATTGAAAACCTCATTGAGACAATCGTTGGTGATATTGATGATGAGCATGATGAAATGGAGCCAGAAGTTCAAATTGTCACCGGCAGAGGCGGGCGTTCCGTTTGGGAAGCCGATGCGCGAATTTCTATTGATGATTTTGAAAAAGTTGTGGGCCGCGATTTTGCGACGCCTGACGAAGAAGAAGATGTTGATACGTTGGGTGGATTAATTTTTACCTTGGCGGGCCGGGTGCCAGAACGGGGCGAAATTATTCGACATGCGTCGGGGTTAGAGTTCGAAGTGATGGATGCTGATTCTCGGCGTGTCAAAAGATTGCGTATTAGTGATGGCCGTCGCAGCAAAGCCGCGGCCAAAAAACCTTCGGAAGAAGGCGTTCATCCATCTCAACCCACCCCCAAAGACTAAATTGTGGGTTTGCCCTTTTATCTCACTTTGCAAGGGTGGCGTGGGCGAGGCTTAGCTCTAATTATTGGCGCGCTCGCTGTTTTAGGTCATGCGCCGTTTCATTTTTGGCCGCTCGCACTGCTAAGCCTAGCCTGGCTTTATGGTCGATTGATCTGGGCGTCTGGTCATGAGCGCGCTGGCCGGGCTGGTTTTGGTTCAGCCTTTTGGTGGGCCCTTGGGTATTTTGCCGCTGGCACATTTTGGATTGGCTCCGCTTTTATCGAGCGCGGCCCGGCTTTTATTCCGCTTATGCCCTTTATGGTAGGCGGGCTCGCCTGTCTGCTTGCGCTTTTCTGGGGGTTAGCGGGAATTTACTTAGCGCGCATAAAGGCGTCAGGCCTGTTGCGAGTTTTTGCCTTTGCATCAGCTTTTACTCTGGCCGAGCTGATACGCGGCCATATTTTTGGAGGCCTGCCTTGGAACCTACCCGGCTATATTTTCGAAGCGGGCTCTAGGCCTTCGCAAATCGCGCGCTGGATAAATGCTTATGGTTTGAGCGCGCTTGTGCTTTTGATTTCTGCTGGCCTTGGACAAGTCGTGTTTTCCAAACGCAGAGTTTTAGCCGGGTTGATTTGCGCGCTTCCGCTTTTAAGTCTTTTTGTCATTGGGCATATGCGATTGTCTTCGGCCGTCATAGAAGAAGACCCAAATGTTCGCTTCCGGCTTGTATCCGTCCCGTTTAAGCAATCTGAAAAATTTGACCCAGAAACATCTTTTAGAATTTTGGAAGAATTTGTCCAAACAAGCCTTGAGCCTGGGATTTCAGATATAACACACTTGGTTTGGCCGGAGGGCGCGATCAACGGTCTGGCGGTTCAAGATGCAATATTCTTACAATATATTGGACAACGTTTGTCGTCTAAAGATGACACGCCACCTATTTGGTTGATGCAATCAAATTATGCGCAAGAGGCCGATAACCGCCAGCGATATTATAATGTCTCTGCAGCTATAAGTTTTGACTCTCGAGGCCTGCCAACGGTGGAAGGCGTGAACCGCAAACGCAAATTAGTGCCCTTTGGCGAACATATTCCGTTTATGGATTGGATGGAGGATGTGCAAATGCCGCTCATCTCAACCAATTTGGCCTCAATTTCACCCGCAAAATCAAAACAGCTTGATAATTTTCCGGGCCTACCCAGGCTCTCCCCGCAGATTTGCTATGAGATAATATTTCCCGGTTTTACGCCAAATGACCCAGAAAACCCGCCGGAATTTATTTTAAACCAATCCAATGATGCTTGGTTTGGAAAAAAGATTGGTCCGTCTCAACATGCCAATATAGCGCGCTATCGATCCATTGAAACAGGGCTTCCAATTGTCAGGGCGGCCTCAAACGGTGTAAGTGCTGTCATTGATCCCTATGGTAGAATTTTTAGAAAAATAGATAGCCCTGGGGTATTCTTTATAGATACAACCTTAGTTAAAAGTTTGAAATTTAACGATAAAACATTAATCGCAACCCTAATGCTTCTCTTGCTAAGTCTGTTTTTTTGCGTCATAGTCCCTTTCATTAGGGCGCGACAATATGAGATTGTGCGTAACGGAAAAACTGACGCTTGAGAATATTATGCTTGGTGGGGGCACCACCAAACTAGCATTATATTCGCTATCAAGTGCAGACGGGAAAAGACACATGACACCTCCTCCAGGGCCGAGGTCTCCAAATCCTGTTGACATGCATGTCGGCGCAAGGATTAGACTCAGGCGTAAATTACTAAAGATGAGCCAGGAAAAACTCGGCGACCTCCTTGGCGTCACCTTTCAACAAGTCCAGAAATATGAACGTGGTACAAATCGTGTAGGTGCATCGCGTCTCTGGAAAATTTCACAAGTTTTAGAGGTTCCGATCACCTATCTTTATGAGGGGCTTTCGATAGAGCATGGCGGAAGTCATGAGAGCGAGGCTTTAGTGTCCGCGTCACCGGATCAATCTCCTTTGGTTTATGAGTTTATAAATTCAACCGATGGTGTGAGTCTCGCCACCGCTGTTTTACAGATAAAAAACAAGGCGGTCCGTCGACAAATTTTGGAACTCGCGCGATCTTTGGCAGCCTCTCAGGAGAATGACGAAGAATAGCGCTTTATTGCTGCGCCTATCGCCCTTATAGCCGCGCCCATGAGTTTTAATCGTGAGCAAGATCAGTTCAGAACCTTTGGCCGCGCCAAGGGAAGATCTCTCACACCTGCGGCTCAACAGGTTTGGGATGAACATTTTCCCCGCCTAAAGTGGCAGATCGGAGGAGATTTGCCGTCTGCTCCGTTTTGGCTCGAAATCGGCTTTGGCGCTGCTGAGCATGTTTTATGGCAAGCCAAAGAAAATCCAGATGTTCATGTCTTGGGCGCCGAACCTTTCATGAATGGTGTGTCCAAGGCCATTCGCGGCGCGGTTGACATGAAATTGGAAAATCTCTCTTTACATCATGGGGATGTCAGAGAGGTTATATCAAACCTGCCAGATGAATGTTTAGATCGGCTGTTTGTTTTATTTCCCGATCCTTGGCCTAAATCCCGCCACCATAAACGCCGTTTATTAAGGTCCCAATTTATTGGAGAATTACACCGGATTTTAAAACCGGGTTCGGAGTTCAGATTCGGCTCTGATATTATCCATTATGTTGACTGGACGTTGAGGCGTCTCAAACGGCATGGTGGGTTTGCTTTTACCGACGAACTGTCAGACAGATGGTTGGAACGGCCCGAAGATTGGCCATCAACCCGCTATCAACAAAAGGCCTTGAGAGAAGGTCGAACCTGCCACTATTTCAGTTTCAAAAGGACATAAAATGAGACCAGATAATCGAGCGCTTGATCAATTGCGCGATGTGACATTCGAAGCGGGGATATCCGCCTATGCCGAAGGGTCATGCCTCGCAAAATTTGGCGGAACGCATGTTCTCTGTACGGCCTCTATCGAAGAGAATATTCCGCGTTGGATGAAGGGCCAAGGGCGCGGTTGGGTCACGGCTGAATATGGCATGTTGCCACGGTCCACCCATACAAGAAATTCACGTGAAGCCGCCCGCGGTAAACAAAGTGGGCGTACGGTTGAAATTAGCCGCCTGATAGGCCGCTCTTTGCGCGCCGTTATCGATCTTGATAAATTGGGTGAGCGTCAGATTATTATTGATTGTGATGTGATGCAGGCCGATGGCGGCACGCGGACAGCTTCAATTTCTGGCGGTTGGGTCGCTTTGTGGTTGGCTTGCGAAAAACTCGTTAAAGCGGGTGAGCTAAAAGAAAATCCAATCTTTGCAAAAATGGCTGCAGTCTCTTGCGGTATTGTAGAGGGTGAGTGCCGCCTAGATCTTGAATATATAGAAGATAGCGCCGCCCAGGCTGATGCCAATTTTGTGCTGACCGACGCTGGCGGAATTATCGAAGTTCAGGCTAGCGCCGAAGACACACCCTTTACAGCTGACGAAATGTCCGAGCTCACGCGATTGGCCATGAAAGGTATTGCCGAGCTTTGCGAACTTCAAGCCGCTGCCGTAAAATAGACTTCCCCAAACTCGTTTTAAAGAGACCCGATCATGACGCAGCGCGAAACACAACTGGCTGAATTACAGAAAGAGGCAGATCGGGATATTTCGATTGGGTCCTTGTTTAAGAGCGAGCCAGACCGTTTGGACCAATTCGTGATGCGGGAGGGACCTCTACGTGCTGATTTTTCCAAACAGGCGATTGACAATCAAGCTTTAAAAGCCTTGCTTCAATTCGCAGCCCGCTGTGATCTTGAAGAATGGCGCGCCAAGCTGTTTGCAGGTGAAAAGGTCAATACATCGGAAGACCGCGCTGTTTTACATATGGCCTTACGCGGTGTCGGCGGCACAGATGACAATAAAAAAGATGTCGCCATGATGCGGCAAAAACTTGCCGATTATGCGGATGGGATACGTGCTGATGGAAAGTTTAAATCCCTTATCCATATCGGCATTGGGGGATCTGATCTGGGCCCGCGACTTGTCGCAGACGGCTTAGAGGCTAGCGCTGATCAGGCCCTGACATTGCGATTTGCAGAAAATGTGGATGGGGCCTCAGTCAATGATGCCATAAAGGGACTTAATCCTAAAGACACGCTTGTGATTATTGTGTCCAAGAGTTTCGGAACCCAAGAAACCAAAATGAATGGTGAAAGCGTTCGGGCGTGGTTGGGCGAATATGCGTCCTCAAATATGATTGCGGTGACAGCTAATCGGGATCGGGCCATTGACTTTGGCATGGCGCCCGAGAATATTTTTGATTTCTGGGACTGGGTTGGCGGTCGCTATTCGGTCTGGTCGGCTGTCGGTATGTCTTTGCAAATCGCTTATGGACCAGATGTGTTTTCGGATTTCCTTGACGGCGCTAAGGCCATGGATATTCACTTCCGGGATCAGCCTTTACAAGAGAACCTACCTGTTATGATGGCCCTAACGGGTGTTTGGAACCGAAATGGATTGGGATATGGGTCTCAAGCCATTATTCCTTATGCGCGGCGCCTACGAAAATTTTCCGCCTTCCTTCAGCAGCTCGAAATGGAAAGTAATGGGAAATCTGCCATGCGAGATGGTGGCGCCACGAGCCTAACCTGCCCGGTTATTTGGGGAGATGAAGGCACAAATGGTCAGCACGCCTTTTTCCAATGGTTACATCAAGGCCCAAGTGAAGGCCGCTATGGGGGAGCGCCCATTGATTTTATCGCCGTGTTAAAAGATCACGAAAATCGCCCTGATCATCACGCTGCGCTATTGGCGAATTGTTTTGCACAAAGTGAGGCGCTCATGCTTGGTAAAAACGAAGCTACGGTTCGCGAAGAAAATGCGAGCCGTACTGATCTGGATACGCTTGCGCCACAAAAAACATTTCCGGGCAATCGTCCTTCTACGACTATCACATTAGATGAGCTTTCACCTTTTGCTCTTGGGCATTTGATTGCGCTTTATGAGCATAAAGTCTTTGTTCAAGGCGTGATTTGGAATGTGAATAGTTTTGATCAATGGGGTGTTGAGCTTGGGAAGGTCCTTGCCGGCACTATTCTTTCCGAAATGAAAGCGAGGCGAGCGGGGTCTCATGATCCGTCAACCACAGCACTTATGTCGTTTGCAGGTCAAAAATAAATCTTTGAATTAATTTAGAATGGACAGGGAGCGCGTTGAGGGGGCACCAAAAACGCGGCTCGACCTGCCCTGATCAAAGCTGTTCATCCCCCCAGACGAACGGCACTTGACCATTGAAAACCTAGTTAAGAATCTGTGAATGGAAACTGAATGCTTGGAGGGCATAAGATTCGGGCTGAATTTTCAAATTATGGATCGGATAAGACCCTCAATGGGTTTTCCAATATAGTCGCATTTATCCTTTTCTTATTTGGCCCTACAGATTAGGACGCGCGCATGGCAAAGAAAAACAAACCCTTTCGTCCCAAGGCAAGACGCCCGCGCGGATTTGAAGACCGAAGCGCAGAGAGCTTACGGGCTGAAGCTCGCCTGATCCAGGCGGCCTTTTCCGTTTATGACTTACATGGGTTTGAGCCCCTACAAACGCCTGCCTTTGAATTTGCTGACGCGCTGGGTAAGTTTCTTCCCGATGATGACCGACCCAATACCGGCGTCTTTGCATTGCAGGATGATGACGAGCAATGGATGAGCCTGCGCTATGACCTGACAGCGCCGCTAGCGCGCTTTGTAGCCGAAAATTATGACGCACTCGCCAAACCCTACAGGCGCTATCAAGCTGGAAGTGTTTTCAGGAACGAAAAACCTGGGCCCGGACGGTTCAGAGAATTCACGCAATGTGATGCGGATTCTGTCGGCGCTGCTGGTTCAGCCGCAGACGCGGAAATGATAATGCTTGCCGCAGATGTGATGCGGGCGGCCGGGTTAAAAGACGGTCAATATGCGGTTCGCGTGAACAACCGGAAATTATTAGACGGTATTTTAGAAGCGTCCGGCGTTGCCAATACGGATGAAGGGGCTGTGCAACGCCTTCAAGTCTTACGCGCCATTGATAAGCTCGACCGTCTGGGAGCCGACGGCGTCGAAGCCTTGCTAGGCGAAGGCCGATTAGACGATAGCGGCGCCTATACAGAAGGCGCAAAATTAAATGCGGCCGGTATCAAGGCTGTGCTTGGTTTTACAACGGCTTCTGATCCGGACAGGCTCAAAACAATCTCAACTCTGGAAAAACTTGTCGGTCAATCAGAACGCGGCCAATCCGGCGTGAGTGAGCTTGCGCAAATTGACGGTATTTTGTCTTCTGTTGGTTTTGGACCAGATCGCGTTAGCTTTGATACCTCCATTGTCCGTGGTCTTGGCTATTATACGGGACCCGTATTTGAAGCTGAACTTCTGGCCGATATCCGCGATAAAAAAGGGCGTCCCGTTCGCATTGGATCGATTGGCGGTGGGGGGCGTTATGATGACCTTGTTTCGCGATTCCGTGGACAGGCTGTCCCCGCAACGGGCTTTAGTTTCGGTGTCTCACGCTTTTTATCGGCGCTCGAACGCATGAACGCCCTTGAAGCTAAGGTTAAGCCGCCTGTTGTGATTTGTGCTTTTGATCGTGCATTAATGGGTGAATATTTCAAAATGGCCTCTGAGCTTCACGCCGAAGGCATCCGCACCGAGGTCTTTGTCGGCTCAGGCAATGTGACCAAGCAGATGAAATATGCGGACCGTAGACAGGCGCATGTCGCTATTCTTATGGGAAGTGATGAAATGGAAGCCGGCGAGGTTACGCTCAAAGATCTTTATGAAGGCGCGAAAGCCGCTGAGGCGATTAAATCGAATGCGGAATGGAAATCATCTCGTCCGGCGCAGCAAACTGTGTCGCGGACAGAGTGGGTCGGTAAAGTTAAATCCATTCTCGATACATAGTTGCATCCAAATGGACCGCCTCCAAGATGTTCAAACGCAACTGTGATATCGAAATTTTTGACTTTTTAAGGTATTGAGACTATATAGACCCTATGAAAAGATCGATTTCGATATTTGCGGGTATATCTGCTTTGATGTTTGCCGGATCGGCAATGGCTTGTGACATGCATGGCGCTGGCTATACGGGTGGTGCTTTTGGTATGAATTGGCAGAGCTATTCGCCGCGTGCATCCTATACAGACCCGGCTCTGGATAATACGGAATTTCCTGATATTTCGGTCGATCAAAATTATACACCACTTCCGAAAAAGGCGAAGACCAAGCCTAGTTTTTCAACGGCGGCTAGCGATGCCGCGCAAAGAGCGCGCCTACGTCTAACCAAAGAAAATGCGAAAGACAGCGCGAAGCCGGTCAATAATAAACCGCCATCCGTTCAAAAAGCGTCGTTAGACTCGAACCGATAACCCATCCGCAAGTGAGCGTTTGAGCGCGCGGTAAGCGGGTATCAGCCCTAAAATCGATGATAAACCAGTGATGACGGCGATCACAGCTAGGTCAAACCACCCAGGCAAAAGTCGCGCCGGTGCAATCCCGAATCTCGATTCAAGGCCAGGCCCGATAATCCAGAGTAGAATATAAAGTAAGGTGACGCCAAGGCAGGCCCCAAGACAAGCGAGTAAAGCGGCCTCGCTGACAAGCAATCCAAGAATTGTTCGACCGCGAGCCCCAACTGAGCGCAGGATCGACATTTCGCGACGACGTTCATTTAATGTCGTCAATATAGAGGTTAAGATCCCAATCAATCCCACGATTATAACGGCGCCCGAGACAAGACTTAAGGCGCGTTCAACGATAGAGACCATATTCCAGAGTTGGCTGAGGGCAACACCAGGTAAAACGGCTTGAAGCGGTTCTTTCGAATAGGTGTTTAGATCGCGTTGCAGGCGCAAGACCTGAATTTTGGATTTTGTGCCGACTAAAAGCGCCGTGACGCCTTCCGGCCGAAAGTCAATGGCGCGTAATCGGTCTGGCGTTGCCGCACGACTGGCCGGTGTTGGTGTCCCATTCTGCCAGCCTGCATGGATGGCTTCAATTGCGCCAAGGCTTACAAGAACAGATCGATCAACAGGGGTTCCCGTAGAGTCTAAAATGCCCGTGATCTTGAAAGGCGTGTTTTCATGATTGACAAAACTTGCGCTCCCTAAGCCATGGGACAGCACAATCGAACCACCCAATTCATAGGATAGCTCTCGCGCGACCTGCGCGCCGACCACAACATCAAACACATCCTCAAATTCTTGCCCCGTCTCAAATTTGAGCGCTTGCCCCCCCGCATATTGATAGCGCTCAAAATATTCTGTGGTCGTTCCAACAACACGGTAGCCTTTATGGGAGTCTCCTAGGCTGATTGGGACGATCCATCCCACATCTGGCCGCGCACTAATTTCCTCGACGGTTTCCCAAGTGATATTATTTGTCGGATCTCCGATTTGAAACACGGAGTAGAGCACCAGATTTATCGGACTTGAACGCGCACCCACAATTAAGTCTGTGCCGCTGATTGTACGTTCAAAACTGGCCTCTGCGCCTTGCCGTATATTCTCAACCGCTAAAAAAAGCATCGTCGCCATGGCAATCGATAAGATTGTCAAAATGGCCGTAAAGCGGCGAGCCGCTAAAGACTTCCAAGCTAGCGTTATGACGTTTGGGAGTCTCATTTCATATTTGCTTTATTTAATTTCGATAAATTAATCTCGCGATCAAAATGATGCGCGAGGCTTTCATCATGACTTACAAAAAGAAGGCTACAGCCCGTATCGACTCTTTGCGTGTTTAATAATTCAATGAAACGATCCCGATTCGCTGTGTCCAAGGCGGAGGTCGGTTCATCTGCTATGACGAGATCCGGTGATCCAATCAGGGCTCGCGCGACCGCAACACGTTGTTGTTGACCTACACTTAATTCGCGAACGGGTTTTGAGAGATGGCTATTTGGTAGACCTAGATTTTTCAAAAGACGTAAGGCGGCCTTTGAGATTGAGCCATCGGAGGTTATGGCCTTGTCTCGCCGCGATTTCGAAAAGCGGCACGCCAACGCGACATTGCCGACAACATCCAGATAGGGGAGGAGGTTAAGTTGTTGAAAAATAATACCTAAATGACGCGCACGCAATCTATCTTTGGCTGTCGGTGATAGGGTCGCCATATCTGTTCCGGATATTTTAACCTGACCACTATCAGCTTTTAAGACGCCACCGATCAAGCCCAGTAAGGTGCTTTTCCCGGACCCGCTAGGGCCGCGTAAAAACACACTTTCTCCAGCCTTAATTGATAAGCTATCAATGGAAATAAGGGGAGCAGCCTTGTCATAGCTAAACCGCAGTGATGTGAGGTCAAGGACGGGCTCAGAATTCATAAGCCTCGATCTTGCTTAGTTTTAACTCGTAAGCGCTATCTCCGAGTTCCGACAAAAATTCGCCAGTTTTTAATGTGCCTTCGAGCCAAACGGGCTCATAAATTGAGGCAACCTTTGCGGCGGGTTTCGCGCGAACAAATAACATTTGATTTGGTGGAGGAGGCGGTGTGTGTAAACACGCACCAAAATATGGAACCAAAAGAAACTCGTCATATTCTGAGGACTGGCTGAAATTCAATGGAACAACATATCCGGGAATGCGAACATCTTCTCCATCAAGATCAGCTACGACATTAAATGTACCGATTTGCTCCATCGTGTCATTGGCACTCCCATCCGGGATTGACGATAAGAGCGCATTATATTCCTGACTTCCCATCAGGGTTGTCTGGTCGCTCTGAAATTGCTTTTCCAAATTTGTGTAGAACTCCGTGTAGAGTGTTTCGAGCCGCTCATCTTCACCTTCAGGCATAAGATCTTCCCAACTAATCGTTGTGACTTCAATCGGCGTAGTGGCTTCTATCGCACGCGAATCGACGGGGTTTGTTTCAGCGTGATTTGTTTCGGCGCCAGAGCATCCGATCAGTAAAATCATGGGCAGGGTAAGTGCGAATAGTGATTTCATCTTAGGGCCTTAGTTTAATTTCAACATTTGACGCGGTTACCTCATATGAGGATTGCGACCTAGGCCCTAGGTAGATGACATCAAGCTCAGTCATCAAGGGGAAGTCGTTCAACATTTCGACAGATAGCGTGTTTAACACAGCTGGATTCTGACAAATGAAATTATATGTCAAAATCACATCACGGTGACTTTCTTCGGTTTCATGCTCATCGTGATGTTCATCAT
>CAYRMO010000009.1:22274-28614 GCA_964425355.1 uncultured Algimonas sp. | reverse complement strand
TCATCATGGTCATCATCATGCGGGTTTTCTTCAAAGAGTGATATTGATGAAGATGTTGCTATCGAGATACAGGCAGCGTCCTGATTAAACCTAAACAGCTTGCTGCCTTGAACCAATTTTTTCTGTACCGAATCGAGTGTTTTTGTTTGGGCGTCTGTTTCGGGTTCATGTTCAAAACCCAAAAGATTATATAGGGGCGTTTCCAATTCAGCTGTTAATTTCGTGCCTTCAAGAACTAGGGCTAGGCTTGCGCCTCCATGGACATGGCTACCAAGCTGGCGTGTTTCACTCTGATCCGCGTCGACTTTGTGATCGTCATCATGTTCATCATGCGCTTCGTTTTCATCTGTGGAGTCTGTTTTCGTAATGTCTGAATGTGTTTCGTCGTGATCAACGGCTTCATGTCCATCTATATGCTCATGGCTGGCGTCATCATGCTGAGGCGAGCAGGCTATTAGGCCTAAGGGAAGAATGGCTATTATTAGGTTGCGCATAGTATTAACTCCGGATGGCCCTACTATCGGGTAGAGAGCCTGATTGAAGCTAGGATACAAAGTCAGTGAGAATTTTCAACTCATCATATCGCAATGACCAAAATCCTTATATCTTGTAAAATGACGCAGATTAAGCGCTCTTGCTGATGTCCGACAACGCATCATAAGATTTTCGCAATGTCTCGATCCGGTCTTTATGGCGTGCCCCCCAGCTCATCATGGCTTGTAGAGGCTCTATGTAACTTTCTCCGATCTGCGTAAGCTCATATTCCACACGTGGCGGCATGCCAGGCTGTTCGTCTCGGTTGATCAAGCCGTCACGCTCTAATTCCTTTAGAGTTTGCGATAGCATGCGTTGAGAAATATCCGGAATTGCGCCTCTGAGCTCAGAGAAACGATGTTTACCAAAAGACAGGTGGCAAAGAATGAGAGATGGCCATTTCCGCCCTAATAGACCTAAGACACTTCGAATGGGACAAAGCGTGGCATTATAAAAGATGTCAGGTGCCTTTTTGGGGCTTGGATATGTTTTTTTGACGTTCGGCACGGGTTTCTATTAGTACCGAATAGTAACCAAGGGTTTAATAGGCGTTTTTCATAAAGGGGGTTTAGTTTTGGAACCTATTTAAGTTCTGAAACTATAGCGCCAGCGTTTGAATTTAATCTTGAAACTTCACGGTGAAGTTCAGCTTCTACCTGAATATAGGGTAAGGCAAAATATTAACTCTAAATTTTATAAAATCGTTATAAATCAGTATTTTAATATAAATTAAACTACAAAAATTAATCATTCTGTACCCAAAATGAGTGAATAAGGTTTTGTTAACCGAGATTCTAAACACGCATTAACACCTGCGTAACATCTTTCTTCTCACCCTTCAGTTTCAAATTTTAGGAAATTGAAAAATGTTTAGTGTGGTAAACAGACAATTTATACGATTAAAGCACGGACTTAGCTTCCTTGCTAAAGTCTTGGCATTTGCGTGCATGCTGCTTTTGGGAACTGTTCTGCCGCAATCCGCTTGGGCGACGACCTTCACGGAAACCGTTCCAAACGGAAACGGGCCAATTCCCAACACATTCCCACCTGTTGGCGGCACGATGTTTGTTTTGATCGGTGTGAATGGCAATATCTATTACCAATTCGTCAACCCCTCCACGCAATTTAGAGGGTTTCCTGGCACGGGTACGCCGACCGCTTTTCAAGGCATTCCGGTCTTCCAGCTCGGCCCGACGCAGAATTTGAATTGTGGGACCGTCTCTTGTTCAGACTATTTTGGTGGCGGGATTGCAGAAGGCTATGCACGCCTTACCGTACGTGACGCGGATGCGTGCCCGGGCAACTTTGACTATCAAGACGTCGCCTTTGAAGTAAACGGATTGCCCGTCGCGAGCCTATCAGATCTTTCGGCAGGCTCCGTTGAGCGTACGAATTTTGCGGGAACCTCGACGATCGGCACAGAGGATTGCTTTCGGAACCAAGGCGGCACCGAAACGTCAACATCTTGGTTTGATCTTCCAAACAATGTCTTGTCCAATATCCTATCAACGGGCGGAACAACCCCGTTCATCAGAGATGATGATACAGGGGCGAATACAACGCGTGGCGATAATTTCTGGTTCTTCACGGATGGCGATGACGCAACGGGTACACCCGAAGTCGCGCCAGGTATTGAAATTGTCAAAACGGCTGACCGCACAAATTATACGGCGCCCGGCGATGTCATTAATTACGAATTTGAAGTGACAAATATTGGCTCGGTCCAGCTCAATGGGATCGTCGTAATAGATAGTTTCATTACGGGCACGGTTAGTTGCCCCCAAACATCACTCGTAACAGGCGAGTCCATGATCTGTACGGGACAACATGTGGTCTCTCAGCAAAATGTTGATGATGATGTTGTCTTTGTAAATACGGCCGAAGTAACGGCAAACCCCACCGAAGGTGCGCTGGGTAATGTCTCAGGAGTCCTTACGATACCTGGTCCAGACGCCGATAATTCCATGACCTTGACCAAGGTCGCTAGCAAGACAACGGACCTAATGGCGGGTGAAATTGTCACCTATACATATGAAGTCGAGAATACGGGAAACATTACTTTGGATGCCGTCAGTATTACGGATGCTCATAATGGAGCGGGGACATTATCTGCTATAACACCCGCTTCTGTGGATAATCTCGCTCCGGGCGATACGCAAATATTTACAGCCACATATGAAGTCACCCAGGCTGATATTGATGCTGGCATTGATATAACAAATACGGCGACAGCCAATTCAACACCAAAACGGGGAACGATAACGGCCCCAACGGCGGATGAGTCGATTTCGGTCACGGCGCCAACGCCCGAAGCGCTTTTTTCCAAGATTGCATCTCCCGATAGCGATCTCGAAGAAGGCGATATGGTTACCTATACCTATAGCGTTGAAAATACTGGGAATGTGACCCTTACAAACACATCTATTTCAGACATTCATAACGGCACTGGATCGCTTTCTGCGATTACGCCAACGGGCGTAGATATTGCCCCAGGCGCGACACAAGACTTTACGGCCACTTATGTAATCACCCAAGATGATTTTGATGCGGGCGTCGATATTACAAATATAGCGACCTTAAATACGACAGCTGCGGGCGGCACGCTGCCACCATTAACGGCGGACGAATCTGTTAGCCTTGCGACCGCTGCGCCCTCTGCGAAAATCGCAAAAACAGCGGATGATGATACGCTCGTCACCCTTGGCCAGATCATTACCTATACATATGAAGTTGCCAATACGGGTGACGTCACGTTGAATTCCGTTACGATTTCAGACGTTCACAATGGCTCTGGAAATTTATCGGCGGTCTCACCAAGTTCGGCTGATATTGCTGTTGGCGCCACGCAAATATTTACCGCAACTTACGATATCACCCAAGATGATATTGATGCTGGCGTGCCAATTACCAATACGGCAACAGCAAATGCGACACCGGACCGCGGGACATATACACCTGTCTCAGCCGACGAATCTATAACCGTTGAAAGCCCGGCTCCCGATGCCACCTTGACCAAACAGGCAGATAAGGATGTAAATGTCGAAGCTGGAGACACGATTACCTATACATATGTCTTTACCAATTCAGGGAATGTGTCCCTAAATAGTGTGTCGATATCAGATGTCCATAATGGGGCAGGGACATTATCAGCCATTTCGCCTGCCAGTGTTGCAACGGTCTTGCCTGGCGATGACGTCACCTTCACAGCGACCTATGAAGTCACCCAAGACGATATCGATGCGGGCGTTCAGATCACCAATACCGCGACCGCGAATGCAAAGCCATCAGGCGGAAGTTTCACGCCCCCGACCGCAGATGAAGCTTTGTCCCTGACGACACCAGATCCCGAAGCGGACCTTACTAAGACGCCTGACGTTTCTGCAGATTTGGCCGAAGGTGACACGGTCACCTATACATATACCGTTGAAAATACGGGTAATGTCACCCTGACAAATCTCTCTGTCTCAGACGCGCATAATGGGTCTGGTTCGCTTTCTGCCATTACGCCGACATCTGTCGCCAGCCTTGCGGTGGGCGATAGTGTCGATTTCACGGCGACCTATATCGTGACACAAGATGACATTGATTCTGGGGTTACCATTACGAACACGGCAACGCTGAGTGCGACCCCGACACAAGGTAGCCTGCCAACAGAGACGGCTGATGCGGCGGTCGATGTGGAAGCTGCGGATCCTTCTCTGACAATTATAAAATCCGCTTCAGATACAAGTGACGTCGCGCTCGGCGATATCATCACCTATACATATGAGGTTGAAAATACCGGCAATGTTGACATAGCAAATGTGTCGGTCACGGATGTGCACTCGGGCACGGGTACATTATCTGCCATTACACCAGCGAGTGCTGACTTGGCCCCGGACGGGGTTCAAATATTCACGGCCACTTATGAAGTTTCGCAAGACGATATTGATGCTGGAACGGATCTTACAAATATTGCGACAGCTGATGGCACGCCTGTAAGAGGGACCCTAATGCCTGTAAATGATGATGCAAAAGTCGAACTACAGCCCGCCGATCCAAATGCAAACCTAACGAAAACGGCGTCTCCTGATACGGCCGTGAATGCGGGAGATATAATTACCTATACATATGTGCTGACAAATTCTGGGAATGTCACACTGACAAACTCCAGTCTGACAGATATTCACTCTGGCACCGGATCACTCTCTGCAATCACCCCGGCATCCGTCCCGACCCTCGCGCCCGGAGATAGTGTAAGTTTCACAGCGACCTATGTCATTCGACAGAGCGATATTGACGTCGCCGCCCCAATTACGAACACGGCAACCCTGACGACAACACCCGAAGGCGGGACTCTTCCATTGATTGAGGCTGATGAGAGCGTCACTGTGGCCAAGCCTGATCCTCAATTAATTATGGAAAAAGCTGCCTCAGATAGAACCGATGTGGTTGCAGGCCAAATCATAACCTATTCTTATAAGGTCGAGAATACCGGCAATGTCACAATGAATGCCGTCAGTATTAGCGACGTACATTCCGGTACGGGCACATTATCGGCGATCACACCCACATCTGTTACTATGGCGCCAGGCGATACAGAGGTGTTCACAGCCACCTATCAAGTGACCCAAGACGATATTGATGCAGGTACGGATATCACAAATGTCGCGACCGCCAATGCGACCCCGACGGCGGGAAGCTACACACCGATTACAGACGATGAAACGGTCACAATTGAAGCGGCTGAGCCAGAGCTAACCCTCGACAAATCCGCGGACAAGACGATGAATGTTCTGGCGGGCGATATCATTACCTATACATATGTCGTTGAGAATACCGGCAATGTTACGATGACAAATCTTTCTATCTCGGATGTACATCCGGGAACGGGCACGCTGTCATCCTTCACGCCAACGAGTGTCGCAAGCCTTGCGCCAGGCGCCACTACAAATTTCACGGCGACCTATGAAGTTACGCAAGACGATATTGATAATGCGACCGCGATTACAAATACGGCGACACTCGCTGCGACGCCGGATCGCGGCACCTATACACCTGTCTCTGATGATGAAACCATTATTCCAGATCCTGGTTCGCCTGATGTCATCTTTGAAAAAACGGCCGATAAAACCGCAGGTTTGGTTGTTGGTGAAACGGTCACCTATACTTATGATGTCGAGAATACCGGTAATACGACCCTTACCAATGTCACAGTTACCGATGCCCATCAGGGCACTGGTGCGCTATCGGCCATTTCACCGGTCTCGATTGCGAGCCTGGCTCCGGGAGAAAGCGGCAGCTTTAGCGCAACTTATGTTGTGACCCAAGACGACATCGATGCGGGTGTCCCGATTGATAATACGGCCACGTTGACGGCGACCCCGGCCACAGGGGTTCTTAATCCTGTAACGGCAGACGAGTCTGTAACGCCCGAAACCGCAGGTCCGGCTCTTGCTCTTGATAAGACGGCGAATGTGACGACGGGTCTGGTTGAAGGTCAGACCGTCACATATACTTACCGTGTGACCAATACGGGCAATGTCACCATGAGTGATATCAGCATCTCGGATGTTCATTCGGGAACAGGCTCACTCTCAGCCATCACCCCGACCACAGTTACAAGCCTCGCCATTGGTGACTTTGTCGATTTCACCGCGACATATGTCGTGACCCAAGCTGATGTCGATGCAGCCGTGCCAATTACAAATACCGCTACTGTGGATGCCACACCACCAAGTGGCACCTATGTTCCGGCTACAGATGATGAAAGTGTAACACCCATCGCAGCCACGCCAGAACTCGATATTGAGAAGACGGCCGATAT
>CAYRMO010000009.1:0-22174 GCA_964425355.1 uncultured Algimonas sp. | reverse complement strand
CACCGGCCACAGACACTGAGGCTGTATCGCCTGACAATGCCCAGCCATTCGTTGATCTAACAAAGACGGGTGATGTTACGACAGGCCTCGAAGCTGGCGATATTGTGACCTATAACTATGTGGCTGAAAATACGGGTAATGTGACCCTGACCAATGTCAGCCTGTCAGATAATCATCCGGGAACAGGGACGCTCTCCGCCATTACGCCAAGCAATGTTGCGACCCTAATTGTCGGTCAAAGCGTGACCTTTACGGCGAGCTATGAGGTCACACAGGACGATATTGATGCAGGCACAGATATTACAAATATTGCCACATTAACGGCAACGCCCGCCCAGGGCAGCCTACCTGTGACCACAGCAGATGAGACGATCTCTATGATTGCGCCAGCGCCCGAGCTGACCATAGATAAAACGGCACTCACAACAGATTTTGCCGCAATTGGCGATATGCTGGACTATGAATATGAAGTTGTAAATACAGGCAATGTCACGGTTTCGGCCCTGACGATTTCAGATGATCGAATTGCGAGCGTTTCTTGTCCGGTGACGACTCTGGCTCCGACCGAGAGTACAATTTGTACCGCCTCATATTCCGTTACCCAAGATGATCTGGACGCAGGTCAAGTGACTAATATTGCGTCTGCCAATGGCACACCATCTGGAGGAACGCTTACACCGCCACAAGATACGGAGACTGTGACAGGGACACAAACGCCGGAAATGACTCTCGTCAAAACGGCACTAGATTCAGATTTTACAGCTGTCGGCGATACAATTGATTATGAATATCTGGTCACCAATACGGGTAATGTCGAAATTTCCGCACTGGCGATTACAGATGATAAGATTGCCTCAGTCAGCTGTCCGGTAACGACTTTGGCTCCAACAGAAAGCACGACCTGTACAGGCACATATAGTGTTGTCCAAGATGACCTTGATTTGGGGTCTGTGACGAATATCGCCTCTGCGGATGGCACGCCATCTGGGGGTACGCTTACGCCACCAGAAGACACAGAGACTGTCACGGGCACGCAGACACCTAGCCTTGCGCTAGAGAAGACGGCGTTGACATCTGATTTTGCCGCTATCGGTGATATGCTGGATTACGAATATGTCGTGACGAATACAGGGAATGTGACGATCACCTCGCCAATTCAGGTTGATGATGACCGAATTCTTCCGCCTGCGATCGTAAATTGTCCGGCTTTGCCAACGGGCGGTCTACTCCCCAATGATAGTATCACATGTACTGCCAGCTATGCAGTGACCCAAGCTGATCTAGATGCGGGTGAAGTGACCAATATTGCCTCGGCAAGCGACGGCACAACGACGTCTCCAACAGATGACGCGACAGTTACAGGCACGCAAAGCCCCGCTCTCTCAATTGAGAAAGAAGCCCAAGAGGCTGACTTCGATACTGTCGGCGATATTCTGACCTATGAATATACGGTTACAAATATCGGAAATGTAGGCATTTCAAATATCGCTGTTACTGATGATCGGATTTCCAATGTCAGCTGTAGCGTCGCGACAATCGGGAATGGCGATGCGGTTCTTGATCCAACAGAAACCGTCGTCTGTACGGCCAGCTATACAGTAACTCAGGACGACCTAGATGCAGGTGAGGTGACCAATATTGCCTCTGTCGATGGCACTCCAAGTGGAGGCGATCTTACATCACCAGAAACATCTGAGACCGTTGATGCGGTTCAGTCTCCAGAACTGACATTGGTAAAATCACCTGTTGAAACGACCTTTAATGCGGTCGGAGATATTCTGAATTATACTTATGAGGTCTCGAATACCGGGAATGTTTTGATTTCAAATATTGTTGTTACGGATGACCGGATTTCGAGCGTGACATGTGACGTTCCCGCTATTGGAAATGCAGACGCCAATCTGGATCCAGGCGAAGTTGTTATCTGTACGGCCAGCTATAGTGTCACGCAAGACGATTTGGATGCAGGCGAAGTAATCAATAATGCCGACGCTGATGGCACGCCTGCTGGCGGCACGCTCACACCGGCCGAAGCTGACGCGACCGTTACAGGCGAACAATTGCCTGACCTTGACGTGGTCAAGACCGCGACAGATGTGAATTTCGAATTACCAGGCGATATTACGACCTATGAATATGTTGTGACGAATACGGGTAATGTGACCCTAACGGATCCAATTACAGTCACGGATAATCTCATTACAAATGTAACATGCCCAGCCTTACCAGCAGGCGGCCTAGCCCCCAATGCCAGCCTGACCTGTACAGCAAGTTATACGGTCACCCAAGCGGATCTCGATGCTGGACAGGTGACAAACTTGGCCTCGGCATCTGATGGGACAACCACATCTCCGCAAACGTCAGAGACGATCCCAGCAGATCAGTCGCCAGCTTTGTCCATTGTCAAAACGGCTCTCTTTAGTGATTTCACGCAAGCCGGAGAAGTCGTCCAATATGAGTTCGAAGTTACCAATACAGGTAACCTAACTTTGACAGGCGGTGTTGACGTTATTGATGACCGAATTGGCACTATTAGCTGTATCACCGGAAACTTTACGCCGGGCGACACACAGACATGTACGGCCAGCTATGTCATTACCCAGGCTGATATCGATGCGGGTGAGGTCACAAACCAAGCCTTTGCTCAAAACGGATCCATTGTATCCGACCCTGTTGATGTCACTGTTACCGGGACAGCGACACCGTCCCTTGGATTTGAAAAACGGGCCTTGACGGCTGATTTTGCCTCAGCAGGGGATGTCATCTCTTATGAATTTGATGTTGAAAATACGGGCAATGTCACGCTGACACCTGTTTCAATTTCTGACGATATTATTGCGAGCGTGAGCTGCCCGCTGACAACTCTAGCGCCGACGGAAACCATGACGTGTACGGCTGATTATACGGTTACCCAGGCTGATGTTGATGCAGGTGAAGTTATCAATAATGCGTCGGTCAGCGGTACGGCACCTGATGGAACGATCATTGACGAAGATGATAGTGCCACCGTCGAGAGCATTGGTGAGCCAGGCCTTAGCTTTGCCAAGCGCGCAATCTCGTCAGATTTTGATGCTGTGGGCGATGTTCTGACCTATGAATTTGATGTCGAAAATACGGGTATGTTGACCCTGTCAAATATCGTCATCACCGATGATATTATTTCTAATGTCGTCTGTCCATTCACGACCCTGGTTCCGGCTCAGTCTATGGTTTGTACGGCAAGCTATACGGTGACCCAGGATGATGTTGATGCGGGCGAAGTCATCAATAATGCGTCTGCAGGCGCCGACTTACCATCTGGGGACCCGCTTCCAGAAGAAACCGATAGTGTCACAATTTCAGGGGATCAATTACCCGAACTTGAGATTGTCAAAACGGCATTGACCACAAGCTATGATAGTGTTGGCGATATTATTGACTTCGAAATTACCGTCACAAATACGGGCAATGTTTCTATCTCAGATATTATTGTCGATGATCCGCTTATTCCAACTTTATCCTGTCCAACAGATGCGCTTGCGCCAACGCAGAGCTTTACGTGTACGGGCAGCTACACCGTAACTCAGGATGATATAGATAATGAAAGCCTGACCAATATGGCGTCTGCCGATGGATTGCCTGCAGGGGGTAATTTGGATCCAGTTGATACGTCCGAGACTGTTGATGCTGATATTCAACCTGGCCTCGAAATTGTCAAAACGGCCCTGACGTCCAACTTTGATAATGTTGGCGATGTCATTGACTATGAATATGTCGTTACGAATACGGGTAACGTCACAATTACGGCTCCGATTACAGTGTCTGATGACCGGATTGCCTCTGTGAATTGTCCGGCGCTTCCAAGTGGAGGTCTGGCACCGGGTGACAGCCTAACCTGTTCTGCCAGCTATATAACGACGCAGGGCGATCTCGATGCGGGCGATGTTGTCAATGTCGCAAGCGCAACAGATGGGACAACCACATCGCCTGACGTTACCGAGACAGTTACGGCCGACCAGGCTCCAGCCTTATCCATGACCAAAACGGCGACCCCGCAAAGCTATGCAAATGTTGGTGATAGCATTAGCTATGATTATGTCGTGACGAATACAGGGAACGTTACAATTTCAGATCCGATCACAGTATCGGATAACCGGATTGCCTCTGTGACGTGTCCCGCTCTCCCAACAGGCGGCCTCGCGCCAGGTGCGACCTTGACCTGTACAGGAACAGATTTCGCGACCCAGGCCGATATTGATAATGGATCTATAACGAATGAAGCTACGGCCAGCGACGGAAATGCGACATCGGATCCCGTTGAAGAAACGGTAACAGCCGATCTGCAGCCAGCATTGGAAATCGAAAAAACGGCTCTGGATACGAGTTATGCGGCTGTGGGCGATATTCTGAATTACGAATATGTCGTGACAAATACGGGTAATTTCACAATCACGCAACCCATTACGGTGTCGGATGACCGGATTGCCTCTGTCTCTTGTCCGGCATTGCCTGCAGGTCAATTAGCGCCATTGGCATCGATCACCTGTACGGCCAGCTATAGCGTTACCCAAGCGGATCTGGATTTTGGCGATGTCGTTAATATTGCATCTGCGAGCTCAGGCGGCACAACGTCACCCGTCGATGATGCGACAGTTCCTGCCGATCAAACCGAAGCCCTTTCAATTGTGAAGACGGCCCTTGAGACGGGCTATAGCTCTGTCGGCGATATCTTAAATTATGAATATCGTGTCCGAAATACAGGGAATGTTACCTTGGTTGGGAATATTGAAGTCGTCGATGATAGAATTTCCAACGTCATTTGTCCGGCTCTGGGTCAAACTGGCCTTGCACCACAAGACGAAATTGTTTGTAGCGCCAGCTATATCGTAACTCAGGCTGATCTGGATGCGGGTGAAGTGACGAATATTGCGTCCGCAACTAACGGCGACAATGTAGGTTCGCTTGAAGACACCGCGACAGTTCCGGCGGATGAAATGCCTGAAATTAGTCTGATTAAATCATCCGACCTCTCTACATTTGATACGCCCGGTCAGATCGTTACCTATTCTTTTGAAGTCACAAATTCAGGCAATATAACGATCACAGATCCGATTGCAGTGTCTGACAATCAAATTCCAAATGTAACATGCCCAACCTTACCAGCAGGCGGATTGACGCCCGGAAATTCCATAATTTGTACCGGCACTGATGAGGTCGAACAGGAAGATATTGATGCGGGCGTGCTTGAAAATACAGCGTCGGCGGCAAGTGGTTCGCTGACCTCTGATCCGGTTACACGTCGTATTTTCGCGACCCGTGTGACTGAGCTGGAAATTGATAAAACCGCAACAGATATCAACTTCACCTTACCCGGTGATATGACGATCTACGAATATGTTGTTACGAATACGGGTAATGTTACAATAACAGACCCAATCACTGTAACGGATAACCGCATTCCAAATGTTGTTTGTCCGCCACTACCCGCAGGTGGTCTGGCTCCGGATGATAGTTTGACCTGTACGGCTAATTATGAGGTTACACAGGATAATCTTGATGTCGGCGTTGTTGTTAATATCGCGACAGCCTCGGACGGCACAACAGTGTCTGCGCCGGATAGTGAGACGATCCCGGCTAATGCTAATCCAGCTATGGAAATTCGGAAATCCTCATTAAATACAGAATATTCTATGGTTGGAGATATTCTGACTTATGAATTTGAAATCGAGAATACCGGTAATGTGACCCTAACCGGGAATATTACCGTTGTTGATAACCGGATCGGAAATATAATTTGTTTCACGGGTAACTTCATTCCTACTCAGATCGAGACCTGTGAAGCCGACTATGTCGTCACACAGGCCGATATCAATACTGGGTCTGTGACCAATGACGCTTTTGCTGATCATCCGCGAACCAATAGTCCAACTGACTTTGTTACAATCCCTGCCGTTCAAAACCGGGAACTAGGTCTGGAAAAAACAGCCCTTACAACGAATTTTGTAAATGTTGGTGACGTCATTGACTATGAATATGTTGTGACAAACCTCGGCAATGTCACGATCGTCCTTCCGATTTCGGTCTCAGACGACCGGATCTCAAATGTGGTTTGTGATCCATTGCCTGCCGGAGGCCTACTTCCAAACGGTACATTGACCTGTCTTGGCAGCGATACAGTAACCCAAGCTGATATTGATGCTGGTTTTGTTACAAATACAGCCAGTGCAACTGACGGCTCGACGACATCTGATCCTGTGAGTGAGACAGTAAATGGCATCCAGACCCCAGAGCTTTCCCTTGAGAAGATTGCACAGAGCAGTGACTTCTCCGCTATTGGCGATCAACTAAATTATAATTTCATCGTGACCAATACGGGTAATGTCACCCTGACAGACCCGGTTACGATTAATGATGATCGTATTGGTGTTGTATCTTGCCCGGCCCTCCCGGTTGGCGGGTTGGTTCCAAATGGTGTCTTGGTGTGTACGGCCACAGACAGCGTAACCCAGGACGATCTGGATGCAGGCGAGGTGATCAATATAGCCTCCGCAAATAGTGGTCCGGCAACATCTGAAGAAGATAGTGCGACGATTACGGGGACGCAAAGCCCAGCCTTGGAGCTTGTAAAGACGGCAACGACACCGACTTACTCCAATGTTGGTGATATCATCACCTATGAATATGTCGTCACCAATATTGGTAACGTGACCTTAACCGACCCGATCACGGTAACAGATGATAGAATTCCTTTTGTGAACTGTCCGAACTTACTCGTCGGAACATTCGAACCTGGACAAAGCCTGACATGTGAGGGCGAATATGAAGTGACCCAAGATGATATTAATTCGGGGTCTGTAACCAACCTTGCAACGGCCTCTGACGGCTCAACCACTTCGCCTGAAGTGTCTGAAACCGTCGAGGCGGATCAGCAGCCTGCTCTGACATTGGTTAAGACGGCTTTGACAACAGAATTTGCACAAGCTGGCGATACAATTGATTATGAATATGTCGTGACAAATTCGGGTAATGTGACCCTAACCCAAGCAATTGCCATCACGGATGACAGGATCGTTTCCGTGTCTTGTCCGGCGCTCCCTATAGGTGGCCTACTGCCAAATCAGTCTATCACCTGTACGGCGACAGATACGCTCGACCAGGCCGATATTGATGCGGGCGAGGTGACAAATATTGCGACGGCCAGTGATGGCGTAACGACGTCTAACCCTGAATCCGAAACCGTCACCGGGAATTCGGAAGCGGGTTTTACAATTAATAAGGTCGCCCAATCCAATGACTTCACTGCCGTTGGAGACGTCCTGTCTTATGACTTTATCATTCGCAATACGGGTGATGTTACGTTGATCGAACCGTTTACGGTTTCAGACGATAAAATCGGCTTGATTACGTGCCCGCCAAATCCGGGACTTGTTCCAAGCGCGACACTTATTTGTTCGGCAACTTATACTGTGGTGCAGGAAGATCTGAATGCAGGTGAAGTTACAAATATTGCGACAGCGAATTATGAGGGCGAAAGCTCTGCGCCGGATACGGTAACGATTTCTGGAACACAGGCGCCGGCGCTTACGATCGAGAAGTCTACAGAAACGCCAAGCCTGGAGTCCGTTGGTCAAATCGTGACCTATAGCTATCTTGTTACGAATATTGGCAACACGACTGTCACAAATGCGATTACGGTTTCAGATGACAAAATTGCGAGTGTGAACTGTCCGGCTCTGCCGACGGGAGGGTTATTTCCAAATGCCAGCCTAAGCTGTTCTGCAGACTATAGTGTGACGCAAGAAGATCTGGATGCGGGTGGCGTCACCAATATTGCAACGGCTAGTGATGGAACAACGACGTCTGAACCTGACAGTGTCACCGTCGAAACTGACGTTCAAAACGGCCTCTCCATTGTGAAACGTGCAATCACGGAAGGATTTGCAGCACCTGGCGATATCGTTGCCTATGAATATGACGTCACCAATATTGGCAATGTAACATTGACAACGCCGATTACGGTTTCAGACGACAAGATTGCAAATGTGATTTGTCCGGCCCTGCCGGCCGCGGGTCTTGCGCCACAAGCCGTTCATACATGTAGTGCGGATTACGCAATTACGCAGGCCGATATTGATGCGGGTCAGGTCACGAACCTTGCGTCAGCTCAATCTGGCGACATTGTGTCTGATGAGGTGTCTGAAACTGTTGAGGCCATGACGAACCCAGAATTGGGCGTAACAAAAACAACGACAAATACGCGTCAACTTTTCGGTCCTATCTATGAAGTCACCTATGACCTTACCTTGGAAAATACGGGTAATGTCACCCTGACCAATGTCCAGCTCGAAGACGACCTTTCGGCCAGCTTTGCGCCAGCGACAATATTTGGCACGCCTGTCGTTAATTCGACCGATTTAGTATCCAATGGAAATTATGACGGCATCACAATTACATCTTTGCTTACTGGGACAGATTCGCTGAGTGTTGGCGAGACAGTGTCTCTGACATTGGTCGCCCAATTAGATACAACAAATGGTGGACCTGCTCAGGGCAATACGGCCTATGGATCCTCACCTCAGCTTCCGGGGCCTGTTCCATCAGATGATTTTGTCGTCACGCCAGATCAACCTGGAGACACAAACCCTGCGCCGGTTACGATCATTGATACAGATGGCGATGGGTCACCCGATGATTTCGAAAGCTCAACAGCGGACCGCGATGGTGATGGTATTCCCGATAGTGAGGATTATGATCCGACAGGCTATTTTTATTGTGAGGAAAATGGCGCTATTCTTGCGGGTGGCGGTATCACCGTAACCGGTCCAAATGGATCAAATAGCTCCATCGGTTCGACCAATGATATTGTTATTGTGCAAGACGGATCAAGTGGTTTTTATCAATTTTATGTGACGGCAGCTGGTCAATACACGCTGACACCAACCTATCCGACATCTGGTCTCGTGAGCACAGCACGCTTGCCTGAAGAAGATGTCTTAGATGTGTCGACACGTGCAGATAATCCAGTCGTGCTCGGTGGGGCCGAAGTGGGTAGTTCTGGCCAAATATCCGATTTCTCAGAAGAGACAAATACGCCATTCTATTTTGAATTTGATTTCGAAGCCGGTGATGCGTCTGTTCTGTTGAATAATATTCCACTCCGCGCCTGTGGAACATCTGCGCTGTCTGTCGAAAAAACGGTCATGTCGGGTCCAAATATCAATGATGATGGAACCCAGATGATCACATATGGTTTCACCGTGACCAATACAGGCGAAACGCGCCTTGAAGATGTACGCTTACAAGATGATCTTGGGTCAGTATTTGGTCCGGAAAATGTTGCGATCTCTCGTATCGAGATGACCGGTGGGCCGATTGGGTTTACGTCAGATGCGGATCCAACATTTGACGGTATCTCCAAGATTGATCTGCTGACATTTGGTGGAGATCTGGACCCCGGTAACGTGGTCGAAATCGAACTCGACGTAAATATAATTGCCCAGATTGACGGCGACTATACCAATACGGTCAATGCAATTGCGTCAACGCCATTAGACGGCAGTGAAATTTCGTCAGAAGCAAATGCGGGCGTTGCTTTATTGACACTCTCAGATCCGAATTTCTTGCGCGTGACAAAAACGGCGAGCCCGCGGACCGTCCAAATTGGTGATCCAGTCCTATATACGATCTCGGTGACGAATGAATCTGCGTCCACATTAACGGGTGTCGATATTGTTGACCGCTTGCCAGAAGGGTTTGCGTATATTCCAGAAAGCTCAACCGTCCTTGACGGAGCAGACAGCCTGTCGATTGAACCGGTCGTACGGTCTCGTGGCGTCTTGAGTTGGTCTATTGGGCCGAATGAAGCCACCCCGCTTGATGCACTATTGCCGGGCGAAACTGTTTCCGTGAACTTGCAATTACTTGCTGGTCCAAACGTCACATTTGGGGCGCATGAGAACGAAGCATTCGCAGAAAACACACTCACAGGAGAACGCTCAGATATTGCAACGGCTATTGTGGATTATATCCCAGAACCAAGCTTTGACTGTACGCCAGTTATTGGCCGCGTTTATGACGATGTGAATGTTAATGGCTATCCAGATGATGGAGAGCCTGGCCTTCCGGGCGTTCGCTTGGTCACGGTGAATGGCGATATCATCACAACGGATGAATATGGTCGCTATCACATTCCATGTGCTATTATTGCTGATAGTGAAAATGGATCTAACTTCCTATTGAAAGCCGACACACGGACATTGCCTCTGGGCTATGCCCCAACAACCGAGAACCCACGAGTTGTGCGGGCGACACGTGGTAAATTCGTCAAAATGAATTTCGGTGCGGGCTATAGAACGAAGCTACGCGTTGACTTCAGAGCTGAAGATTTCAATCTGGACGGAACTGGAATTTCAGCCGCGAAAGTTACAGAGCTACGCACGCTCTTAACGCAAAACCTGGACGCGGAACGTGCGGTACTTGTGTATAATGCATCTGAGGATATGGGCGTGGATGCGGCTCAGGCCCGTTTGCAAACAGCTCTGTATGCTGTGCGCGATCTTGGGGGTAAAAATCTCAAAGATATTGCCCTCGAAGCCAGCTGGCGTGACGACGAATATTATGAGGATACAGACGGAATAGATTTTGTCGGAGAACGCTTTGGTGAGCGGGTTGCCGATCATGAGGGTGCGCCAGATGCGATCAAAGATAATGGTCGCGAAAATGGGACGGACCGTCAAGTCTTTGGTATAAATGAAGACGGCGATATCGCACCAGTTGAGCGCGATGACATTAGAGATGCCGATGAGGACCGCCGTTGGAATAGAGGTGGTGGCCTAAGGGATCACCATCTTGATCAGGAAGAAGAAGGATCGCTCGCTTCAGATGATCGCCGCAATAGAGCGTCTGTATTTGGTCGCCGTGACGTCGCGGGTGAGCGGGATGAGAGCCCAGCACCGGGCCGTCTGCAGCGTTGGTTGGGTTGGGGAAATTCAACGGCGTCCTATGTGGATTCAATGGAAATTGAGACAACCGTCGATAGCCTCGATCCTGTTAAGCGTCTTAATGCGCAAATGGAAATTGTAAATTGGAATGGCGAGCGTATGCTCAAAGCCTCGACATACTCCAATTATATGGCCTTTACTGACCGTCTTGAAATTCGAGTGTTTGATGCCAAGCGTTCTGCGCGAGGTGAGCCACTCTTCACAATTCCTGTAACGCGCGATCAGGCCTCTATGCCATTGCCAGACGCCCTGCCAGAAAATCTACATTACGTTCTGAGGGCTTATGGCAAAGCAGGCGCCTTTGATGACACGGCACCAAGACGCTTACGGGTTGGAAGTGATGAGTTTGATCTGACCGAGACCGACTGGCTGTCCATTGCACCAAATAGTTTTGGACAAAACATCCTTCAGGTTTCCAATATCCTTGTGCGCGGTGGAGCAGTTCGAGTTTATGGCCGCAATGTTACGGGTGATCAGGCTAGCGTCATGGGCGAAAGGGTTCAAATCGATGAGAATGGCCGCTTTGTAATAGAACAGCTTTTGCCTGCGGGTGAGCAATCCGTCTTGATTGAAGCTGGCGGTCAGACGATTTCACGTCTGGTAGACGTCAAAGCACGCGACACCTTTTATGTCGCGCAAATTGAAGCCACGATTGGTCAGAGGATCGGCGATGATGATACATTCGAAGAAGGACGCGTTGCGTTCTATGTAAGGTCTCGTTTAAATGATCGGTGGACTGTAACGGCAACGGCCGATACAGGCGAGGCGGGTCTAGGTGATCTTATCTCAACCCTCGATGATAAGAATTTAGACCAGCTCCTAAGACGTCTGGATCCGGATCGCTATTATCCAACTTATGGCGATAATTCTGTGATAGAACAGGATGCGCCGACATCTGGTCGCATATATGCCCGAATTGAACGGGATGATGATTATGCGCTTTGGGGAAATTATCAAACCAATTTCAATGATACGGAATTTGCCCGTGTAAACCGTACGCTTTATGGGGCGAAACTCCATTGGGATGAAAATAGTTTCACCACGCTAGGAGATAGTCGCACGGCCGTAACCGCCTTTATTGCCGAGGGCGGGACGCGTCAGGCGCGGGATGAACTGCGCGGCACTGGTGGGTCTGTATATTATCTGAGACATGGCGACATTTCGATCGGGTCGGAACAAATTCGAATTGAAACACGTGACTCAATTTCAGGTCTAATCATTGAATCGCGACGTCTCACCTATGGTACAGATTATGATCTCGACTTTATTCAAGGTCGGATCATTCTAACGCGTCCACTTGGAAGTACAGGTGATGATGGTCGTCTCTTCCGCGATGGGTCCATTTCAGGAAATGCACAAATCCTTGTCGCAGATTATGAGTTTACGCCCATCTTTGGGGCCAATGATAATGGTGCGGTTTACGGCGCACGTGCAAGACGCTGGTTTGGTGATCACGTGAAATTGGGCGCGACCTATAATCATGCCGATGATGGCGGGCTAGAATCTGATCTTTATGAAATTGATATAACCCTACAATATGCGGCGGGTACCTACATTAAAGGCGAGGTCGCGCGCAGCGAAGGTCTGGGCGTGGAGACATTCACATCTATTGATGGCGGCTTTACTTATAATGAGGCTGATCGCGGTGGCTTGACCGGCATCGATGACGTGACCGCCATGGCTTATGCCTTAGAAGCTGCGGTGAATTTCGCGGAGGTCTCAGATCTCGATGGTTCCGCCTATCTCTATTGGCGCGAGCGTCAAGCTGGTTTTGCGGGCTATGCAGAAGCGACAAATAGTTCCGTCGAGCAATTTGGTGGCGGTCTCGAAATTGCCTTGTCGAAAGGCTTAAGCCTGGGCGCACGTGCAGATATTTCAGACTCCGAAATCATCGGGACAAATAGCTATGCTGAAGCCACATTAGACTATTCGTTAAATGCGAAAACAACATTGAGTGGTGGCATCGCCTATAATGATGATGCGCGCGGTAATTCGGGTGCCTCATTAGGTGGGCGAGCTGAATATGATGTCTCTGAAGATAGCAAAATCTACGCTTTTGGCCAAGTTGGATTAACCGGCGATAATACGCGGACAACGGACCGTATCGGTGTGGGCGGCGAAGTTCGCTTATCAGAAACGCTTTATGGTGGCGGCGAAGTGTCGACAGGTGAAGATGGTCTAGGACTACGCGCGAGCCTAAGACGTGAAGAAAGAGACGGGGACGAATATTACCTCGCTTATGATCTACCGCTTCGAGCGCAACCAACCTCTAATTTCGGAACACTGAATGTTGGGGCCAGGAAACGATATGGTGACGCGCTCTCGATCTTTGGCGAGGAACGTCTCCAATTTAATGACCGTGGTCTAAATGGTATCACCCATGCTTATGGCGTGGAATATCAACCCGGCAATTGGAATTTTGGATTAAATGGTGAAGTCGGCCGTATCGATTTGCTTGATCGGGAAGCCTTTGGGTTGACGACGGGTTTCGCGGATGACCGTTTCAAAGCCGGATTTGCGGCGGAATGGCGCCAAGACACCAATGCGGAAACAGATGCGCAACGCGAAACCTGGTTGTTACGATTTACGTCGCAATATCAAGCCAGTGAAGAGCTCAGGTTACAAGGTAAATTCAACCGCGCAGAATCGAAACAGACGGAAGATGGCGACCTTGGTCCTATCGACTTTAATGAGGCATTATTTACTGAGGCCAGTCTGGCGGCTGCGTATCGCCCGATTTGGGATGATCGTTTCAACCTCTTAGCCAAATATACCTATCTCGAGGATTTATCGCCAACGAGCCAGCGCTTTGGAGGTGAGACACTTAATTATCGTCAGAGATCTGAAATTCTATCCGTGGATGCGAGCTATGACGTATCGCCAAAATGGACATTGGGCGGTAAATATGCCCATCGCTCAGGCGCGGTAACGTCTAATCGCGAAAGCTTGGATTTCACAAGATCAAGCGCTGACCTAGGCGTATTGCGTCTCGATTATCACGTGACCCATCAATGGGATATGCACCTGGAAGGTCGCTATCTTGATATTGGCGGAGGTGTGATTGAACGTCTTGGCGGTCAAGCTGGTGTCTATCGCCATATGAATGATAATGCGAAACTCGGCATTGGCCTCACATGGGGCGGTATTGAAGAAGCCTATCTTGGTGCCCTTGAAGATGAAGATGATATTGGATGGTATCTAAATCTGGTTGGGAAATTCTAAGGCAAACGTCAAAGCGATGCCAGAATATATAAAGCGGTGCCTTTTAAACGGGCCCGCTTTTCCTCGATTTGGCCAGCTTGTCTTACCTCAGGGGTTATTCTAGACTGCAAAACCTGCTTCTAACCCGATGCTTGATCGGGCTTTGTCAAAACTTGATCAAATCCCGATTTTTGGATTGTTTCAGCATTAGCTGGAGATGATTTATCTTTAAAGTCAAGCCTCAGTTCAGAGCTGCATAGTATAAATTTGTTTACCACATTCTTTTCTAAATTGTGAAGATGATTGACATAGCTAGGCCGTGTGTGGGCTTGAACTATAACATCTAGGCTGGCCACCACGAAAAACCTTCTTTCTTCATTCCGACAGGATAAGTCTGGGAACATCATCTTAATGTTCTCCATTTCTTTAGTTATCCTTTTGATCGTCGCTGGCGGCACTGTTGACATAATGCGCTATTATAAAGATCAGACAAAAGCACAGTCTATTGCGGACTCAACGGTTTTGGCTGCAGCTGCCCATATCAATCAAAATTAGAAACTTGGCGGCTTTGCGGGAAATCTTATCCGCCTTGAACAATTGCAAATTCGGGTGTTGCAGGAAACCTAGACTTCCCATTGTGCCCGAACAGCTTTTCGAGCGCCGTTTTATTTAGCGCGGATGAAGACGACCTGGTTTCCGCCATTAATTCTCTTTCTTTAGGATGGGGAACAGGTACTCAGAACGCCATGCTATGGGCAAACCGCATTTTTGAACAAGAATGGCGAGATCAAATCACATGGGGAGCTCAACCAGCTCAACACTCTGATGATACGCAAAAATATGTTATTCTACTGACAGATGATGAGATCGTCATGACGGACCCCGATCAAGACGGGTTTCGTGGAATTCCATCTAACCTGAGAACTAAAGACAAAATTCAGTCACTTGAAGACTTCAAAGAGCAATGCGAACGCCTTGGGCAAAAGCAAAATATGAACATCTATACGATCGGATTTACAAGTAGCGGCCGCCTTCCTGAAACAACGCGAGACGCCTTAGAGGATTGTATATCTGGAACCGGCAAATATTATGAAGCGAATGTTGCGGATATTGAAGGCGTCTTTAGAGATATCCAAAACTCAATACCGCTCTTTTATCTCAAGAGGTAATCCAGATTTTAAATCAGTCTCAGAGCCTTGATTGAAATTTTTTTCTTCCCATCTTGGCTCTATGACTGAATTATCTGCACAATCCTTTACCCCGCGCGAAATCGTCTCAGAACTGGATCGTCATATTGTGGCGCAATCCGATGCCAAACGCGCTGTGGCCATCGCCTTACGAAACCGTTGGCGTCGTCGTCGTGTGCCTGCAGATCTGCGCGATGAGGTTACCCCTAAGAATATTCTGATGATTGGACCTACGGGTGTCGGCAAGACAGAGATTTCGCGACGTTTAGCCCGATTGGCTCAAGCCCCATTTATCAAGATTGAAGCGACTAAATTTACGGAAGTGGGCTATGTCGGGCGAGATGTTGAACAGATTGTTCGAGATCTTGTCGAGGCCGCCATCAGCCTCTTGCGCGAAGAAAGACGCGCCCAAGTTAAAGCTCAAGCTGAATCTTCCGCCGAAGATCGGATAATTGAGGCCCTCGTCGGGGCGAGTGCGTCAGAGACAACGCGTGAAAAATTCCGTAAAAAACTACTTGCTGGTGAGCTGGACGACAAAGAGGTTGAGCTTGAACTCTCGGATAATAGCTCGCCCTTTCAAGGTATAGATATTCCCGGACAACCGGGTGCATCCATGGGGATGTTGGATCTGTCCTCCATGTTTGGAAAAATGGGCAAAACCAAGACTGTAAAATTTAAAGTCAAAGACGCTTATACGCCGCTCTTATCAGAGGAAGCAGATAAATTGCTCGATGATGACTCGATCAAACGTGAGGCCTTAGAGCGGGCCGAACAGGACGGGATTGTTTTTCTGGATGAAATTGATAAGATCACGGCACGTTCTGATGCGCGGGGCGGGGATGTGTCCCGCGAAGGTGTGCAACGCGATCTCTTACCCCTCATAGAAGGCACAACCGTTTCAACAAAATATGGCCCTGTTAAAACAGATCATATTTTGTTTATCGCTTCAGGGGCTTTCCATGTTGCTAAACCTTCGGATCTTTTGCCTGAACTACAAGGCAGGCTGCCTATTCGTGTAGAATTACGCGCCCTCACCGAAGCGGATTTCGTCCGTATTCTAACAGAACCTGAGGCCAGCTTGATCCGTCAATACAAAGCCTTGATGGCGACAGAAGAGGTTACATTAGATTTCACGGAAGATGGGATTGCTGAGATTGCTAAAATATCCGCCGAGGTAAATGCAAGTGTTGAGAATATTGGTGCGAGACGCTTGCACACTGTCATGGAGCGTTTGCTAGATGACATATCCTTTACCGCAACTGACAAAGCCGGAAGTCGTTTCACGATTAATGCCGATTATGTACGTGAACAGGTTGGAAAACTCGCAAAAGACCAAGATCTCTCAAAGTTCATTCTGTAAGGACGAGGTCGTCCCTATTTCACGGTTTTGTTCCCCAGGCTCACAGCCACTTCGCCCTTATGTTATGTGACGTGAATTGAACGACGGAAAAAATTTGCTATCTATAGTTCAAGGCCGCTGGTTTTCCTCCCCTCCCTTCCCAGCGGCCTTAAAATTTTCCCAGATCATTATTTGATACAGAGATATAACCGCAGAGCATTTTGTTCTTTAAAAAGGGCTCATTTTTTCAAAAATATATACCAGGCCCCACTCCCACCATGTTTGATGTGTGCGGGTGAGTAACTCGCAATAAGCGGCCGAATTGTGGGATCTGAAATCCATGCCGGAAAGTTCCGTCGCAAAACACCTTCTCCGCGAAGGCCTTTGCCTGTGACAATTAAAAGGCAGTGGTGGTTGCGGTTTGACGCGCGCATTATGGCGCGGTGGAGTGTCGCCTTGGCAAGGTCTTGTGTCATATCATGAAGGTCAATTTTTCTATCGATTTTTATATGACCCCGTCTCACGCGCTTATCTTGGTTGACATCGAGTGTTTTTGGTAGGGGGCGTGTCTCACGAGAGGTTTCTGGCGGGATCCGGAGCATGGTGGCAAAATCTTCACGGCTTGGGAGCGGTTTAGCGCTTCCCTTGCCTTTGGGTCGTCGCCTAGGCGACACGGTTTTGGCGACATGTTGCCAGATTTTTTTCTCGCCAGGTTTTAAGGGGCGCTCGCTCATGATGTGTTTAATCTGCCAACCAGGTGCCGCGGGAGCAGAACAGTCCAGCGCGCCCTATGTTTTTGCACACCTGCTTTGGCGCCAGCGGCCTCACCTGATCCAAAGAATAAATCAGCACGCAATGGCCCCTTAATCGCACTGCCCGTGTCTTGCGCTGTAACAAGCAAGCCCGTAGATTCTCCGCGAAAATCTCCTGCCTGTGTCGGGAGGGTCGTATCCAGCCAGACCAGGCTGCCATAGGGGTGGTAACGCGGGTCAACCGCAATCGATCCCAATGCTGTCAAGTGTGTACGCATGGCACCTTGGGGGCCTTCACCGGATTGAATGGATTGTTCAGTGAAATAAATATAGCGGGCGTTTTCATTCATGAGATCTCGCGCCGCATCAGGACCATTTTGCCTCATCCAATCTTCGATGGCCTGCTTTGAGGCTTGCTCAACAGTCATTGCCCCCCTTTTGACGAGAACGCGACCAATAGACGTATAGCTATGTCCATTATTCGCGGCATAGGCGGCGCGCAATAGACGGCCATCCTCATATTTTAAGCGTCCAGAGCCCTGAATCTGTAAGAAAAAGACATCAACAGGCCGACCATAAGCGATAACCCGAGATGTGCGGGCATTGATTTGCGATCGAGGCAGGACGCGTTTTGCATCGTCCGGAGGTTTGGCGAGAATGGGTTCCGAAAATTCAGGGTTTGGCGTGAGCCTGACCTCGACCTCCGGTTCGTAATATCCCGTCAACAATCCATCTGGTATATTAGGCTTGGCCAATGAGACGGGCGCAAACCAGCTCTCGAAAAAGGCTCTACTATCGGCTGCCGTGGGTGAAACGGATTGAAGTACAGACGCACCTTGGCAAGCCATTTGCCAATCCCTGAACTGGCCATATTGCGGCAGGTTCGGATTTAGCGCCGTGTCAGCGTCCGCATTAGTCCAGCTTTCACATCCGCGCAAAAAAGCATTTAGGGCAGGTCTTGGGTCGTGACTTGACCAATGCGGTAAAGTCTCGAAACCGGATTTGGCAATCTCGATCACGGGTTCTTCTGGCGGTTCAGCAGGCGGAGGTGGCGGGGTGTTTACAATGGGTGCAGGCGGGGGTTCCGCAATAGGGTCTGCGATGACAACGGGCCCTGGCGTTTCATTCGGGCTCGCAATCACCGGCTCAATCGGGGGTGTCTCAGGTTCAGTTGGAAGGGTTGTGCATGCACAGCAGAAAAGACTTGTGACAATGAAGAGGAAATACCGCCTCATATCTAGGTCTTTGTGTCAGGTGTCGGGTCCGCTTCTAATTCTTCGCCCTCGCTAGGCTCAACTTCTGCGAGATACCAGGTTTGGTCAGAGCTTTTCAGATCGCGTCGATATTCCCAGATTTCTGAGACAAAGGATAGAACATCCGGATCCCCCTCGACGATATTACCCTCTGAGTCCCGCAGGGCCGAGGTCAGGTCGGCTTCGTAGAGGACGCGAATAAATGCTTTAGACCCTTCTACCTTGGCGCTTTCGATCGATACTTTGCGCAAACGACCTAAGTCCGTGACCTGCGTTTGCCCAGCTTGTTCACGCGCTTCAATGGCGTCGTAATAAATTTTGAACGTTTCGTCTATCAATAGGCCCTTCAAAATATCTTTGTCACCATCGGCATAGGCTTCCAAAATCATAGAATAGGCAGAGGTCGCGCCATTAACAAAATGTGAGACCGAGAAATTTGGATCCACCCGTGTGATAGCTGACAAGCCTAGTTTTTCAATTTGGGGGTCAATTTCGTTCTCATTTTGTGTCTTTTTATCAAGATCTTCCATCCCGAATTCAACAGGATTGACCTTTTCATCCGATGTACTTCCAAACCCCGTTTGGTTTCCCAAAACCGAGTAGAACACGACGCAGATAACTGTCGCCAGTGCCGCATATACCATAACTTCAAACATTGAAGGCCTTTAACTTGTGATTTCCTAGTCTATATAGATCATAACTAGCCGCGAGTGTAGCTAGGATGTGCTAAAGATAGTTTCAAGGAAAGATCGAGTCATGGCGAAAAAGCCTAAAAAAGGTAGTAAAAAATCTACCGAAGCCCCTGCTGAGGATACTTTATCCATAGAAGGTGAGCCCACCCAAGCTGCAGAAGCGCAACAAACCGGTCCAATGCTGTCTGTATTGGCGCAATATACCAAGGACCAGAGTTTCGAAAACCCAAATGCACCTGATAGCTTACGGTCTGGACTGGCCGCGCCGCAAATCGCTATAAATATAGAAATTGGTCGTCAAATGTTGGATGATGACACGGTCGAGGTTACGCTCATTCTCAAGGCTGAAGCGCGTCGTGATCAAGATGTCGCCTTTATAGCCGAGTTGGAATATGCAGGACTATTTGCCTTTCGCGGCGTCGGGGTTGAAGAAATTCAACCACTTATCATGATTGAGTGTCCGCGATTGCTCTTCCCATTCGCCCGTCAAATGATGGCGGAAATGACACAAAATGGTGGATTTCCACCTATTCTACTCGAGCCCCCAGATTTCGCAGCCATGTTTCGTGATGAGATGATGCGCCGCGCACAAGCCTCAGCGACGAACTAGTAACAAATATAGCCTGTCATTATTAGGTAATGACAGGCATTTTACACCCACCTACATCAGTAGAATGGGTTGCCCTGATCTCCCATTTCTTTATGCTTTAGCAAATTACAAATTGATTTAGGTCTGTCATGAGATTGTCCATCGAACGGAATGCCTTACTTAAAGCACTTGGGCATGTGCAGAATGTTGTAGAACGCCGGAATACGATTCCAATTCTCTCCAATGTTTTGATGAGCGCCGAAGATGGTCAACTCTCTCTTGTTGCAACTGATTTGGACATTGAAGTTTCTGAAGCTGCGCAAGCCGATGTGTCTGCGCCGGGCCAAGTCACCGCCCCGGCTCATACGCTATATGATATTGCGCGCAAACTGCCGGATGGGTCTCAGGTGATGTTGCAGATAAATTCTGAAGACCGGCTCGATGTTGATGCAGGACGGTCTCATTTTACACTCCCTTTGCTGCCGTCTGGCGATTTTCCGAAAATGACGGCAGATGGCTTCACCCATGAATTTGCAATTCCGGCCGCTGATCTCGCACGTCTGATTGATAAAACCCGATTTGCGATTTCGACTGAAGAGACGCGTTATTATCTCAATGGTATTTACGTGCATGCTTATGACAAAATGTTACGGGCTGTCGCCACAGACGGTCATAGGCTGGCGCTCGCCGAAGGACCTGTGCCCAAAGGTGCAGAGGGCCTGCCTGGTGTTATTATCCCGCGTAAAACTGTGGGCGAGATCCGTCGTCTGATTGATGGCATGGATGGGGATATCCAGGTCTCAGTATCTGAAGCTAAAATCCGCTTCCAAATGGGCGGTGCCGTTATGACATCAAAACTGATTGACGGGACCTTTCCAGATTATGAGCGTGTGATACCAAAGGGGAATACCAAAGAACTGACAATCGATAATCAGGTGTTTAAGGGTGCGGTTGATCGGGTTTCGACGATATCTGTTGAAAAATCACGATCTGTTAAACTCTCACTCGCTGACCATAATTTGTCGCTGACTGTGAATAACCCTGAAAGCGGAAATGCGAATGAGGATCTGCCTGTTGATTACGATGCTGAGCCATTAGACATCGGATTTAATGCTAAATATCTTTTGGATGTGGCCTCACAAATTGAAGGTCGGGACGCAACCTTCTTCCTAGAGAGCCCGGCATCTCCTGCTCTGGTTAAAGATCCAGAAGATGAAAATTCTCTTTTCGTCTTGATGCCGCTCCGCGTTTAGGGGTTAAAGCGTGGCGGTGATCGCCTCTCTGCGGCTGATCGACTATCGGTCTTATACGTCTTTAGATACTGATTTTCAGCCCGGCGTAATTGCCCTTTACGGGCCTAATGGGGCTGGCAAAACAAATTTGCTGGAAGCCATTTCTCTGTTATCTCCGGGGCGCGGATTAAGACGGGCTAAAACCGATGCTTTGGCACGGGTTTCTGATGGCAATCGAGCGCCGGCCTGGGGAATTAATGCCTTTTTATATGAAGATAGTGAGCAAGATCGGCTGCAGATTTCAATCGGTCAGGTCCCTGAGCAGGCCAATAGGCGGATTATTCGAATTGATGGACGTCAAGCGACGGGCACTGAATTGGCAAAATATGTGTCGCTCTTATGGCTTACACCGGCTCAGGACCGCCTTTTTACGGGACCCGCCTCTGATCGCCGCAAATTTATTGATCGATTTGCCTTGGCCTATGAAGCGGAACATGGCTCACATGCGATACGGTTTGAAAAGGCGCGAAGTGAACGAAACCGGCTTCTGTCTGATGGGGTTACGGATTGGAGTTGGTATGATGCGATTGAAGCAGACCTTGCACATTTCGGAGCAAAAATTTCTCAAAGGCGAGTTTTGACAATAGAGCAATTACAAGTGCAAATTTCATCCAGAGAAACCGTATTTCCGCGCTCATTGATCGGATTAGACGGTCTATTGGAGACTAAATTTGCGCAGGGTGAAAATCTTACTGATGTCACAGATTTTTATCGTGCGTCTTTAAAGGAAGACCGCTCGATTGATCTACGCGCAGGCCGAACATTGAAGGGGCCGCACCGCACCGAACTTCACGTCACCCATACCGAAAAAGCCATGCCAGCGGGCCTGTGTTCAACGGGCGAACAAAAAGCATTATTGATTGGCTTAATCCTAGCTCAAGCACGGGCCT
>CAYRMO010000008.1:0-40808 GCA_964425355.1 uncultured Algimonas sp. | reverse complement strand
CGGGTCGGTACAGAGTAACGGAGACTATCATGCATAATGTTATTCGATGGATCATATTCACACCGCTTGCAGCGCTTTTTACGACGGGCCTGTTTCTTTTGATGCGTCTGTTGATTTCAGCGGAATTTGTGCCGCAAGATAAGGTTGAAGTCGGATCTTTCGATGTTAACCCAAAGGTTGAAAAGATCGAAGTGCTTGAGCAATCCGTAGAAGTTGCCGAAGTTCAAAGGGTAGATACACCACCACCACCACCCCAAATTGAGCGCGCTCAAGCGGATAAGCCGTCTGAGAAAATTGCAAGTTTGGAAGGTGCGATCCCAACGTTTGAGGCGCCGACTATCGATAGAACGGATTTTAAAATCACGGTTTCTGATCGTGATGCCCAACCGCTTGTTCGTATTCCTCCGAGTTTTCCGCCGCGTTTTTCGCAAGGTAATAACTCAGGATTTTGTACAGTGCGTTTCGATGTGAGCCCAGAAGGGCAACCCTTTAATGTCGAGACGATTGTGTGTACCTCAAGCCAATTGAGATCGGCGACGGTAAAATCTGTGCAAAAATGGAAATACAATCCAAAGATCGTTGACGGTCGTGCGGTCTCACGGTCAGGCGTGGAGTCAAAAATTCGTTTTGACCTTCAAGATGAGCGTGGACGTAAGCTTCCTCTGCCATCCGGATATTAGTATTATTGTCGACCTTTTGGTCGACCAAAATGACCCGATTGTGATGATTTCGTTCCAACTGGGTTAGGTAAAATGCAGTAAAGTTGTCTCCTAGAGTGTCACAGAATTGCATTTAGTAAAAAGGATAACGACATGTTTTCGACAATTGCCAAAAAATCGTTGAACTTGCGATCTTTCACGACGTCTTTATTGGGGTCGACATTGCTTGCCGTCGCGGGTTTGGGCGTTTCGTCTACTTTGCCGACATCTACGGCATTCGCGCAAGAAGAGGGGCGTCAATTCGGTGCCAAAACGGGCGAAAAAGTGAACGAAGCCCTTTCCGCCGCGAATAGTGGAAATAATGCTGCCGCTGTGAGTATTCTTCAATCTGCGCTCTCAACGCCAGAATTGAATCCTTATGAGCGTTCCACGATGTATCAAATGTTAGGTCAATATAGCTATGAGCTAGACCGCGCTGTTGAAGCTCAACAGGCTTTTGAAAACGCTATTAATGCGGGTGGCTTATTGCCAAATGAAATTGACAATATCAAAATTGTTATCGCGCAATTGATGATCGGTAATGGCCAATATAGAGAAGGTGCGCAACGGCTAGAGAATTATTTGAATTCCGGTGGACAGGAGAAGCCGCAATATGTTGACCTTCTCGTCAATGCTTGGGTTCAAGCTGAAGATTATCGGCGCGCTTTACCATGGGCTGAAAAATGGTTTAATTCGGCGAACCCTAAGGAACGCAGGCATTTTGATCTTCTAAATTATATTTTTAATACGCTTGGCATGCAGGGTCGTCAGGCCGATATTGTCAAAGAGATGATTAATAGATGGCCGGAAGATAGATCCCTCTGGGATGCCTGGGCATCAATGCTTGCTAATGGCGGTCGGGAACAAGAGGCCTTCGAAGTCAATAAAATGCTTTACCTCGGTGGGGCATTGACCAGTGAGCAAGACCTCCTCAAGGTTATTCAATATTACTCTTTCTATGATATGCCATTTCAGGCGGCTCAAATCCTAGAGCGTGAAATGAATGCCAATCGCATTCAACGTTCGCCCCAAAGATTAAAGCAACTTTCCGGCCTGTTCCGCCAAGCGCGGGAATATGAGCGTGCCATTCCCGTATTAGAAGCCGCCGCGACCCAATCTGGCGACGCTAAGCTTTATGCTGACCTGGGCGAGGCGCTTTACAATGAAGGCGCGTGTCAAAAATCAGAGTCTGCATTTACCGAAGCTATTAATCGCGGATATGACGCCGGTAAATCTTGGATGCTGATTGCGAATTGTCGTTATGACACGACGGCGAATCTTGACCGCTTAAATTGCGATATGACCGATGCCCAAATGGCCGAAGCTCCGATAACAAAAGCGAGAGCTCGGGCCGTAGAAGCCTTCCGTAAGGTTCCCTCAAGTTCGGTAGAAAGCCGCAATGCAAGAAAATGGATTACCTTTATTGGTAACGAACGCAAAGGTGTTGAACGTAGATGTGAGTTTGAGAGATCAATCGAGGTTCAACTTTGCTATGGTAATATTAAACGCGCTTATGATGCGGTTTTCTTAGACGGCGAGTTTAAGCTGGATGACGCGGAAACATGTCAGCAATATGTGGAAGCTTACGATAAAGAGTTCCGTGTGGTGACAGTAGAAGAATAGATCTTTCGTCAAAAAACCATTTATGAAACCCGGCCTTTGAGCCGGGTTTTTTTTTACGTCCAATTTTTAGTCATGGCCCAATCCTTCTGGGTTAAGAAAAATATCTTGACTTTATTAATGTGATGATATAACAATACATGTATGATTTAGGGAGGATTTAAAATGTCGATTAGCTTTTCTCGTATTAAACTCACCTCATATGAAAAGCTGACAAGACATCGAAAACCCTCATTCCATATCCGAAAAACCGTATCCTCAATTCTAGCTCTGACAATGCTTTTGACGGCATCGACGAGCTTAGCGACTGAGCAAGAACGTCAATTTGGGTCTGAAGCCGGCGCAATTGTCAGTGAAGCCATTTCTGCCAATAAGGCTGGTGATAATTTGCAAGCTGTTAGCCTGCTTGAGACAGCCTTATCTGGAGCTGACCTAACTGCTTTTGAACGTTCAACGATCTATCAAATGCTTGGTCAGTTTAATTTTCAGCTCGATCGCCTCAACCAATCACAAGAAGCGTTTGAAAATGCGATCAATGCCGGAGGCTTATTGCCGAATGAGATTGACGGTTTAAATCTATCTATTGCGAAATTGATGATCGGAAACGGTCAAATCAGAGAAGGAGCGGAGCGCCTTGAATCATATTTGAACTCAGCTGGTGAAAAGAAACCGGAAAATATCGATCTAATTACCAGTGCGTGGCTTCAAATTGAAGACCTTGAAAGAGCGCTTCCTTGGGCCGAAGAGGCGTTTCGAAGGACTAATGCAAAAACCCGAAAACATTTTGATCAATTAAACTATATTTATCACGGTTTAAAACGACATGATCGGCAATCCGACATTGTTAAGCAAATGATTGAACGATGGCCAAGTGAGACGGAGCTTTGGGAATCATGGGCTTCTCTTTTGTCTCAGGCGGGGCGTGACAGCGATGCGTTTGAAGTCAATAAAATGCTCTATCTGGGTGGTGCGTTTAGCGCCGAAGCAGACCTACAAAAAGTCATTCAATATTACGCCTATAATGAAATGCCTTACCAAGCGGCTGAAATTTTGGAACGCGAATTTCGGGCTAACCGGATCACGCAAACAGCTGAGAATTTGCAGCAGCTATCGGATTATTATCGTCAGGCGCGTGAATATAAACGTGCTATTCCATATTTGGAGCAAGCCGCAATCCAATCCGGAAAGGCAAAAACCTATGCTGAACTCGGAGAGGCGCTTTATAATGAGGGCGAATGTGAGCGCTCAGAAAGGGCCTTTAAAGAGGCCATGAACCGCGGTTATGATGCGGGTAAGTCCTGGATGCTCATAGCGAGTTGTCGATACGATCTTACGGTCGAATTAGACCGATCAAATTGCAAAATGACTGAAAGGGAAATTAAAGAAGCTCCGATCACAAAGGCGCGACTACGCGCAATTGATGCCTTTAAAGAGGTCCCGATTTCATCGCGAGAATATCAATCTGCAGCAAAGTGGATTGGGTTTATCCAGGGTGAAGAAGAGGCTTTGACGCGTCGGTGCAAATATGAAGACCGAATTATAATCGAAGCCTGTTTTTCAGATATAAGGCGGGCTTATGACGCTGAGTTTTTGATTGGAAAATTCATTCTCGCAGATGAGACATGTTCTAAATACAAATATGATTATGACGTCAGATATAGACCTGCCAAGGTAATAAATACGGCGGAACGTTCTCAATCCGGAAATTTGGTTGACTGAATTTTTAGAAATACCTTGACATTCGAAATAAAATGTGATAACATAACAATACAAATCATAGAGGAGGATGTTATGCATAATTTACTGCGTTGGGGCGTATTTACCCCTGTTGCGGCGGGTCTAACTTTTGGGCTTTTTCTGTTGATGCGTTTTTTAATTTCAGCGGAGTTTTCGCCCCAAGAAAAAATTGAGGTGGGTGAATTTGAAATTAACCCCAAAGTTGAGAAAATTAGCGTCGTTGAGCCAACCGTAGAATTGGCAGACTATGAGAAGGTCGAAACACCGCCTCCGCCGCCAATTTTAGAACAGGTCAAAGCCGAGCAACCTACCGAGACGTTTAAGGAAATTAAGGGAAAGACTGATGTTTTTGAGCCGCCGGCGATTGTTTTCACCCATTCTCCAATCGATGTTTCGGATCGGGATGCGAAGCCCATTTTGCGGACGCCACCTATTGTCCCGCCTCGCTTTTTACAAGGCAATAATTCTGGATATTGTAAGGTCAGGTTTGACGTTAGTGCAGAAGGTTTGCCTTTCAATGTCCAGGCGCTAAAATGCACATCAAGTCAATTAAGGTCAGCCAGTATCAAATCCGTACAAAAATGGAAATATAACCCCAAAATGCAGGATGGTCGCGCTGTTGCAAGAACAGGCGTTGAGTCAAAAATTCGCTTTGATCTTAAAGATGATCGCGGTCGCATTTTGCCATTGCCAAGTCAGGGCATCTAAATAATGAACCGGCTCAGCAGATATGGCCTTGCGACGATCGCCGTTGCCTGTCTGCTGGCTCTCATCCTTGGGTTTTTTCCCAGGATTGAGTTGAAATCCGAACATGAACATAAGGGCGATCAAAATTTAGGATTAGAGCATGAGACAGATTTGACCGCCGATGAGGTTTATGATCTTTATGTTGGACCTGAGGCGCCACAGCTTGAGAAAAAACGGCCGCCATCCGAGATCGATTTTCCAATTCTAATTCTGACGGACCCGAAACCTAAAGTGACGGTTTCTACGCCTTCCAAGCAAGCTCTTGTAAGAATTCCGCCAACATTCCCACCTCGATTTTTGCAAGGCAATCATTCCGGATATTGTACCGTGCGTTTCGACGTAAGCCCGCAAGGTCAGCCAATAAATATAGAAACCCTTATTTGTACGTCAGACCTTTTAAAGGAGCCGACGATCAAATCTGTGCAAAAATGGAAATACGCTCCTAAAGTCAAAGAGGGTCAGTCCGTGGAGCGATTAGGCGTTGAATCAAAAATTCGATTTATCCTTCAAGACGAATATGGTGTTAAGCTCCCTCAGCCGGAGGGGTTTTGATTTATGGATAGACTTTGCCGATATGGTATTTCGGCGATTGCTGTTGCCTGTCTGCTGATTACCGGGATTAGCTTGATTCCAAATATAGAGCTTCCATCCAGAAATCAGAAAAGTAAAAACGCGTCAGCCGAAATTAGCGAGACCAGATCTAAAACCTCAACCGACTTAACTGCGGACGAAGTTTATGCGCTTTATCTCGGACCCGATGCGCCTTTGGCTAAAGACATTCATGCTCCTGATTTGAAGCGGAATGATCCAATCAAAGAGGAATATGCAACCGTGAAACGTTCAAAGTTAAAGGCCTTGGACTTTATCGATGGAATCGAATCTGACAAATTCAAAACATTTAGTCCCCATGACGATATAGCTCATCCTATCCGTATACCTCCCCAATTTCCGCCACGCTTCGCGCAAGGTAATCATTCAGGATGGTGTCGCGTGCGTTTCGATGTGAGCCCTGAAGGGCAAACCTATAATATAGAAACCCTTATTTGTACGTCAGACCTTTTAGAGGAGCCGACGATCAAATCTGTGCAAAAATGGAAATACGCTCCTAAAGTCAAAGAGGGTCAGCTCGTGGAGCGATTGGGCATTGAATCAAAAATTCGATTTGACCTTCAAGACGAAAATGGCATTTTGCTCCCATTGCCGGAGGGTTATTAGGAGATGAAATCGCTTGGCTTATTTGGAGTTTTTCTCGGCGTGGTTTGCTTGCCAATGCTGGCAATAATTATCCTTGTCTCAAATAGAGGCGGAAATCCACATCAGGCAGTTCAGGCAGCGGGCTATGAAATCAGGTCGATTGAACGTGTTTTGGACGAAGAGGTAGAGATTTATAAGCTCAATTTGTCGCAATCCACGAAACCCTTTCCACATAAATGCGCGCGACCTGAATTACATGCCAAACCAAATTTTTCGGCTTTTTCGCCTAAACGTCCCGATATAAAAGTCGAAAAAATTGATTTGAAACTTTCAGATCAAGATCAATGTAACTGTCGCGGGCGTTTAAAACCGGCTGAGTTTCCTGAGGCCTTTATCCAAAGGCAATATTCTGGTTTTTGCAATATTCGTCCCAAAGAGGACGGCGATAATGTTCTGACTGGATTTGAAGTCAGTGATTGTACGGACGAAACCCTGCGTCATGTGACGCAAAACTATCTGGAAAGATCAACGCAGTCTCAATGTTGCATGATTTCAATCAAAAAAATTCGCTATGACTTATTCGACGAATACAGAGAGAAGTTACCACTTCCACCTGGCTATTAAGGCGGATTTACCTGTCTAGCTTAATTCAACACAATCCAAGGCGAACGCATATTCGAGAGCTGTTTCCTTCAAACTGTCATAGCGCCCGCTTTCACCTTGATGGCCCGCATCCATATTTATCTTTAACAAGATCGGATTATCTGATGTCTGGTGCTCTCTCAGTTTCGCGGCCCATTTGGCGGGTTCCCAATAGGTGACGCGGGGATCGGTTAAGCCGCCCGTAATCAGCATGGGTGGATAGGCTTTGGCCTCGACCTGATCATATGGGGAATAAGACATGAGGCGATGAAAGGCTTCGCCGTCCTCGATCGGATTGCCCCATTCCGGCCATTCCGGTGGGGTGAGGGGAAGTTCTGTATCGCTCATTGTATTGAGAACATCGACAAAAGGCACCGCCGCGATAACACCGGCAAAGAGTTCCGGCGCTTGATTGACCGCAGCCCCGACAAGGAGTCCGCCGGCAGATCCGCCATGGGCTATAATCTGCCCTTCTGACGTCCAGCCCAGTTTAGCTAGGGCGCGTCCAGAATCAACAAAATCATTAAAGGTATTTGTCTTTTTCTCGAGCTTGCCATCGAGATACCATTGATAGCCTTTGGCTTGTCCGCCACGAATATGGGCGATGGCATAAACTATACCCCGATCCACAAGGGATAGAATATGGGTTCGGAAAGCGGCCGCAATTGTAATACCGTAAGAACCATAGCCGTAAAGCAGAAGCGGGTTAGACCCATCTATTTTTACATCCTGTCGCGCAAGAATGGTCACGGGAATGCTTTCACCATCGCGTGCCGTAATGGAAATCCGTTCAACGCGGTAGTCATCGGCTTTATGACCAGATGGAACCACTTGCACCCTTACGGTTTCACGCTCTCGGCTTTTCATATCATATCGATAAACCGTTCCCGGGCGGGAGGGGGAAGAGTATGAGAAATAGAGAATATCAGTATCATATTCATAGCCCGATTTTATGCCCAGACCATAAGCGGCCTCCGGCATGTCGATAAGATGTTCCTCGCCCGTTTCCATATGTCGGATGATAAGTTGGGGCAGGGCGTTTTCACGTTCCAGTCGCACCAGCCAGTTTGAAAAAGCTTCAATGCCCAGAATAAAAGTCCCCGGCTTGTGAGCTATGACCTCTTTCCAGTCGGACGGATCTTGTCCGGGTGTGCCCGACTTAAGGGCAAAATCGACTGCTCCCCCCTGATTGGTCAAGATATAGGTGGTTCCGCCTTGATCATGGAGGCTATATTCAAGACCGGCTTGTCGTTTGGAAAAACAAATGGGCTTTGTGTCAGGCTGATCAGAAGGGATACGATGGATTTCACTTGTCGTATGATTATGCGCACTGATTTCTATATGGTTTAAATCATCAGAGGTTCCGACACTGACAAAAAAGCCTGGATCTTGCTCTTCATAGGCGGTTTTGATTTCAGACTCAGAATCAAAAACGTCTCTAAATCTAACGGCGAAAGGTCGTTGATTGTCATCGCGCTCGACCCAGAAAAGCGTCTTATTGTCCGATGACCAGACTAAGGCCCCAGCAGACCGATCAATATCGGTTTCCTGCGTCTTGCCTGTTTCAAGGTTTCGAATGAAAACGCTATAATTTTCACTGCCTTTATCATCGATAGAATAAGCCAGCCATTTATGGTTGGGACTATGGACAACATCGCCAATGTCAAAAAATGATTTCCCTTTGGCGAGTATATCACAGTCCAGAATGACGTCATCTTGAGGCTCTTTTTGTCCGAGATCATGTCTCGCATAGGCGCCGTGTTGATCGCCTTCGCGGAAAAAATGAAAATAGGCAAAAGCCCCGTCGGGCATAGGCACCTCACGTGCCGTCGGTTCCAGTCGGTTTTTCATCTCTAAAAATAATGTGTCTTTGAGCGTCGCTAACGGCGATAGTGCTTTTTCTGTATAGGCATTTTCATGTTCCAGATGGGCCCGAATATCCACGTTCAATGCTGACGGATCACGCATAACGGCCAGCCAGTTTTCGTCGCGTAACCAGGCGTAATCATCGACCCAATCTACACCGAAACGGGATTGGGAGTGCGGATGCTTAGCCGCCACTGGGGCTGATGCGGGTGGTTTGGTTTTCAATGCGAATCTCCGAGATTTCTTTGCAAATAAGAGTGCTGGGGACGAATTAACAGGGTTAGGGCAATTTGCGACAGCTTTAGACTCAGAAATTGGGCCCTATTTGCCCATTTTCTGAGGTATTTCTGGGTTTAGATTATCGCAAAATGCACTGAGCTCCCAACCGCCAAAACATTAATTAAGTCACTTCCCATTAACCCTATGCGCTTAAGTTAAGCTCGATTTACTATATTTGGAATGGATAGACATGGCCGGACTTGCCATAAACCAGAAGAATGATGATGGTAGCAGCTCAGTCCCTGTGCAGCTGAATAAAAGCGCCATTGTTAAAGGCGATGACGCCACACGGAGGCAATTGGCAAAGCGTCTGGCGGACGTCATTTGTATTCCAGCCAGTCAATTAACGCCGCAAGAGCGACACATGGCGGGGGACGTGCTTGTTGAACTTTTGCGTGAAGCCGATGTCGATATAAGAGAGTCTGTTGCGCGTCGCCTTGTCATGCTGAACGAAGCGCCTCGGACGATCCTTGTGATTTTGGCAAAAGACGAAATCAAAGTCGCCAAACATATTCTAGAGGAAAGTCGCTCACTTACCGATTCTGACATGATCCAAATCGTTCGTAAAGTTTCAAGAGAGCATCGGGCCGTTATCGCAAGACGACGGAAAATTTCCGATGCCGTTGTGGATGCAATGGTTGAATTCCTAGATGAAGATGTCGTTGAGACCTTACTCAAGAATAAAGGCGCTCATTTTTCAGAAACGGCGATCCAACGTATATTGACTGTGTCTCGGTCTCATCAAAACTATGTTTCGTTGCTTGTTAAACGCGATGAGTTGCGCCCGTCACATGGTCTGACCATGTTTTGGTGGGCAGATGCTGCAAATCGGAGAAAAATTCTCCATCGTTTCGGCGTTACCCGAAGTGTTTTGCAGGAAACCTGTGTTGATCTTTTTCCGAAAGCCGCGGCGGATGGTTGGTCAGATGCGGGTGTTCGAAAAGCCTTACAATTCATTGAACGGCGCCAAAGAAACCGTGCTGCCATAGCAAGATCCGAGTTTGAAGGATTAGAGCAGGCCATCGAAGCCGCTGAGCAACAAGGTCTCACACGGCAATTAACAGAAGATATTTCTTATATGTCTGGGATCAAGCCGGCGACGGGTGCGCAAATTCTTACCGATAAAGGCGGAGAAGCGATTGCAATTTTATGTAAGGCGCCGGGATTGGGGCGAGATTTTATAGAAAAATTTTGGCGCGCGACAAAGCGACCTCTTCATGAACTTGACGGGACATTGCACCCAGACTTGAAACGCGTTATGGAAACCTATGACACGATTTCGACAGATAAGGCGCAGACAGTATTGCGTTACTGGAACTGGTCATTGACATCTTCTCTGAATGCAGAAGTCTTACGCTATATCAAAAACGGCGTAATTCCGCGTGAAGAAGAGTTTGGCGCGGCTGCGATTACCGCTGCACTGGTATTTTCCCACAAAGGATAACACTTAACGCTTCGTTTAGACTTTAATCCATCCGATTCGCCCGCTATGACGAGCGCGATGAAGAGAGGGAGTCTGTTCTGCTGCGTTTTACACTCATACTTATCCCGGCGCTTTTTGCGACCTGGTTGACCTTATCAGGCTATTTTAAACCCTTACTCCTAAGTTTGGGTGTGATCTCTATTGTCCTAACGGTCTGGATGGCGCGGCGCATGCGGATCATAGATCATGAAACGGCGCCTTATCTGACTGCCCCGCTAACGCTGACTTATTTTGTTTGGCTTTTTATAGAAATCATAAAAGCCAATATTGCCGTTATAAAAGCCGTGCTTTCGCCAGGCTTGGAAATCTCTCCAACGCTGACGAAAATCCCAACGCCGCAAGCCAGCGATATTGGTAAAGTCATGTTTGCAAATTCTATTACGCTTACGCCGGGAACCGTAAGTGTCTCGATGGAAGATGATCATATTCTGGTGCATGCCTTATTATCAGAAATGTCTGATCCGGACGACTTTAAAGAGATGTCACGACGATCTGCCCAGGCCATTGGGGAGCATATCGAATGAGTCCGTTTATGGGATATTTTATGTTGGGAAGTGCTTTCCTGATTATCGTGTCTATGGCCATGATGTTAGGCCGACTTCTGGGGGGGCCTACACTTTATGACCGCCTATTGGCCGTAAATTCATTCGGCACCAAAACCGTATTATTCCTATGTGTCTTTTGTTTCGTCATTGATCGCCCAGACGGCGTCGATATCGCCCTGCTTTACGCGTTGATGAATTTTATTGCGACAATCGCGGTGCTGAAATTTTTCAACTACCGGGCTTTAAATGTAACATTGATGAAACCCCATGATCGTGAGGGTGGATCATGATGATGTTATTTGCCGCCGCCGCGGAAACCACTGGCGCTGCCATCCATATTGATTGGTGGACGGTGTTGAGAAATTTAGGCACATTAATATCCATGTCTGCGGGACTGTTTTTTGTCTTGGCGGGAACGTTAGGTGTTTTAAGGCTTCCGGATTTTTACACGCGTCTACATGCCGCAGGCATGACAGATACATTGGGGGCCGAGCTTATTTTGCTCGCCTTGATTTTTCAGTGTGATGGCTGGCAGATGATTTTAAAGCTATTGCTTGTGGCCTTTTTCCTTCTGGTCACAAGCCCCACGGCGACCCATGCGGTTGCCCATGCTGCCTATAAAGCTGGGCTAAAACCGCTATTGGGAAAATATCAAGCGCCCGAGATTGAGGAGGTCAAAAAATGAACCTCTTTGCCGCTGCCGCAGATACGGGCTTTACCGTGCCGGTTATATTACTCGATATTTCCTTGATGGCGCTCTTAGTCGTCGTCGCCTTTGCTGTTGTTAAAATGCGGTCTCTTTTTGGAATCGTAATGCTTCAGGGTGTTTACTCTTTGGTTTGCGCGGCGTGGTTTGTCTCCTTAGACGCTGTTGATGTCGCCTTTACTGAGGCCGCTGTTGGTGCTGGCGTGTCTACAGTTTTGATGTTGTCGGCCATGTTACTCGCGGACCGCAAATCAACACCCGTGCCGATGAACAGACAGTTGGGAGCGCTAATCGTTGTCTGTTTGGCAGGCGCGGCCATGCTGTGGGCCATAGGTGATATGCCGGCATTGGGTGACGCAAATTCCCCTGCTAACGCCTATGTCGGAACAGATTATTTGGCAAAGACAGCCAAAGAGGTTCAAATCCCAAATGTCGTTACAGCGGTTCTGGCGAGCTACCGTGGATATGATACATTTGGCGAAGCTGTTGTGATTTTTGCGGCGGGTCTAGGTGTGCTTCTCCTACTGGGCTTGAATGGCAATGCCGGACGTTGGGCGGCTAAGCCAAATGGCAGAACCATTATCGACCGAACAGCGCCGTCAGCCGCCCTTGCAGAGGATATCCGTTCAGACGAGCAAAAAGAACTGACGAAAGATGATGCCAAAGAAGATGAGGAGATTTCCTCATGAGTAAGCCGGATCAAAATAGTGAAACTGAATTTGCGGTGAAAGATCCGCATGTCTTATTGCGCGTTATTGCTAAATTTTTAATTCCGCTAATTGCGCTATTTGGGTTTTATGTTCAATTTCACGGCGAGTATGGCCCGGGCGGTGGCTTTCAAGCAGGCGTAATTCTAGCGGCTTCGGTTATTCTTTATGCTCTGATTTTTGGCCTGGACGAAGCCAAACGCGCCTTTCCGCCATGGTTGATTCGGATCGGTATGACTTTGGGCGTTTTGCTTTATGGCGGGACAGGAATTGTCACGTTTTTAATGGGTGGAGAATTTTTGAATTACTCCGTTCTCAATGAAAATAGCGTTGCCGGTCAGCATTACGGCATTATCGCCGTGGAGCTTGGCGTTCTGTGTGCGGTGACATCCGTGATGATCGCGATTTTCTATGCTTTTGGCTCACGTCAGCCTGAAACCTCTGATGAGGATTGGTAGTCATGGGCGAACTATTCTCTCAATATAATTATGTCGTGGTCATTATTTTAATGATGACGGGGCTGTATACGATTTTTGCGTCACGAAATTTGATCAAAAAATTAGTTGGGCTTTCAATTTTTCAAACCTCTGTTTTTCTACTTTATATTACGATCGGAAAAATAAAGGGCGGGCAACCGCCAATCCTACTGGAAGATAAAAAATACGGCTATGATGATGAGGGCCATGCGCTCTTAGACGGCTCTATTTCATTGGCGGCAGGTGGCGATGCGTCATATATTTTATCGGGTCCCGGAAGCGACGTTATATATTCCAATCCGTTGCCTCATGTTTTGATCCTGACGGCGATTGTTGTTGGTGTTGCCACATTGGCGATTGGACTGGCGCTCGTAGTCCGTATTCGCGAAGTCTATCACACAATTGAAGAAGACGAAATTGAAGCTAAGGACTTTGTCTATAATCTAGAAGGCACGGCTGACGAATGAGCGCTCACGACTTATTTCCAGACTGGCTCCTAGCGCATGGACCAGGTTTTCTAATGGCATTACCGCTCTTAATGGCGGCTATCACGGCTATATTGCCCAATAAGCGAATTGCGTGGGGAGCAACATTTGCCGTTACGATTATTTTGACGATTACGGCTTTCTCAATCGCGCTCTATAACCTCGAAGTCGGTACATTTGTATATAAATTAGGCGGGTGGGCGCCACCGCATGGGATTTCCCTCTATATTGATGCGTTAAACGCACCGCTCGTTTTATTGATTGCCGTTATGGCCTTGATAACAGTCGTTTACGCAGCCCCTGCAACAGCTGCCGAGATCAAACCCAATAAGCGCGCCCCCTTCTATGCGGCTCTTATTTTATGTATTGCAGGCCTATTGGGCATGGTTGTTACGGGTGATGCGTTTAACGTCTTTGTCTTCCTCGAAGTCTCTTCGATTTCAACCTATACGCTTGTGGCAATGGGGGCTGCGAGAGATCGTCGCGCGCTTTCAGCCGCCTATAATTATCTCATTCTAGGATCTATCGGGGCAACATTCTTCGTCATCGGGATCGGGTTTCTCTATATGGAAACGGGAACGCTAAATATGGCTGATATGGCCAGAATTCTCGCCGATCTTGATGGGGGCTCACGGGTTTCCAAGGTTGCCTTTGGGTTCATCGTTATTGGATTAGGGCTCAAATTGGCCATGTTCCCCTTACATGTTTGGTTGCCTGGAGCCTATGCCTATTCGCCGACACCTGTCACGGCATTCCTGGCGTCGACCGCGACCAAGGCGGCGCTTTATCTTCTTCTGCGTTTCACTTTCTTTGTTTTCGACCCTGACTTTGCCTATGTCGCAGATATCTTGATGTTCGTCTTGGTTGGACTCGGTGTCATTGGGATGATCTTCGCGTCTCTATCGGCGATCTTCCAAACCGATGTGAGGCGAATGCTGGCTTTCTCATCCGTTGCGCAAGTCGGATATATGCTGCTCGGGATAGGGATTGCCACGACGGCGTCTGTAGCCGCAGGTTATCTCCATCTCTTGAACCATGCGATTATTAAAGGTGGATTATTCCTAGCACTTGGCGCGATGTGGTACCGTTTCGGGATAACGCGTATGGAAGATTTCCGTGGCCTAGGCAAAACTATGCCATTAACGATGGGCGCTTTCACGGTTTCAGGCCTGTCCTTGATTGGTGTGCCCTTTACGGCTGGATTTGTGTCTAAAGTAAATCTAGCAAGCGCCGCAGCAGATGAACGGTGGTGGTGGGCAGTTGGTGTCATTATGCTGACCTCGATTTTGGCACTTATTTATATTGGCCGTATTCTGTTATTGGCTTATTTTCAGTCGCCTTCGGAAAAAGGTGGGGCCGCCGCCACGCGTCATGAGGCACCTCTGACGATGCTTGTACCCATGTGGCTCTTGGCACTTGCCTCCATATTTATTGGCATAGAATCGGATGCCATTGTTGGCGCGTCTTTGCGTGCAGCTGACCTCTTGCTTGGGACGGGGTAGGGACCATGGAACTTGTCATGACACCCCAGATCGCGCTCGCGCTCTTACTTCTCATTCCTCTGGTGACAGCAGCCATCATTCCGGTATTCGGGAAACAAAAAAATCTGCGTGAAGCCGCAACATTTATAGGTGGTCTCGCTTTATTGGCCGTTGTTATTTATCTCTGTATGGAGGTTGCGTCTGGCGGAAGGCCTGAGCTTCACCTCGGGAGTTTCGCGGGTAAGTTTGATTTCACTTTGAAACTCGAACCTCTTGGTGCAACATTTGCTGCGATAGCCTCATCGCTCTGGATCGTAAATTCTATGTTTACCCTGGGCTATATGCGGGGCAATAATGAGAAAAACCAAACGCGGTTTTTTGCCTGTGTTGCGATAGCGATTGCGGCGGCAATGGGGATTGCAGCCTCTGCCAACCTCATCACGCTCTTCATATTCTACGAAGCTTTGACTATTTCAACCTTCCCACTCGTCACCCATAAAGGCGACGCCAAAGCTAAACGTGGCGGGACGATCTACGCTTTGATCCTGATGGGGACATCTCTTGCCTTATTATTGCCGGCCATAATTGGCACTTACGTCATCGCGGGTACGACTGATTTTGCCGTGGGTGGGATTTTTCCGACCGGAACATCGACTGTGGCGACATCTGTTCTTTTATGTCTCTTCGCATTCGGAATAGGCAAAGCGGCCCTTATGCCAACCCATCCTTGGCTCCCAAATGCGATGGTGGCCCCGACACCCGTCTCGGCGCTACTCCATGCCGTGGCCGTTGTGAAAGCGGGTGTGTTTTCCATGCTCAAAATTGTGACCCTTACATTCGGGCCAGAACTCGCAGCGGCTACGCCTGCCTCAACGTGGCTGGCGTGGGTTGCGGCGATCTCAATCGTACTCGCTTCGGTGATAGCTTTACGTCAAGATAATCTCAAAGCACGCTTAGCCTATTCGACTGTCTCGCAATTGTCCTATGTGACCTTGGGCGCAATGTTGGCTGTTGGCATGGGGATTATCGGCGGTGGCTTGCAAATCGTCATGCATGCTTGGGGCAAGATTACGCTCTTTATGTGTGCGGGTGCGATTTATACGATCGCCCACCGGACGCATATCTCTCAGCTTGATGGGTTGGGTCGGACCATGCCTTGGGTCTTTGGCGCGTTTTTGGTTGGGTCGCTCTCAATTATTGGTATTCCGCCAATGGGGGGGAGTTGGCCAAAATTCTTCCTAATGGTTGGTGCCGTGGATAGTGGGTTGGCGATTTTGATTGCCGCGCTGATCGCCTCTTCTATATTGAACATCATCTATCTCGTGCCCATCGCCGTTCGAGGCTTTATGAAACCGCCTGCGGATCCAGATGATGATGCACATATCGCCGAAGTCAGACGCAAACATCGCTGGGTCATAATTCCACCCGTTATTACCGCCATTGGTTCTTTGATCCTGTTTATCTTTGCGGGCGGTATAGTTGACTTCCTAGAACCCATATTACCCGGAGGAGGCCTGTCATGACGACTGAGACCGAAACAACTCTGGATACCGCCGTGGACGCGGTGACTGACGTGTCAGATATTCATCCGGCGGCACGTCCTTTCCTGTTTTTAGGAAAAGAGAGCGTGAAAAAGAATTTCATCTGGTTTCCGTTAATTGGTATGATCATCTGTATCATTATCGGCGTATTTTACCCGCAAGCCAAAGCCTTGCCGATAGAAAAATATATTCCTGGAAGCTGGGCGATATATGGTTTTATCGCTTATTCGCTCATCGTTTTGTCCGCCAATAGCTTGTTTAAATTCTTAGGCCGAGACGAAAATTATTACGGGGAGGGCGGCTTGCCTGATCCTGACTATAGTACCGAACATTTGCATGGGGAGCCTGATCATGATTGAGGCGCTCCCAATCCTAGCCGATATTAATCCGGGCCTTTGGGTTATTTTTGCAGGCCTAATTTGTGCTCTCTTACCTGTTGGACACATCAGAAAGGCCTTTGTTGTTGCCGTGCCGGTTATTGCGGGTGTGCTGATTTATCAACTCCATAGTGTGGATCAAGCCTCCCATATTGGAGGAGTGTTCCAGTTCGGACCTGTTGAACTGACGACCTTGCGAATTGATGGCCTCTCGGTTGTCTGGGGCTATCTCTTTTGCTTGGCTGGTGTGATAAACGGAATTTACGGTCTGCATGAAAAATGCCGGATAACGGATAGTTCGGCTCTGGTTTATACCGGCGCAGCCATTGCGGGCGTGCTCTCGGGCGACATGATCACCTTATTTATCATGTGGGAACTGACGGCCATTTCTTCCGTTTTCCTAATTTGGAAAGGTGGGGACAGAGCCTATGCAGCGGGCATTCGCTATCTGGCGATCCATGTCTTGTCCGGGGTCATGTTACTGGCCGGGGCGATCTTACATGCGCAGGCCAATGGCGGGGATTTCATGTTCAACCGAATTGGCCTCGATAGTCCGGGGGGCTGGCTCATGCTGATCGCCATGGGTATTAAATGCGGTTTCCCAATGCTGCATATGTGGATGCAGGACGCTTATCCAAAAGCGTCTATTACGGGGACTGTCATTCTTGCAAGCTTCACAACGAAATTTGCGATTTATGCCTTAGCACGGGGTTTTCAGGGCGAAGAAATTCTGATCTGGGTCGGTGCGATTATGACCTGTTTCCCGGTCTTCTTTGCCGTTGTTGAAAATGACTTGCGCCGGGTCCTGGCCTATTCCTTGAATAACCAATTGGGTTTCATGGTGTGCGGTATTGGCATCGGATCGGCTCTGGCGATGAACGGTGTTGTTGGACAGGTCTTTGTCCATGTGATCTTTAAAGGTTTGCTCTTTATGTCCATTGGTGCGGTTATGTACCGGACGGGTACAGCCAAAGCCTCAGAGCTTGGTGGCTTGTTCAGATCGATGCCCTATACGACGATCTTTTGTTTGATCGGGGCAGCCTCAATTGCTGCCGTGCCATTCTTTGCCGCATTCGTAACGAAGGCGATGATATTGGCAGCGGCCGTTTATGAGCATCATACGCTGGCTTTCCTGATGATGTTATTCGCCTCTGCCGGTGTGATGGAACATTCGGGGATTAAGGTGCCGCATTTTACTTTCTTTGCGCATGATAGTGGCCGCCGTGTCAAAGAAGCGCCAGTCAATATGTTGGTCGCCATGGGGATTGCGGGTTTCTTATGTATCTATCTCGCCTGGCCATGGAATGGCTATCAACAACTCTATGCTTTGATGCCATTTGAGATGAAAAAGCCTTATGTGCCTTATACTGTCGATCATGTCGTCTTTCAGATGCAACTCTTATTTGCCGCGATTTTCGCTTTCACATTGTTGAAACGCTTTAAGCTTTATCCAGCTGAAAGACGGGCAGAGATACTGGATGCGGATTGGAGCTATCGTCGACTGGGCTTTGGAATCGTAAAATGGATCCATGCCATGTGGACCCGCTTGTCAGCCATTACGGCCCGTCAAAAAGATCAGCTTATTTCAAATATGGGCCGTAAACTCTATCAGACATTTTCGCCGGCGGGCGCCGCTTCTGAAGCGACACCGTCAGGATTGGCGGCCATCCTCACGGCAGGCTTATTATTTGTCGTCATTTTGATTGCTTATATTGCCAGATAAGAGCGTCGATATCCTTGCTTTGACAGCGCAGATTGTGAGTGCGCATGTCGGGACGCATAAAACGGACCCTGACGATATTTCAGCCTTGATTGAAACTGTCCACGCAGCCTTGATCAAAGCGCAAAAAGGAACGTCAAACGACAAGAAACACGTCCCTGCAGTACCGATCGAAGAAAGCCTCAGAGATGATGCTCTCATTTGTTTGGAAGACGGACTTGAGTTCCAAAGCCTGAAGCGACATTTGCGTGTAAAATATAATCTGACGCCTGATGCATATCGTGAAAAATGGGGGTTGCCGCGTGATTATCCAATGGTTGCGCCCGACTATGCAAGGCGCCGATCCGCTTTGGCAAAACGCTCCGGGTTAGGGAAATCTTAAATCTTTACCCAAAATGATTCGCTAAAAGCGATGTGATTTCAATGCAGAATTGCAATTTTTGAATATTTTATACGATTTAATCGATAACTGATTCGGAGCCGAATCAGAATTATTAGCCAAAGCCCATTTTTAAGGTAAATTAAGTGTTAACACTGTCTTGATAGGAAGACTCTCGCATAGTCAAACCATCTTACAGGGCCGCGATCATCATATTCGTAAGGTTTCGATCTAACGCTTTCACTTAGGTCATTGGATCAGGTTTGGGGAAAGGTAAAACATGTTAGCAGGGAATGCATTGAGGCATCAGATAATCCTGCCTCAACAACAAAAATTTTACGACTACTGGCGCAGTAAATGTCGTGCTGGCAAATTTCCATCACGCCATGATATTTTACCCGAAGACATTCCTGCTCAACTTCCCATGACTAGCATTCTCGAGCGGGTAAGTTCAGATGTTGAAGGCGGCCAAAACCGCTATCGTCATCGTCTTGCCGGCACAGGATATTGGAACCTTTACGGTGAAGAAATTCAAGGGCGTCATATTGATGAATTGCCAATAGGCTGCCGGATCGAATATTGGCATAAAGTCCTGGACCAGGTGATTGATACGAGAAAGCCTTTAGTGGGTGTCACGCGTCCCAATACACCAAATGGATCACATCTCGCGCAATTTTGGGTGCGTCTCCCACTTTCAGAGAACGGCTCTGATATTGATATGATTTTGGGTTTTGATCATCTTTTAAAAATGAGTGATGTTCCATTGCCCAAGGCTATACCCGAAAAAATATATGCCTAATTGGGCCGGTCAAAGGGAAAACTATAAAATCCAAACTCTATGGAACTTCTCATTTTTTCGGCCATTTTGGCGACTATATTCTTTCTTATTTTCAGGTCGAAAGGGCGTGCCTTTAAGCCCCCATCTGTTTCACCAATATCTCAGGACACGCTTTCAAATTTCGAAGCCGCTCCGTCGCTTTGGGTCAATCGCGCCGAGGCCATGTTTTACGATACTCTCTTGCGCGATCTTCCATCGGGATTTCGTCTTCACGGTAAAGTGCGGTTAGAAGACATTATCCGCGTCAAAAATAATGTGCATCCCAAAATGCGTTGGAGCCTGCGCGGTCGCGTTAAATCACGCCATGTCGACTATTTGATCACGGATAAAATGGGTCGCCCAATCTTAGCAATAGAGCTTGATGGACAAAGTCACGATGCGTCAAATCCATCAGAATCCGATAAGGTTAAGACGGCATTATTTGAGTCTGCGGGTATAAATTTGAAACGAGTCAGTACTGGTCAAGATTTTGACAAAATTATAGGAAAAATCGTCTCAGAGTTAAGTGCTTTTTAACTATAAACGCGTTCATTGCGGCGTCATCAACTGTGGGAGATATTCGTGTTTGGAATGTTCAAATCGCGAAAGCCAAAAAATTTGGAAGATGAGTTAGCCAATACAGATGCAAAACTCGCATTGCTGAATGCTGAACTTGCTGCAAAAATGGTCAAACTTGCTGGGCAGACAAGTGATCTGGGCCCTTTGGCTCAGGCAGAAGAAGCGCTTTCTGCAACACGGCGGTATTACGAATATGAAAATACGCCGGTCGAAATCTGTTTGGTACAATCTGCCTTGGGCGATATGTTTGTGCGTTTAGGCAAAGCGAAGAATGAAAGAACTGCCTTTCAACGAGCCCATAAAGCCTATCGCACGGCGATGACTTTAGCGTCCATGCAAGGCAATGAGACGATGCGTTTGGAATTGCGGGACAAATTGAAGATTGCGGATAGTCTTATGGGGAAAAATAATAGGACACCGGCTTTATTCAAAGTCGCGTAAAGCGCCTTTGACAAGGACGTTTAGGCGTCTTTCATCCACTTAAACCGTTGAATCTTGGCAGATTCTTCTTATCTCTATGCCATCATGGCAAAGAACCCTTACACACTCCTTGGCGTGCCCAAGACGGCGTCTGAAAAAGAGATCAAATCAGCTTATCGAAAGCTAGCCAAATCCCTTCATCCTGATGTCAATAAGGACAACCCTAAAGCCGAAGAACGGTTTAAAGAGGTGACGGCCGCGTATAATTTACTGTCCAATCCAGACCTCAAGCGCCAATATGATACGGGGCAAGTTGATGCGTCGGGCCAAAAACAAAATCCGTTCGCAGGTGGATTTCGACATGCCAATGCCCAAGGCGGCATGAATAGCGGCTTTGGTGGTTTCGGAGGCATGGGGGGTCAGGATGATATGGCTGACCTTTTTTCGTCCCTTTTTGGTATGAATATGGGGGGGATGGGAGGTCAAAGACGCGGCCCGTCTGGTGGGTTCCAACGTCGCCAAGCCCCACCTCAGCAAGGTGAAGATATTCGCTATAGCCTGAAGATGACCTTGATTGACGCTTTGACCGGAGGCGTGAAAGATCTGGGGAAGGGGCTTAGTGTTCGGTTTCCCAAGGGGATCAAGAATGGTCAAACTCTGCGCTTGCGTGGAAAAGGAAAGCCAGGTTTGAATGGCGGTCCGCCAGGGGATGCGCGGGTAAAAATCAATGTCTTACCGCATCGAAATTTGCGTCGTGATGGCTTGGATCTAAGTCTCGATGTGCCAATTTCACTATATGAAGCCCTCAATGGGACAGAACTCGAATTAGAGCTCCCAACGGGTAAGGTTTCACTCAAAATTCCAGCCAGTACCAATAGTGGCAAACGGTTTCGATTAAAAGGAAAAGGCGTACGGGCCAAAGACGGAACTGGGGATCTTTATATAACGCCTCAAATCAAGCTTACTGACGGAGAGTTAGCCGGTGGAAACGTGCTGGCGTCTCAACTCCCCAAGGGTGAGCGTCATGATCTGCGTTCAGGGTTGATTTAGGTTGATTTAGGTTGATTTAGGCTGAATATGGCATATTTCATGCATTCAGCACATGTTCAGGGGTAAAAGGCTATATGCAGAGCATGTTGAATAGACGACATATCATCTCAGCGATTCTCGCAATCGGTCTCAGTTTTTCTGTGACGTCAAATGCCTATGCGAAAGGGCATAAGTCTGATTCGCGGCAAAAGCTGTCGAAAACTGTAGCGGTGGACAGCTATCAATCCAATCGTGGTGTTTCCTCCAAAATCCGAGGTGCGTCCGCCTATGATCGCGCCTATCCGACCTATCAATTGCAAAGCCAGCGAGCGATTTCACCTGCTGAAGCCAAATCTATTGCGCGTTCGCGTGTAAAAGGTGGTGAAGTTGTTGATATTTCGCGTCGCGGCGATACATATCGTGTTCGAATTATTGCTAAAAATGGCAAAGTGGTCGATGTTTATATTGACGCGAATACCGGTCGGGTCAAAAAGTAACAAAAATCACATAGCTATTGAACCTAGCCGAAAGGTCCCCCCATGCGCGTTCTGATTGTTGAAGATGATGTTGATCTGGCACGTCAATTAAAGTCTACGTTCAAAGATGCTGGATATGCCGTTGACGTGGCAAATGATGGCGAAGAGGGTCACTTCTTGGGGGATACTGAACCCTATGATGCCGTTGTTCTCGATCTTGGATTGCCTCTGATCGATGGGGTTAGCGTTTTACAAAAATGGAGAGCTGACGGCAAAAAGTTCCCTGTTTTGATTTTAACGGCACGGGATCAATGGTCTGAAAAGGTCGCAGGCTTTGATGCCGGTGCAGATGATTACTTAACAAAGCCATTTCATACAGAAGAGTTGATGGCGCGGCTTCGAGCGCTCTTGCGCCGGGCTTCAGGGCATACAACCGATACGATCGAAATTGGCGATCTTATGGTCGATAACCGCGCCGCACGTGCCTTCCTAGATGGTATGGCTGTTAAATTGACAAGCCATGAATTCCGCCTGCTATCCTATATGGCTAGCCATAAAGGTCGCGTGATTTCGCGAACAGAATTGGTTGAGCATATTTATGATCAAGATTTTGACCGGGATTCCAATACGATCGAGGTCTTTGTTGGGCGTTTACGCAAGAAAATCGGAACAGACCGGATCGAAACTGTTAGAGGACTGGGCTATCGTCTACTAGATCCCGATGGAGAAGATACGTAAGGCGCGTAAAATGAGCCAGCCTTCTTCGCTGGTTACCTCACTGGTTCGGTCTGCTCTATTGTGGGCTGTGCCGGGCCTGATCATAACGGCCTTGGCCTTGGCCTTGTTATCACGCAACTCAACCTATGCAGCCTTTGACGAACCGCTCGAATCGACTGTCCTTGGATTGATCGCCAATGTTGATGTCTTTGAAGATGGAACCATGCGTTTATCTAGGGAATTACCAGATGAAAGATATCAACGTGCTTTATCTGGACGCTATTGGGTCATTGGGTCCATTGATAGTGATAATAATTTGATGGCAAGCCTGTCTTCGCGATCTTTATATGGCGCGAATCTACGAATAAGCCCACCTATTCAACAAGACCTGGCTGAACAATCACAAGAGCCGGCACGTTTTATTACGGCAGGTCCAGATGTCGATGCGAATGAAACATTGCGCGTGATAGCCAGGCAGGTCGTATTTACGGGCAAAGAAGACCCTGTGATTGTTCTAGCGGCTGCTGACCGGGCTCCGGTCGCGCGCTCTGTTCGAAATTTCGCGATAGCAACTGTATTACTTCTTGCCATTCTTACATTGGGATTGATCTTAGCGGTTTACGCGCAAGTTCGCCTTGGCTTGCGCCCACTATTTAACTTGGTGAACAGAATCGCAGACGTTCGAGAGGGGCGCGCTGTTGAAGTGGAGGGTGTTTATCCAACCGAAATCGCACCGCTAGCCGGAGAATTGAACTCGCTTATTTCACACAATAAATCTGTCGTTGAACGTGCGCAGACCCATGTTGGCAATCTTGCCCACGCCCTTAAAACACCTTTGGCGGTACTTAGAAACGAAGCCGTCATGGCCAAAAACACAGATTCATCTGTCGTTTCCCGTCAAACAGAGCTTATGACACAGCAAGTCGATCACCATTTGCGTCGTGCACGAGCTGCCGCCAGAGGCCAAGCGATCGGGATTCGCACAGAAATGGACCCTGTCATTGACGGGCTTGTGCGTACGCTCCCGCGCATTTACCGAGAAAAAGATCTGCAAATTTCTAGAATTGGTGAAACGGGTTTGGTGTTTCGTGGTGCCCATCGTGACTTTGAAGAAATGGTCGGCAACCTCATGGATAATGCGGCCAAATGGACCCATGACAAAATTATGGTGTCTGTCGAGCTTACTGAGAATGGATTTTGCCTTGTTTCCGTTGAAGATAACGGACCCGGCTTAACCCCGGAAGAATATGAAACGGCGTTATTGCGCGGCGCCAGACTTGATGAAGCGACGCCAGGAAGTGGTCTTGGTCTCTCAATTGTCGATGATTTGGCGCAAGCCTATAAAGGGCGTTTCTCTTTTGATAAATCAAGATGGGGCGGTTTGAAAGCCATTCTCCACCTTCCAATTGCGAAAGAGATCTAATGCGACCACCTATAGCCTTAGAGGAACGAGACTCCCAAGACGGCCGTCTCTTTTCGCCCTCTGCTGGTCGAAATCAAAATGTTATAGCCGAAGAATTGTCGAGGTTTTTGCCAAAAAATGCGAGAGTTTTGGAAATCGCGTCTGGGACAGGTGAGCATGGGGTTGCCGTCCTAAAACAGCGGTCTGATATTGCCTGGCAATTTTCTGACCCTGACCCGGATTCGCGTAAAAGTCAGTTGGCTTGGATAAATTATGAAGGTTTAAACCTGCCTGATCCTCTCAATATTGATATGACCTTTGATTGGGCAGCGAAACTGTCGACTGTGGATGCTATATTTTGCGCAAATATGATCCATATTGCGCCTATTGAGGCGCTGGAAGGATTGGCCAAATCTGCGGCGGAGATTGTCAAATCCGAGGGAGCCGTCTGGCTCTATGGGCCGTTTCTATTTGGTGAGACGTCTGCTCCCTCAAATATGGAGTTTGATAAGTCTTTAAAATCAAGAAATATGGCTTGGGGGGTGCGCGAGTCAGAATTTGTTAAGCATATCTTTGCACTCAACGGGTTTAATCGGAGCGAATTGCGCCCGATGCCCAAAAACAATCATTTATTCGGGTTTTTTCGGCGTTAAGACGAAAAATCCATGATATGGATGTTTCGTAATGTTTTGGAAAGTATAGGGTCATACGGACCCATGCAGTCTGGTCAACATAGAAGGGAACTCCCGTGTCCAAAATGAAATTGACATTGCTAGGAAGCGTTATGGCCTTTGGCCTTGCGCCTCAAGTCGTGGCACAAGACTCCACGATTATTTATGCGGACTCAGATTCATATGAGGTTATCATCGATGTGCCTCAAGATGCGCAATTCAGATCCCTAAGAGATTTGGGTGACACAGTCCCCCTTGAACCTGCACAAGAGGCGCCCCTTAATCAGCAAGCCGGATTACCGCTTCCGCTTCCGCAAACGCAATTGCCACAAACACAATTCCCGCCGGCACAACCAACTAGCCCCCAAATTGGCCCTGCGGTTGGCACAAATGTCCTTGATCTGCCTATTAACGCACTCCCGTCGATCGCAGACTTAGTCGATCGGGTCAGTCCGTCAGTCGTCAATATCGTTGTAACGACAGATACAGGTGAAACCACGTCTGAAGGCCAGGGGTCAGGGTTCATTATTTCCGATGAATTGGAAGTCGTTACAAATTATCACGTGATCGAGGGCGGAACCCATATCACGATTGAATTTAATGATGGTCGCTCATACCCAGCCGAAATCATCGGGACGGACGAAGAAACCGACCTGGCTTTGCTTCGAATAGATACGCATGAGTCCATTCCGCACGTCAATTTTCATGGCGGCGATGAGTTAAGAATTGGCGATTGGGTTGTCGCGATCGGAAATCCGTTTGGGATTGGTCAATCGACTTCATTGGGTGTGATATCGGCGATTGGCCGTGAAAAAGTAGATAGCGGGTCCTATGTTGATTATATCCAGACCGACGCAACAATTAACCGAGGAAATTCTGGTGGACCGCTCTTTAATCTCGAAGGTGATGTTGTGGGCGTCAACTCCGCCATTTATTCGCCAACTGGAGCGAGTGTCGGGATTGCCTTTGTTATCCCCTATCATACGGCAGAGGACATTATCGACTCGATCCGTCAAGATGGATATGTCCGCCGTGGCTATCTTGGAGCCGGACTCCGAACTGCGACCTTTGAGTTAGAAGGCCAGCCTGGAATATATAAGTCAGGCGCGACCGTGAATGATGTTTTGCCAGGAAGCCCTGCTCAGATCTATGGTCTTCAGATTGATGATATTATTCTCAATATTGATGGCAAAACGGTTCGAAATTCAGTTGAAGCGACACGCGCTATCGCGGCTGTCCCACCCGGGAGAGTTGTCAAATTTATCTATGAGCGTGATGAAGAAACCTATTCGCTCGATGTGCAAATCGGTGAACGACCCGAAAAATATGAAATCCGGCGACAAAGTGCAGAAGCTCAAGGCCTCCCAGTTCCGGAACGTCCTGACCCGAATAAGCCCAAGGTCAATATAGATACAGGGCTTCATGTGTTAGACATTAGCGCCGAATTTAGATCCGCAATTAATATGCGCTCTGATCAGGTCGGCATTTATGTGGAAAGCGTCGAACCAGGTAGCCTAGCTGAAGGCGCAGGATTTACACTCGGCATGGTATTGATGGAAGCCGATACGATCCCCATCGCAGAAGTCGCTAAATGGAAATCAATTGTGCTCAATGCCAAGACCAATGGTCAAGAAAGCATGATTGTAAATGTACGTAGAAAAGATGGACAGGAGACGTTTATGGTTCTGCCATTGTAAAACATAAAAATATTGTGGGCGCAAAGAATGACTGGGTGGGGACCTATGGAGACTAAACAAATGAGAATATTAGTTGTCGAAGATGACTCAGTAGCGGCAGAATATGTCCGCAAAGGCTTAATGGAAGCAGGTCATGTTGTTGATCTGGCGCCAGATGGTGACCTTGGCTTGGAAATGGCCAAAGCCGCAGATTATGACGCACTTATTTTAGATCGCATGTTGCCCAAACGTGATGGGCTAGATGTTTTGTCTGACCTTAGAGAGGACGGAGATGCAACCCCCGTGCTTATCCTCTCTGCCTTGGGTGAAGTTGATCACAAAGTTGAAGGCTTACGCGCGGGAGGTGATGACTATCTCGCCAAACCCTATAGTTTTACGGAATTATTGGCACGTGTAGAAGCCATTGGCCGACGCTCAGACCCAACAGCTGCTGTCACCAAATTAAAAGTCGGTGGATTAGAAATGGATCTCTTGGCACGTACCGTACGTCGAGACGGTCAGAAAATCCTTTTACAACCCCGAGAGTTTCGTCTCTTGGAGTGTTTGATGCGGAATGCAGGCCGCGTGGTCACACGCACCATGTTGCTTGAAAAAGTTTGGGATTACCATTTTGACCCCCAAACCAATGTGATCGACGTTCATATCTCGCGTTTGCGTGGGAAAATTGACAGAGAATTTGAAGAACCATTGCTGCACACGGTTCGCGGTGCGGGCTATCGTTTACAGGTATAGGCCTGTAAAGAGGGCGCATGTTCGGCTCTCTCCGAAAACTTTATCGTAACACGCTCTTCAGATTATCTCTGCTGGGCGCGTTACTCTTTGTGCTCTCGCTTTTTGCAGCCTTGGGCTATGTATATTATGCCGTCGTTGAATCTGAACTGCGACGCGTCGACCGATCCATTGATGATGAGATAGGCGAAATTAAACAGGCCTTCCAAGAGGCGGGAATGGCTGGCGTTCAGCAAGCCAAAGTTTCCGGCCTTATTCCACTTTATGAGACAGCGTCTGCGCCTGCTTATCGAAGGATTTATTCCGAATCTGGAATTATTCCAGCTGGGCGAACAATTATATTACGTGGCTTATCCTATGAGCGCCTTTATTTTGTCGAGCGTCTCTACGAGCTAGAAGGCATTAATGGCGCTGATGAGTCTCGGATTGGCAATTTTGACTTAAACTCCGCAAATCTGCAATCCGAAAATTATGACGCAACAGAAATTAGGCGAAGAAAAATTGAGATTGAATTTCTAAATCCTACACAAGGTGAGGATGGTGAACTCAACCGCGGACGCATTACGGAAGATTATATATATCTCGAAGATCAACCTATAATTAGACTTGTTGTTGGCCGAAATGTTGAAGCGATTATGCGGACGGGCGAACGCGTTAGAACGGCTATTCTGACATCTTCGGCTATTGCGTTGCTTCTAGGTCTTTTATCCTCTTTTTTCGTATCTCGACGATTTGCCCGGCGGGTTGAGGGGTTCAACAGATTGGCGACAGATGTTCGTGCTGGAAACCTTGAGCGCCGCGCCCCGCGAAACTATTCCGAAGATGAGATGGACCTTCTTGCCGAACATCTCAATGCGATGTTGGATCATATTGGTCGCCTCATGCAGGCCATGCGCTATGCTGGCGATAGTGTTGCCCATGACCTTCGAACACCTTTGACGCGTCTACGAACGCGTTTGGAAACAGCAGCCGTCGAATTAGGCAATAAACCAGAAGCAGATGTTCTTTATGAGGCTGCCGGCGACGCTGACCAACTTTTATCGACCTTTGATTCGGTCCTTCGTATTGCAAGACTAGAAGCTGGCGAGCGCCGTGAACTTCTGACCCCGCTTGACCCAAAACCCTTATTGGATGACCTTGCTGAACTCTATGAACCAGCCTGTGAGGATGCGGGCCTGACATTCACGTCAAAGATTGCCGCAAAGACACTTATTTCTGCTGATCGAGGTTTGTTGTCTCAAGCTGTTTCTAACCTATTGGAAAATGCGATTAAATATACACCTAAGGGTGGTAAGGTAGGTCTCATTAGCCGCAAGCGTCGGAGAGGCGGTGTAGAAATTGCAATTATTGATGATGGGCCTGGCATCCCCAGTTGGGATCGGGAGCGCGTTAAAGAGAGATTTGTTCGACTTGATAAATCTAGATCCTTGCCTGGAAGCGGCCTAGGCCTGTCTCTGGTGGAAGCTGTTGCGGATTTGCATCGGGCTGAATTTTGTATGAGTGACAATGAAGATCTTCCCGCCGTTGAAAAAGGCGGGGATCCTGATCGACCGGGCTTGCACGCAGCCCTTATGTTTCCCAAAATATAGTCAACTGCTTTTCGGTCGCAGGTGATCGGGGCGAGGTAATTATATCATCGATCTAGGACAATTTGCGAATATTTAGACTCAGAAATTGGGCCTTATCTGCCCATTTTCTGAGGCATATCTGGGTTTACCTTACCCCAAAACATACTAGGCGGCTGTGTTTTGATGGGGTGGTGCCATAGGGAGAGCTTGTGTTTGATTGGGCGCAGGCGCCACAGCTTGCGACTGAATACCCGCTGCACTTACTTGATCATGACTAGCATCCAGAACATCAGCAATATCTTGCGCAAGACGAGAAATTTCATTTTTGACTTCATTGTCAGGGGCTGCGCTCTTTTTCGTGATAACAGTCATTGGCAATGTGAACGTTACGGTTGTCCCTTCGCCAAGAACAGAACTTATATTAAAATTCCCGCCATGGAGTTCGACCAAGGATTTTGAGAGGGCTAACCCTAGACCCGTGCCTTCATGTTGACGGGAGTGCTGGCTATCAATCTGTTCGAATGGTTTTGCCAGCCTATCAATATCAGCCTGGCTAATGCCGATACCCGTATCCGAGACGTGAATTATGATACCGGTTTGCTTGGGTTCAACTGATACTGAGACAACGCCTTCCTCAGGCGTGAATTTGATGGCGTTTGTAATCAAATTCAAAAGAATTTGTTTTACGGCACGTGGATCAGCTTCAATTTCCGGTGTTTCCACGGTGTTGTAAATAAGTTTTAGGCGGTTTTCTTCTGCCCGCCCGCGAACAATCCGTAGGACCTGAGAAATCATTTCTGACATATCTAAATGTTCTGTATTGAGCGTCATTTTACCAGCTTCGATCTTAGACATATCGAGAATATCATTAATCAGTGAAAGAAGATGTTGGCCGGAGAACAATATATCATTCACATATTCTTTATAGCGCGCATCACCCAAAGGTCCGAACATTTCTTTTTTCATAATATCAGAAAAGCCATTAATCGCATTAAGCGGCGTTCTTAATTCGTGGGACATATTTGCCAAAAATTCGGATTTTGATTGGCTCGCTTGTTCGGCCCGAATTTTCTCTTGTTCATAGTTTTCAGCGAGTTCGACAATACGGACTTGCGATTTTCTTAAAACGGCAATTGTCTTTTCTAACGCGTCTTGGTTTTCGTGTAATTGTTGCTCACGTGTCCGGATTGCGGTGACCTCAGTTCCAATTGATACGCGTCCTCCATCAGCCGTATAGGTTTCGAGATGGCGGACCCAACGCCCATCGCGGAGCTGAATTTCACTCCCAGTTCCGTCACTCAGTCTCAAAATCTGCTCGATATTTTTATCAGATTCTAACTCAATCTGATCGTATGACATACCTTGTTGGAGTGTGCCTGGAGCAAATCCAAAGAAGTCTTCAAATTTACTATTCCATAAAACTAAGCGATCCAGTTGATCCCAAATCACGAAACTATCATTCATAGAGCGCAAGGCATCAAAAAGCCTCGCCTCAGCAGCTTGTAACCTGGCTTGCGCGCCCCGGTTTTCTGTAACGTCCATAGCCATACCAATAACGACTTTACTTTGGTCTTCACGCGTAATGGGTCGGCCTCTACAAGCAAAATAGACAGGCATTGTTGAAGCGCCGATTTCAATTTGAAACGGTCCGTTCAAATGGGCACGCTTAATATAACTGTAAAAGTGGTCTCTTTGGCTGGTTTCAAATAAAGCCATAAATTGTGAAAGAGAAATAGTCGTTTCCACTTCCTTTAATCCGATGGCACGGGCGAGAGACGGAGACAGGAATGCAGAATTTCTTGTCAAATCGACTTCCCAAATGCCTCCATTTGAGCTTTCAATTGCAGCCCGGTACCGCTGCTTAGATACCTTTTCGGTTGCACTTTGCCCCTTAATAGCATCAACTTGACGTATAAGCTGGTTCATAAGAGTCCAAATTAACCAACCAGACCCTAAGAAAAGCAAACCAAATAACAGGAAGTTCTGTGTCAGCTTGCCGCCTGTGCCGCGCGATGTAACGTCAAGCAAAAACATGTTTGTATTGTCTACGGGCGCCGCCCCAATCCATAGTTTTTCATCAAATCGTACATGCGACGAAATCGACGGGTTTTTCTTTTGCGAATTTTGCATCATCGCGGCCCTTTTATTTGCCGTTATCCCGTAAAAGGGTTGCAGGCCATTCGTCGCTATCGATTTAGGACCGTCGATGATGTGACCTGACACAAGCGCAAGTGATCGTGATTCTGGACGTTTGCCGATCAAAGAATTTTCAAAAAGGGCGGATACGAGGTAGTGATTTCCAATTCTTCGTATTAGGACAGGCCTAATTTCGCCTTGTCCATTTATGAGGGAGTCAATTTTATGACCATTTGGAGGAACATTACTTCTATCAATTGATAAAAGATCTCGGCCACGACTATCTGACTGGGCCAATATATTTCCATTTCCATCTATAAGCACAGCGCCCTCAATAATTGGAGAACTTGCTGCGAAATTAACAATGTCCTGCGCACCACCACGCATATTTATCGCAGAGTCCATCCAGACAAATACGGAGTCGAGTTTTTGAGAAATATTGGTTGCACTATTCTCTAGACTGACCTCAAAATTTCCGAGTTCTTCTGACAGAGACCGATTTCTATCATTTATGAATATGACCGTCGCGATAATCAAAAAAAGCGTAAAGAATAGAATTGTCGTAATTATAAGACGTTTTAAGGCTGCGCCGCCCCCAATCCTATCAGAGAAACTTGCGATATAATCAGAGGGATTATAGGCCGAATTTTGCGTCACACCATTTGGGTCTTGGAACGATGTTTGATTGCGTAAGACTTGGTGGGTGTTTTGTCTCTGTGATGACATAGCCTGAGGTGGCTGGACGTTAGATTGCGCGTTTTGGTGAGGATTTACCTGAGTATTCGTCTGGGGAGGCACATAAGGTTGCGGTCCAGCACTTGGTTGAGAAGACTTATGGACAGGCGAATTTCCTGCTTGAAAATTTCCGTGCTGACCATGCCCATATTGCATGTAAGACTATCCTTCGCCTGCGTGGCAATTTTGAGGTGCAATGATCGCTAAATTCTTGTCAACGAATCAATACGTTATAAGCTAGCTTCAAACTCTCACCTAGTCGAACACATGGGTATTAAAATATGATTGAAAATGAGCTCGATCTGAATTTTTACACAGGAATTCGATACGCAGGCGTTATGAAAAACTTTTGCCAATCCTAGGTTCCGCTTCTGGTCGGCCAATCGCGTAACCTTGTGCAGCATCAAACCCCAATTCTGTCACAAATTGTCGGATGTCATTCGTTTCCACGCCTTCAGCGATAAATCGGACGTCAAGCGCCTCTCTAAGCGTCAAGAGAGCCTTTAAGATGGCTCGATCTCTCGCCGTATTATAGGCAGCTGCCACAAAACCACCGTCAATCTTTAGCCAATTTGCGGGCAGGGCGCGCAAATAGCGAATAGAGGCGGCACCGGCACCGACATCATCCAAACAGACGGGGTGGCCGCGAGATTTTAGCTCGGTTATCAAAGCCTCTGCTGGCCCTAACTCGGCCATATCCCAGCTTTCCGTTAACTCGATTACCAATTTTGTCGGGGACGCCTCTAAGGCACTTAAGCACGCTATTACCGAACTCTTGAAGGCCGGTTTGTCAACTGATGCGCCAGATAGATTAATCGCAATCCCTGCATCATGAGGGTTTTCATTTAAAACAAGAATGGCTTGGGCCAACATCGAAAGGTCGAGATCGCGGATAACGCCAGAAAGCTCGGCTGGACGTAACACGCCCTCAAGGTGATCATCTTGGTCAAATCTGACAAGCCATTCATGGTGGTGTATCTTCCCTGTATCTAATCCCACAATAGGTTGACGCAGAACCGAAAAACGTTGCTCAGAAACGTGATCACGGAAACCAGCGGCTGTACGGATAGAAGTCATAAAACCGCCCTATCATAAAAGTGATAAGGGAGCGTTACGACGCCAGTCTCAATTTTAGGACGGAGTTTGGGTTTAACCCAATGTCTTACCCTAATGTTTTTCTGGCAATCTCGAGAACATTCTTACTTGGACCTGATGCAATCACGCGTTCGAGTTCACTTTGGATCAAACCTTGTCGATGCGTATCGAGCTTACGCCAAATCTCAAACGCACCCAAGAGGCGCGCGGCGATAGGTGGATTGCGGCTATCCATGTCTAGTATCTGGTCTGTGAAAAAGCGGTACCCACTCCCATCTTTCTTATGGAATAAATCCGCATTCCCCATAGCGAAACCCCCAATCAAAGCCCGCACGCGATTTGGATTTGTCCGCTCATATCGAGGTGAGTCTGAGAGGTCTTGAATAGCTTGAACGCCGCGCGCGTGAGACCGCATGGCTTGAACTGAAAACCATTTATCTAGGACCAGAGGATTTGCGTCCCACTTCTTATAAAAGGCCTCCATTGACGTTTCGACGCGCTGGCCTCCAAGCCTTGTTAAGGTAATTAAGGCTGACAATTCATCGGTCATATTCGTCGCTTCGCTTAATTGCCGTTGCGCGAGGGAGGCGGCAAGCGGATCGCGGCGCGCGGCAAGCAAGGCCAGACAGCGATTGCGCAAGGCACGCCGCCCGGCCGACCCCGCATCCGGACTAAAGGCGCCATCGTCAGCAAGCGCGTGATAGGCTTCTAATAATGGCTCGCGAAGTGCATCTCCGATAGCGCGCGATAGCCATTTCCCGGCAAAGTGCACAGCAAGCGGGTCGGCTTGATCAAGGGTCTGCTGTACTTCCATTGAAGTTGCAGGTGTTAGAGCTAAGGCTTTGAAAGCATTATCAAAATTATTACCTTTGATAGTTTTTTCTAAAGCTGCGCAATAGCCCTTTAGAGCTGGATCTGGTTCCGGTATTTCACCAGCCTCAAGCGCTTGTGCCATGGAAGACATTAATTGACGCGCGAGTGTCTGCCCAGCTTCCCACCGATTAAAGGCGTTCGGGTCAGCGGACATTAAACGCAAAAGATCTTCGGTTTTTGCGTCGCTTTCCAAGACAACCGGCGCCGAAAAATCCTGCAAAACCGATACAGAATATGGCAGCTCAACATTTTTATAAGTCACACTGGTCGCCCTGAAATTCAGGACCGACAAAACTTGTTCGGATATTGGGCCTTCATCTCCAATTAATTGCCATTTGATCGGAATGGGTACGGGTTTTTTCGGGGCGTGCCCTGGGGATGGGGCAATGGATTGTTTAAAGTGAATACGAGTTTGGTCATTTGGTAAGGCTTCGCGTGACACGCGGAGTTTGGGCGTGCCAGCTTGCTGATACCATATCAGGAATTGCGAGAGATCGGAATTTGTCGCCTCTTCAAAACATTTGAGGAATTCTTCGATTGTCGTCGCGGTCCCGTCCAGCTTGTCAAAATAATGGTCGCACCCTTTTCGGAAATCCTCAGGCCCGAATACGGTTTTTAACATACGGATAAGTTCCGCGCCTTTTTCATAAACTGTGGCTGTATAAAAATTGTCGATCTTTATATAGCTGTCGGGCCTTACGGGATGGGCGAGGGGGCCGGCATCTTCCGGAAATTGCCGGGCTCTTAGGGCGCGAACATTTTTAATACGCTGAACCGCTGCCCCGCGCTGATCGGCCGAGAACTCTTGATCCCTGAAAACCGTAAAGCCTTCTTTCAAGCAAAGCTGAAACCAATCTCGGCACGTAATGCGGTTGCCCGTCCAATTGTGGAAATATTCATGGGCGACGACGCTTTCAATGCGTTCAAAATTCAAATCTGTGGCGCTTTGCCCATCTGCCAGCAACAGAGCTGAATTGAAAATGTTCAGGCCTTTATTTTCCATGGCGCCGAAATTGAAATCCCGAACGGCGACAATCATGAAACGATCCAGGTCATATTCGCGACCATAGGCCTCTTCATCCCATTTCATGGACCGTTTGAGACTGTCCATGGCATATTCGGCCTTAGAGGCATTTCCGGGGTCGACAAAAATTTCAAGCGGAATATGTCGCCCCGACCTCGTCGTGAAACTATTTTCAAGGACATCAAATTGGCCGGCGACGAGGGCAAATAAATAGGCTGGCTTAGGAAAGGGATCATGCCAGACAGCGAAATGACGCGTATTACCAATCGCGCCACTTTCTGTTTTATTCCCATTTGCCAGGAGGTGAGGATATTGATCGAGATTGGCCTCAATCCGGACAGTAAAGACGCTCATCACATCAGGTCGGTCCAAGAAATAAGTTATGCGTCGAAAGCCTTCCGCTTCACATTGCGTGCAAAATCGACCACCAGATACATAAAGACCCATCAATGTTGAATTTGCTTTAGGGTTACAGACTGTCTCGATCTCTAATGTAAAACGCTCCGGCGTATCCGTTAACGTCAGCGTTTCTTGATTGAGCTGATAGTTTGAGCGTTTTAGCGATTTCCCATCCAATTTGACGGATTTAAGGTCAATATCTTCACCGTTTAAAATCAGGGGCGCATCGCGCAGGCGTTTCACCTCTAATGTGGACCTTACCCGTGTCGCATCCGGTTTTAGATCAAAGTCCAGAAATACCGATGTGAATGCATGGCTCGGAGACACATAATCTGCAAGTAAAGTGGGCTTTGACCCCGTATCGGTACGCATAGACTCAATCCTTGAAAGCGCGCTATTTGTGGCGAATTGCGATGAACAGTTCAACAACCCATAATGTCACATTTGCAGAATGAGGTGAGGGCTTGCCTTCCGTCAATATTCCGCTAAGTCGCGCGACAAAGTTCACTTTTTTGAAAAACGCCAAAATGTCTGATTCAATCCAATTTTTGCGCAATGTCGCCATCGTCGCTCACGTCGACCATGGGAAAACAACTCTGGTTGATAAGCTCTTACGTCAATCGGGTACGCTAGATGAGCGCGGCGACCGCGAAGAACGCGTTATGGATTCAGGCGATATTGAGAAAGAACGCGGGATTACCATTCTAGCCAAAAACACGGCGATTGGGTGGACGGATGCGGGCGGTCAAGACTGGCGCATTAATATTGTTGATACGCCAGGACATGCTGATTTTGGCGGCGAGGTTGAGCGTGTCTTGTCTATGGTGGATTCTGTCGTCCTTCTTGTTGATGCTGTTGAAGGGCCCATGCCGCAGACGACATTCGTGACGAAAAAGGCGCTGGCACAAGGTCTAAAACCAATTGTTGTGATCAACAAGATCGACCGCGTTGGAGCGCGTCCGGATTGGGTTGTCGATCAAACGTTCGATTTGTTTGACCGCCTGGGTGCAACAGATGAACAGCTGGATTTCCCAGTTGTCTATGCCTCGGCCTTAAATGGTTGGGCATCGCATGAATCTGAGACTGAGGGGCAAGATATGAAGCCGCTATTCCAGACCATTGTAAAACACGTACCCGTTCCCGATGTCGACCCTGATGCGCCATTACAATTACAGGTCTCAGCCCTGGATTATAATTCCTATACGGGTGTCATCGGCATTGGTCGTGTCGTCAGAGGGACACTTAATCGCAATCAACAGGTCATAGTTGCCTCTCCAGATGGTACTGAACGAAAAGCCAAGGTCCTCGATCTTTTCGGCTTTATGGGACTTGATCGCGTTAAGATGGAGACCGTCTCTGCGGGCGATATTTGTTGTTTTAACGGGATTTCCGATCTTGAAATATCAGACATGATTTGTGACCCGGAACATGTTGAATTACTGCCACCTCTTTCTGTCGATGAACCCACAATTTCAATGACATTCCAGGTCAATGACTCTCCATTTGCTGGCCTGGAAGGTAAATTTGTGACCTCGAGAAATATCAAGGATCGCCTGGATAAAGAGCTGATCCATAATGTCGCTTTACGGGTCGAACAATTAGATGACGCCGATAAGTTCCGCGTTTCCGGTCGAGGCGAATTGCACCTTTCAATTCTTATCGAAAATATGCGCAGAGAGGGCTATGAACTCGCTATCTCTCGTCCACAGGTCATCAATAAAGAAATTGACGGAGAGGTTTGTGAGCCATGGGAAACGCTGACCGTTGATGTCGAAGCCGATCATCAGGGCTCGGTCATGGAAAAATTGGGCGAGCGCAAAGGCCAGCTTAAAGATATGGTACCAGATGGGGCTGGTCGTGTGCGTTTGGACTATGAAATTCCGACGCGGGGCCTTATTGGGTTTCGCTCAGAGTTTCTAACGCTAACCTCGGGTTCCGGCCTGCTTTATCATAATTTTGATCGCTATGGCCCGCGGACGAAATCCGCTATTGGCCGTCGCCAAAAAGGCGTGCTGATATCGAATTCAAAGGGCAAGGCGCTCGCCTTTGCTTTGTGGAACCTACAGGAACGCGGAAAGCTCTTTATCGGTCATGCAACAGAAGTTTATGAGGGTATGATTATTGGTCAGAATTCCCGAAATAATGACCTCACCGTCAATCCGCTCAAAGGCAAGCAACTGACAAATGTGCGGGCATCTGGCACGGATGAAGCCGTGGTTCTTGTTACACCGGTTCAGATTACGCTGGAATATGCGTTGGAATTTATCAATGATGATGAGTTGGTTGAAGTCACGCCAGACTCGATCCGCATCCGAAAGCGCTATCTCTTAGAGCATGAACGCAAAAAAGAGCAACGTCGCATGGAAGCGCTTGAGAAAGAAAATAGCTAGTGCATTTTGCGATAAATTAAACCGAGATATACCTCAGAAAATAGGCAAATAGAGCCCGATTTCTGAGGTTAAATATTCGTAAATTGTGCTAAAAAACGGCTTGTGGACCCGCCATTTGGTCTAAGCCGTCATATGATCCAGCATATCCGATTGCGGGATTTCAATGCCCCAATTTTGAGATGCAAGCATTAGAAACTTACACTCCTCATCATGGAGTTCATAGTCACACACAGAGATTGAATAGAGAGAGGCTAAGACCATATTACGGAGCTCAGGATCCGTAACTTGGTTTAAAATACCAACTTTCCAGTCCTCCGCAGTTTCAGAGGCGAGAGCACGTATTATATTCTCTTTTTCACGGTCATACCAGTTCAAGATAGTTCCCCGAGGCATTATAATGTCGGGTCTGAGATATTGATTGATCTTTGTTAAAGCGTGAACAAATTCGATCAATTCCTGATCTCTTTGGCGTTTGTCGACTAAAACAGCGATGGCCAAGAGTATGGAAATATTTTCAATCGAATTATCAGAAGGCTTCATTTTCTATCTATCTTTAGGGGGGGTCTCGAAAAACCCCAAATTGCCGCTGCGGACTTAATCAGCTCGGATTCCTGCTTCACATATTCTTTGTCGCTGATCGAAATTGAGACCATGGCGTCATAGACGGCTTCAACGTCTCTTCCATCTGTGAATTTTGATAGCGCCCTTAGGACAAGCGTATTGCGGCGAGGGCTATTCAGCTTTTCTTCTAACTCGTCTTTGTGGGCGCGAAACCACTTCCGGAGATCGTCTCCACTCAAAGGCTCTAGGCCAAATAACTCGATTAAGCCTGTACCTTGTTGCGTAAAGCTTCGAAGTTCAGGTGTTCTCACTTTTCGGTCAATCACAACCGTAATCGCGAGAGGCAATAATATGTCATCATAAGAGAAGCCCATACCTGATTGTAGGGCTTTAAGCGTCGCGGGACAAGCCTGTAGTCTGTATTTGCGCAAATTCAGCGAATATGGGTATAATAACCCAATAAATGAGGATCAAATCATGAAAATCACGATTTTAAACCAGGCGTTCATATCCTTATCCCTATTGGGTTTGGCGGCGTGTGCCTCGGGTCCGACCAAATATCAAAGTGCCTTATCCAGTAGTGAATTAGGCTTTTCAGAGACTCAAATTCAAAATGATCGCTTCCGCGTGTCATATTTGGCTAAATCAGAGCAAGAAGCGTCTGATTTCGCGCTTTTACGGGCGGCTGAAATCGCCCAAGATCAAGGTTATAGTCATTTCGAAATTCTCAAAAACAATAATCGCGCGCAGCGCCACTCAGGCCCCAAACCTTCTATAGGCCTGGGCAGAGTTGGTCTTGGTGGCGGCGTTGGCCCCTCGATTGGGTTAGGCCGTGTGAATTTGGGCGGGGATAAGTCTAACGTTCGTCAGAACCTAGACATTAAACTCCTGAATAATGTTCAATCCAGCGCCGATATTTACGATGCGGCCGAGGTCATAAAAAATCTGACGCCTTAAGGGTCTGGATGGCTTTGGGATTTTAAATAAATCTAACGGTTATCCTTTGTAAGCCCTCAACGCCGCCCGAAAGCTCATCGCCGATACGAACAGGGCCGACACCTTCGGGTGTCCCCGTATAAATCAGATCTCCAGGTTGCAGATCCATATCCACTTTTAAACGCTCAATGATTTCCTCAACCCCCCAAATCATATCCGATACGCAGCCAAATTGAACAATATCGCCATTTTTGCGCAAAACGATATGGGCTTTTTTCAGCTCGACATCTTTGGCCGGAGTCAGCATTGAACACGGGGCAGATTGATTAAAATTCTTCGCGCGGGCCCAAGGATTGCCTTTTTCTTTGGCTTGGGATTGTAGATCACGTCGCGTCAAATCAATGCCAACACCATAGGCAAAGACCTCGAGCGCAGGCCCAATGGCGACCACAAGTTCCACCTCATAATGTAAATTGGATGTATTGGGCGGAAAGGGAATATCCTCTCCGCTCTGGACGATGGTTTCGGCGGCTTTGGTGAAAAAGATCGGCTCTGAGCGCGACACATCCCCACCCATTTCCTTGACATGTTTTGCGTAATTTTTGCCAATGCAATATATGCGGCGAACCGGGAAGCGCTTATCTGTCCCCGCAATGGGCAGGCTGATCGGGTCATGCGGTGGAAAAATAAAATTCGTCATAATATCTATATCTCGATTGCAATCTGCGTGTTGCTTTGCTTATCCATAACACAGAATAACCGGAGTTCCCAATGCGTATTGTCGATGTCCCAATTGCTCAGATTTATGTCCCAGCCGCCAGAAAAAAAACACTGGATGAGGATAAAGTCACAGAGCTAGCCGAAGACATTCTGGAAAACGGCCTACAAAAGCCGATATATGTTCGCAAAGGCAAGGGCCGCTATGTCCTTCAAGAAGGTTTGCACCGGATGGAAGCGATGGACCTCTTGGGCGAAACCCTGATCGAGGCGCATATTGTGGCAGCGCAGAGGAAGTAGTCGCCAGTTCTACTCCTCATGTCTCCAATCGGGCACGCCACGACCTGGCGTGAAGGGAGCTTGCCGTTTTCGCAAATCATCTTCCAAGGCTTCGAAATCGGTTTCTATTTCTCGCATAGCGTTAAGGGCTTGATCTAACTCGGTTTTGGCAACCGACAGTGCATTTTGATCCGATCCTGTGGCGGGCGCCTGGGTCAGCCATCCCCAGCGCCGGATTTGACCGATCCGGGCTTGGATCGAGACAGGGGCTGGCTCATTTCGACTCGAGACCGTGCGATCGCCCGTTAAAATTATGTCAACATCATCGAGTTGCATTTCAATATTTTGTAACGTGCTGCGTAAGTCCTCATTGTCTGAGTGGACTGTCTCAATCGCAATTTTCATATGATCCAGACGGGTACGCATGTCTTTAGACGTTGATGTTGCCGCAGAAACAATCCGAGATAGCTCTGCTGTGTCTTGTTGAAAGGCAAGAAGCGCCCCACGATCAGACGTGGCTTCGGGCGTGTTGTGCAATGGTTTTAAAATGAAGGATTGAGGCTCGGATAAATTCGTAACCACACCATTAATCTGCTTGGTCAGACGGACTTTATATTCGCCCGGCAAGACCAAAGGACCCGCTATCGAGTTTGAAAAAGGCGAAGGGTTTGGCGGTGCCAGGCTGGTCGGGTCAGGCGAAGGATAACGCATATCCCAGGCCACACGGTGTAGTCCTTTTCCAACGGGTCCGCTTATACGTCGCACCACATTCCCGTCCATATCAGAAATCACAAATTGGATGACGGGTTCATCTTCGCGATCTTCCTCTCGTAAGGCCTCCCATGACGGGTAGGGCGTATCACCGCCATTTTTCT
>CAYRMO010000007.1:0-42365 GCA_964425355.1 uncultured Algimonas sp. | reverse complement strand
TGCATATCAATCTCTGGATCAAAAAAACTAATATTATCAGCCAAAGTCCCAGATAAGAGACGATCTTCTTGCATGACCACGCCAATATGGGAGCGCCAATTGGATCGACTAATCTCTTTAAGGTCCACACCATCTATTTTTATTGAGCCCGATAAAGGCTCATAAAGACCCAGCATCAACTTCATCAAAGTTGTCTTGCCGCCACCCGACGGCCCGGTCAGCGTGACCATCTCGCCCGCTTTGATATCAAGCGTGTGGTCTTGCACCACCCAGGGGTCCGTGTCTGAATATCGGAAGGATATATTATCTAAGGTGATGCCGCCTTTAAACGCCTCTAGTTTTTTATCCCCAGCGTGATCTGTGTCGGTCTCCTGGAAAATGATATCGGCCAGCCGGTCCATATGAAGCGAAAGCAATTTAAACTCGATACCCTTCTCCATAAGCTGGACCACAGCATCGGTAAAATATTGACGGTAAGCCAAAAAGGCGACGAGCATACCGAGTGTGAAGTTTGAGCTCTCCCCGATCATCATATGGGCCGCCGCCCAGACAACGAAAACAATTTGCAACCCTGTGAGCAGGGTTTCGAAGAACTTTCGAAATACGCCCCATAGGCCATAGCTCACATTGGCATTGATAAAATCGGTATAGAGATTGCGCCACGCCGCTTCACGTTCAGCCTCACGACCAAAAAGCTTCACCGTCATATTGGCCCGCACGCTTTCAATGACATGGGAGTTTTCCAGAGCCTTGGCGTAAATGCTCTCTTCTTGGGTCCGGCGCAAATGCGGATAAATCAAAATTGTCGCGAGAACGAGGCCCATGACGCTCAGCAAGACAATGCCGCCAAGTAGGGGCGAATAGATAAACATGACAATCAACATCAGGGCCGCCATCGCCCCATCAATTAAAACGGCCACTAGAGATTGGGTCAGCATTTCTTGAATGGGAACGGTACTGCCCATCCGGCTGATAATATCGCCAATATGGCGACGTTCAAAATAACGTGCGGGTAAACGGATCAAATGGTGAAACACATTCCCAACCATTTGCAGAGACATTTGATTGCCGTAAACTGTAATCGCCCAACCGCGGGCGGCCTCCGCGACGGCGCGCAATATCATTAAGCCGGCAAACCCCAAGGCAAGTGCCATTAGAAAGCTACTCTCCTTTTCAGGTAAAACCGCATCGACAACCAATTGAAGATAAAAGGGCGCGAGTAAAATAATGGCCTGCAAAATAATGGACAGCACTAATGTCTGCCCAATGGCGCGTTTCAGCCCGACCAGGCGCGACCATAATAAGGAGATTTTCGGGTTTAATCTGGCTTGGACAGGTTCAAAATTTGTACGCGGCGTAAATTCCACCGCAATACCTGTGAAATGTTTGGACACCTTTTCCAAAGACATATGCCGGAGACCTATGCCCGGATCGACAATCTCAACCTTATTACCTTTAACGCGTTTGAGGACCACATAATGATTGAGGTCCCAATGTAAAATGGCTGGCGTTTGTAATTTATGGAGATGATCCAGCTCGACTTTGAGCGGGCGCGCCGCAAGCTGTAAACCATCCGCAATATGGATCAAGCTTTTAAGCGAGGCCCCCGTCATGGAAATCAAATGGCGTTTGCGCAAAATATTGAGGTCAATATCATGCCCGTAATAGCGCGCAATCATGGCGATACAGGCCAGACCACATTCCGTAGTCTCTGTTTGGAGAATAACCGGGAGCTTTGCCATTAGGCGCGCTTACTCAATAACCAATCAATTAAAACAACCGGACCGTCAGCCGTTTCAATCTTTAATAAAAACAGCGCCGCAATAATTTTGAGACATAAAACAAAAATAAGAAGCGTTATAAACCAATTGGCGGGTGGCGCCTGCAATCGCACCTCTCCAAATAGAGATCGCGTGCGATGTTCCAGAGCTTCTTTGCGGTAGAGATCAGACATGTTTTGGGGGTAGCAAGACAAGACCTAAGGTCAAGACGCTTTGATGACGCAATACCGTTCCGACTAAATAAAATTTATTTTTTTCTTGCCAAATCTTATTTGTAGTCCTACAGGCCGCCTCCAGATTGTAACCCATAGGCTCAAGGAGGGTCAGATGCGACAAAAATTGATGATAAATTTGAACCCTGTTTTTTCACGGCTTGGGTAAGTCCTGCGCTCGAATCGTTTTCGAGCGCCTTAATTCAATAAACACTTAAGACCCGCCCTGGCCACGCCATTTGCGCTTGACTCTGTCTGAGTTCGCAAACGGCACATTCACTTAGGAATTTGTCATGGGCAATGACCAAAGCTTTGCGCCTGCGCAAAGCACACACAAAATCGCAACATATAACACGATTGCGTCTTTCCGTTTGGGAGGTCGTCATGCGCGAAGATATGTTTAAAGTAATCGTTGAGCGACCTCGCATTGTTCGAGGGAAACCGCTCAAAACCAAAATTCGTTATGTAAAAGGTGATCGTCACCGGATTTCTGGGCGACGCATTGCAATAGAGCGAGGAGATCGCAAATGGCTAAATGAAAATCTGGCGCCCTTAAAACGTTATCTCTTTAAACAAAGAGGGCGCAAATGGGATGATGTCTTTTCCGAAATCTGTGCACGTCTTGATACAGGCAGTACGGTGAAAATGCATGTGCGCGAGCATATTGATGATTTCATCATAAGGAAGGTTCGGATCGACGAGACTGGTAAATTTCTAAGTGTTAATAGATGGGGCGAGATTTCAGGTCATCCGGAAAAATGGAGGCGAGATCTTTACGTCTGCCCAATTGATGGATGTGTTCGGGAAACAGCGACTTTATGTCGAACATTGGGGGTAGACCGCCAACACCGATATCGCCGCAAACCCTATAAGCCACCAGAAAACATCAAAAGGGTTTCCAAGACTCACTTTCTGTTAAAACGAAAAGGTCTGTGGTTTGAGATAAAGACAGACAAAGAGCCCATCTTTAAAGCCGGATATAAACTTCCCCTGCATATGCTAGAGAGATTTTTGTTCGACGAAAACCCCGCCCATTTGGGGAAATATTGGGGTAAAGAGGTGTCAAATAAAGACTGGACTGTGATTTTAAAAAAACAACTCTCGAAAGCACAATTAAAAGAACACGGCCTAAAGAATGGAGGCGAGAATGACTAAACCAATCATAATTGCTTCAAATCAAAGCTGGATTGAAGGCGATGCTATTGCGCAGCTTAACCATGTCGCGGGCCTACCGGGCATGGAAAAAGCTGTGGGCTTGCCGGACCTTCATCCCGGCAAAGGTATCCCCGTGGGCGCCGCCTTTTTGTCAAAGGACATTATCTATCCGCATCTTGTCGGCAATGATATTGGCTGTGGCATGGGCTTATGGCTGACGGATCAGAAGGTGCATAAGTTCAAAATCGATAAAGCCGTTAAAAAGCTGGACGGGTTTGAGCAGCCATGGGAGGGCGATAGTCAGGCTGAACTTGAAGCTGTTGGTTTGCCATCTGATCTCTGGCCCTATGCATTGGGCACGATTGGCAGTGGCAATCATTTCGCCGAATTTCAATCGGTCGATAAAGTCTTTGATCAGGAGGCGTTTGGGGCTTTGAATATGGACGCGTCTAAACTCTATCTCTTGGTTCATTCGGGATCACGAGGCTTGGGCGAAAGCATATTGCGCCGTCATGTCGATAAATATGCGGGGGCTGGCCTGACATCAGGATCGGATGATTTTACAACCTATCTGGAGCGGCATAATCAAGCCGTGAGCTGGGCTGTGTTAAACCGTCAGATTATCGCCAAACGTTTCCTTGGCGCGCTTGGGCTTGACGGGACGCGCCGGCTTGATGTCTGCCATAATAGCGTGACGCGGTTTGAAACAGGCTGGCTACACCGAAAAGGGGCTGCGCCTGCAGATAAAGGCCCTGTTGTGATCCCGGGATCGCGTGGCACTTTGTCTTATTTGGTCCGTCCAAAACCGGATAATAAAACCGCGCTATTGTCGCTTGCCCATGGGGCGGGCCGGAAATGGAAACGTTCTGACGCCAAATCTAGGCTGTCACATCGTTACCGCGTGGCGGATCTGCAGAAAACAGATCTCGGCGGTCGTGTGATCTGCGAGGATAAAGCGTTGATTTATGAGGAGGCACCACAAGCCTATAAAGATATAAGCCAGGTCATCTCTGACCTGCAGGCTTTTGGCCTGATTGAGGTTATCGCGACGCTCAAACCTGTCATTACCTATAAGACGAGGCGGCGATGATTAAAGAGGTTACATTACTTATCACGGCGGGATCTGGCCCGAAGGAATGTGAATTTGCGGCCACTGGCATCGCGCGCGCCTATATGCGCGAGGCCAAAGCCTATGGTCTGCAAATGACCTTATTAGATGATCAATCAACCGGGTCTAATCTTCTCGTCTTATCTGGTGAGCGCGTTTCTCAATTTCTTGAGCCACGGTGCGGAAGCATAAAATGGATCAGCCCCAGCCCCTTTCGTAAAAATCATAGACGAAAAAACTGGTTTGTAGGTGTCTATAAATTACCTGAGGCGTCCGACCTGTCGGGTTTTGATCCGGTAGATGTGAGCTTTACCGCCTGCCGCGCAAGCGGTCCAGGCGGTCAACATGTCAATAAAACGAATAGTGCTGTCAGGGCTGTGCACATTCCAAGCGGTGTCACGGTTACGGCCCAGGAAAACCGGTCTCAATTTGCAAATAAGAAATTATGCCTGATAAAACTCTCAGCGCATTTCTCGCAAATGGAAGAGGCCCGCTCAGCAGACAAAGAAAAATCAATTTGGGAAAATCATAAGACTCTAGAACGGGGAAACCCTGTCCGCGTCTATGAAGGCCCAAAATTTAAATTGAGGTCATAGATCTGAAAAAGGGCAAAGCAAAATAACTTTGCCCTTTATAAAACTATGCAGCGATATCACTCAAATCGCCCATCAAAGCGGCTTCCATAATGTCGATCAAAGTGTTTACATTATAAGGCTTTGAACAAATATTTGTCATGCCGACTCGCTTATAGTCGTCTAGGCCGTCCTCCATAACATTAGCCGTCACAGCGATAATTGGAGTTTCGGAATTTAAACTTTCTTGCGATTTGATTTCTATCGCGGCCTCAACCCCGTTCATTTTTGGCATATTTATATCCATCAGAATCAAGTCATATTTGTGCAATGACGCAAAATCGACTGCCTCCACCCCATTATGGGCGCGGGTTAATTTTAAATTCAAATCTTTTAGGCAAATTTCTAGAACTTGGGCATTAACGTCATTGTCTTCTGCATAGAGGATATTCAGCCCATCGAGTTTTGCTTCCATTTGCGGTGTGATCGGCTCGGAAGTTTCATGACGAGACATTACTTCACGAGTTTTTACGGCAAATATGAAGGTCGACCCAAGGCCAGTTTGACTCTTGACTTTGACACGCCCACCCATTTTTTCAGCCAGTGATTTAACAATACTTAGCCCAAGGCCGGTGCCCCCAAATTTCCGCGTTATGGACGCATCCGCTTGGGTAAAAGCGTCAAATATTTTTGCGCTTTCTGCATCCGTCATTCCAATGCCATTATCTTTCACTGACACACATAAATAGTTGGACCCAGATTGGGTTAGATATTCAATTTTAACGTCTATCTTCCCGTTCTCTGTAAATTTAATCGCATTACTCAAGAGATTACTAATACATTGACGGACACGAACGGGGTCAAGTTCAAGATTTTCAGGAACAGCGTCCGAAACAAGCAGACTGACTTGATTGCCTCTCTCCATTGCTTTTTTGGCCCAAATATCCTTGATCAATCGCATGAGGTGGCGAGGATTTACACAAACCGGATCTAATTCGATTCCATCAGCTTCAATCTTCGACAGCGTCAATATATCATCTATCAAAACATCGAGGTCTTCACCGCAGGTTTTAATGATAGAAACATGTTCTTTTAATGTCGGGGTGTCGGCATAGCGTGAAATTGCATCCGACAATCCAATAATGCCATTTAGAGGTGTTCTAATTTCGTGACTCATATTCGCCAAGAATTCCGATTTTAAGCGGTTTGCCGCCTCAGCTGATTGTTTTGCGGATCTAAGCTCTCGTTCGGCTAGCCTTTGCTCCGTCATGTCTCTGACGCTCGCGACAAACATTTTCCGGCCCTCAAAGTCGCGGACACAAGTCGTTATCTCACATGGGAATGTTTCGCCCGAAAAACGTCTATGTGTAAAGGTAAATTGATTGGCGCCATCTCGCACCGTTTTTTCAATCTGTTCCTTTGCCGCAATAGCCGAATGCGTCCCGTCCTCTTGAAATTCTGGCGAGAATTCGGCGGGGTGAAGCCCAATAAATTTGTCTTTTGTCGTGTCGAACAAATGCTCTGTCGCTTCATTACAGTCCACAATCAGCATTGTTTCGAGATCAAAGGTCATACAAGACAGAGGTGAGCTTGCATACATCAAGCCCAATTTTGTTTCTGTCTGCGCCAATAATTCTTCGACCTCTTTTTGACGGGACATGTCTTTGACTGTCACAAAAAACCGATCCACATGTCTAATGCTCACCCGGCTCATTTTCAGATCGACCGGAATGTTTCGTCCACCATCACGCTTTACGAAACATTGGTAATTATAATCGTTTTGGTCAATTTCTGTTGTGAGCGAACAACAACTTGCGGATTGACAGTCATCCACTTGAACGACGTCTTTAGCGTTTAAATAAAAATGCTCTAGATAATCACATAGAGTTTTACCCTCAACAGCTCCAAAAATAGTTTCGGCCGCGGCGTTTAATTGCAATATCGCGCCGCTTAAATCAGTTATTATAATTCCATCCGAAACATCATTGAACAAAGTTCGAAATTGGTTTTCGTCAATTTGAATTGAATTGGCCATAAATTTAATCCCACACCACCTGTGATTTCATGTAAGGAACGGTCATTGGCTGATACGCCATAAGGTTGAATTATCAGTGAGGACCCATGGTAAACAATGGATAAAATAGCTGAGAAAGACTTAGAAATTTCGTCTCTTCTTGAGGACATTCGCAGCTGTAAAATTTGCAAAGACCTACCGCTTGGCCCCAATCCGATCCTGCAGATAAATCAATCCGCAAAAATTCTTATTGTTGGGCAGGCGCCAGGTCGGATTACACATCATAAAGGCATTCCCTTTGACGACCCGTCCGGAATACGATTACGCAAATGGATGGGAGTCTCAAAACAGGTGTTTTACGACGACAAGACCATTGCCATCCTGCCTATGGGATTTTGTTATCCCGGAACTGGAAAATCAGGTGATCTCCCGCCCCGACCGGAATGTGCCCCAAAATGGCGGGTCCCTGTTTTAAATTCCCTCACCAATATTCAAATGACGATCATTATCGGAAGCTACGCGATTAAATGGCATTTGAGTGATGGTCAAAACATGACGCTGACACAGCGCGTATCAGAGTGGAGATCAAATTTCCCCAAACAAATTATCCTTCCGCATCCGAGCCCGCGAAATAATAGATGGCTCAAACAAAACCCTTGGTTTGAAGAAGATGTTATTCCTTCCCTCCAGGCCGAAATCGCAAACATCATGAATAGAAGATAGAATTACCTTTTCCCGATCACGCGAAGGCGCTAACGCTGGCACATGGAAGATTTTGGTTTTTTATCGCTAATACCCCCTTTGCTTGCAATTGGGCTCGCGCTTGTGACCCGCCAGGTGTTTATCTCTCTGGCCGTTGGATTGTGGTTAGGCTTTATCATTCTTGCAGGATGGGCTCCCGCCACAGGCACGCTGGATGCCATAGACGGCATCGTATCTGTTTTTGAAAATGCCGGCGATACGCGGGTGATCTTATTCACATTAATCGTCGGCGCCCTCATCGCCCTAATACAACGATCTGGTGGCGTCGCAGGTTTTGTCCGACGCCTCATGTCAAAATTGGACTTAATGAGCGAGAAAGCTGAGAGCAAAGGGCAAAGAAAATTTGTGGAGTTACTGGCCCTTGGAACAGGCTTGCTGCTCTTTATTGAGAGTAATATTTCGATCCTAACGGTAGGTACGCTTTATCGACCGATTTTTGATCGCCTTAAAATCCCGCGCGAGAAACTCGCCTATATCGCAGATTCAGGCTCAGCTCCCTCCTCCGTTCTTCTGCCGATCAATGCTTGGGGTGCTTACATAATTAGCCTGATTGCAGCGCAGCCACTCATTGCAAATTTAGGAAGTCCGACCGAGATTTTTATCCGAGCGACCCTGGTAAATTTCTATCCCATGCTTGTTGTTTTGATACTTGTAATTATCATTCTTTCCGGTCGGGATATTGGACCCATGAAAACCGCAGAAAACCGCGCGAAAAAATCCGGCTTATTAAACCGCGAAGATGCTCAAATTATGATGTCAGACACGGCGCTTGAAATGCCTATCAAAGACGGCCTTGTCCCTAAAGCCAGACATATGATCATTCCGATAGGTCTTATGGTTGGCCTCATGCTCTTTTTCATGTGGTATACAGGAGATGGCTCACTTAAAAACGGGTCTGGGTCGACATCCGTTCTTTACGCCACAAGTTTCGCTGTTTTAGGTGCCGTGCTGCTTTACAAAGCCTCGGGAGTTTTAAAAATTAGAGAGAGCTTTGAGACTATTTTAGCCGGAATGTCCGGCATGGTTCCACTTGCTATTCTTATGGTGCTTGCCTTTGCTTTGGGCGATCTTTGTAAAGCGCTTGGCACAGGCCCTTATGTCGCTGAACTTGCTCAAGGTTTTCTGTCCCCTGGATTGGTTCCAGCCATCGTGTTTCTTTTAGCCTGTTTCATCTCTTTTTCGACGGGAACAAGTTGGGGAACATTTGCCATTATGGTGCCGATTGCTGTGCCCTTGGCGGATGGGCTGGGCGCGGACCCTATTCTGGCGATAGCAGCGGCAATAGGCGGCGGTGTCTTTGGTGATCATTGTAGTCCGACATCCGACACCTCGATCATCAGCTCTATGGCCACAGCTAATGATCATATTGACCATATCCGCACGCAATTACCCTATGCATTGATTTGCGGAGGGCTAACGACACTGATCTATCTGATATTAGGGTTTTTCACTGCGTCTTAGATTTTGTCAGAAGAGGCCTTAAGCGCCCAATAGGCAACCAGAATACCGACGACCACGCTAGAGAGAAGCGCAACTATAGACATTTTCGTCATATCTTCGAAAATATAATAGGACTTAAAAAGCGCTGTTCCTATCCCATTTATCATAGCCAAAAATATCCCATCACCAGCTTCGCTAAAACTTTCAACAAAGCCTTGCTTAAAACCTGACGCCGCAAAGGGAGCTGGGATCGTCAAAAGAGCTGTAATGACCCCAGCCAAACCCCCACGCAATTTTGTGAGCTTTGATCGAGACGTTAAGGTCCAACTCAAAAAGGAAATCACGGCGACAAATATTGCAAGACTTATTGCAATTTTAATCAGATCCGTTGTCAGGTCCAATTGCCCCTTTAATCGCCACGACGCTGCCGCTGTTCCAAAGGGAACGGAGAAACAGGTCATAGCCAAGACAAATATCCGCCGGGCCTTTGGATTGATTGTTGAAAACTTGCGGCGCAGCATGGAAAATCCGTCTAATCGACCAGATCATCCCAAAAGCGCTTTGCCTTATCAAAGAAATTTCGGCTCTCAGGGCTCGCCATCTGACCCCCACCTTCTTCAGCAAATTGTTCCAATAATTCACGTTGACGCTTATTCAGGCCCGACGGCGTTTCAACCGCGAGCTCAACATACATGTCGCCGCGTTTTTCAGAGCGCAACACGCTCATCCCTTTACCGCGAAGACGCAGTCGTTTCCCAGATTGCGCGCCTTCCGCGATTTTGATTTTCGAGCGTCCGCCATCAATCGTCGGAATTTCAATCTGACCTCCCAAAGCCGCTGTCACCATAGGCACAGGGGCGCGACAGAAAAGATTGGCACCTTCACGTTCAAAAAGTTCATGCGGCCCAACACTTACGAAAATATATAAATCGCCTCTCTGGGACATGCCGCCACCGCGCTTGGGTGCCGCGTCGCCCTGTCCGGATAAACGAATACGTGTGCCGTCTTCAACACCTGCCGGGATCGAGACATTTAACTCTGTTTGTTGTCTGACCTGGCCTTGGCCGTCACATTGTCGGCACGGGTTGGTGACATATTCGCCTTGACCGCCACATTTTGGACAGGCCCGTTCCATTGTAAAAAACCCTTGCTGGGTGCGGACGCGACCTTGTCCGGCACAGGTCGAGCAGGTCTCAACACTTGCGCCAGGTTCCGCACCTACCCCGTCACAGCGGTCACAATCTTCGGCAATTGGAACTGTGATATCAATATCTTTGCCAGCAAAAGCTTCGTCTAAGGAAATTTCTAATTCATAGCGAAGATCAGAGCCGCGTTGAACGGTTTCGCGTTGGCGCCGCCCGCCACCAAATATATCGGCAAAGCCGCCAGAGCCGCCAAACATCTGACTGAAAATATCGTTGAAATCTTGGAACCCGGCACCCCCGCCGCCACCGCCTTGTTGGAAAGCCGCATGGCCCATACGGTCATAAGCCGCGCGTTTTTGCTCATCGGACAAAATGCCATAGGCTTCATTCAACTCTTTAAACCGAGCTTCGGCCTCAGGGTCATCGGGATGGCGGTCCGGATGACACTCCATCGCCTTGCGACGAAAGGCTGATTTTAGCGTCTTGGCATCCGCCGTCTTTTCGACACCTAAAGTTTCATAATAATCGCGTTTGGACATTTAATTTCTTATTCCCTTCGCGGTCCCCTTACTGACGTTTTCACGCGCAGCTTGCGATACAATCAAAAAGACCTCCCCGATCTAGGATCAGAGAGGCCGATTTTTTTATTCAAAAGCGCGGCCTGTCCTTAGGCGGCGTTTTCATCATCATCGACATCTTCAAATTCAGCATCAACAACATCATCATCTTCTGCCTGATCCGCTTGAGACGCCGGGCCATCATCATCAGATTGCGCATTTTCATACATAGTCTGACCGACTTTCATCAGCGCCGCTGATAGAACCTGAACCTTATCAACAATCAAAGCTGTGTCTTCACCATCCATGACCTCTTTGGTTTCGGCCAGAGCCTCTTCAACGGCCGCTTTGTCTTCTGGCGTGATGGCTTCCTCATGTTCCTTAAGATCAGACTCGGCTTTGTGGACCAAAGCTTCGGCCTGATTTTTGGCTTCTGCAAGCTCACGGCGCGCCTTATCCTCTTCGGCATTGGCTTCCGCATCTTTGATCATATTTTCAATATCATCATCTGACAGACCGCCAGAGGCTTGAATGCGGATTTGCTGTTCCTTACCCGTCGCATTATCTTTGGCCGAAACATTCACAATACCATTGGCATCAATATCAAAAGTCACTTCGATTTGCGGCATGCCGCGAGGTGCGGGTGGAATACCGACCAGATCAAATTGACCCAATAATTTATTGTCTGCCGCCATTTCACGCTCACCTTGTGAAACACGAATGGTCACAGCCGACTGGTTGTCGGCCGCTGTTGAGTAGACCTGGGATTTTTTCGTCGGGATCGTCGTATTGCGATCGATCATACGGGTGAAAACCCCGCCTTCCGTTTCAATACCCAATGAGAGCGGTGTGACATCCAATAGGAGAACGTCTTTCACATCACCTTGTAAGACACCAGCCTGGATCGCCGCGCCCATCGCCACGACTTCATCTGGGTTCACACCTTTATGGGGATCTTTACCGAAATAATCAGACACCGCTTTTTGAACGGCTGGCATACGGGTCATACCGCCAACCAAGACGACATCGTCAATTTCCTTGGCCGTCAGGCCTGCATCTGCAATCGCCTTTTTAATCGGCGCGATTGTGCGCTTGATCAAATCACCGACAAGCGATTCGAGCTTGGCGCGAGACAATTTCATATTCAAATGTTTCGGGCCAGAAGCATCGGCCGTAATAAAGGGAAGATTGACTTCATAAGACGAAGCTGATGACAGCTCTTTCTTGGCTTTCTCAGCTTCTTCACGCAGGCGCTGTAGCGCTAATTTGTCAGTTTTCAGATCAATGCCATTTTCTTTTTTGAACTCATCTGCGAAATATTCGACGATCCGCATATCGAAATCTTCACCACCCAGGAATGTATCCCCATTGGTTGATTTCACCTCAAAGACACCGTCACCAATCTCAAGGATGGATACATCAAAAGTACCACCACCAAGGTCGTAAACCGCAATTGTCTTGCCCTCATCCTTATCCATGCCGTAAGCCAGCGCCGCCGCTGTCGGCTCATTGATAATGCGTAAGACTTCGAGGCCCGCAATCTTGCCGGCATCTTTCGTGGCTTGGCGTTGGGCATCATTAAAATAAGCCGGAACCGTGATCACGGCCTGTGTCACGGTTGCCCCGAGATAATCCTCGGCCGTTTCTTTCATCTTGGTCAGCGTCATGGCTGAGATTTCAGACGGGCTTAGCTCTTTGTCGCGGCCTTGGACATAGGCATCACCACCCTTGCCCTTGACAATTTTATACGGAACCAGCTTGGCATCTTTCTTGATCGCCTTATCCGTGAACGGACGACCGATCAAACGTTTGACAGCATAATAAGTATGTTCAGGATTTGTAACGGCCTGACGACGGGCCGGCGTTCCGATCAGGCGCTCGCCATCTTCGGTAAAAGCAACAACTGAGGGGGTCGTGCGTTGACCTTCTGCATTTTCAATAACTTTTGGCTTATCGCCGTCCATGACTGCAACACAGGAATTGGTCGTGCCAAGGTCGATACCGATCACTTTAGACATGTATCATGCTCCAAATTCGTTTTGCGGACCTACTTTTTTGCGGCATCCGCGGGATCTATGTGGTTTCAAGGCAGGAGATTACGTGATCACGCACTCCCGACTCGCGTTCTGGACCCGATATGGTGCGGCAAATGGCTCTCGCAAGGGCTAGGCCCAAGTTTTTTTCACTTTAAACTGAATCTTTTCAATCAGATGGCGGAAAAAAGCGGAAATGACCCGTTATTGTGTGATCAAATATCATATCATCTTCATTAGGCCCACTGCCGATATTATGAATGATCATAGGACGCCCCCAGCGAGACTTCCGGTCCGAGACGATCCCAATATGCGGTACGCCGCCTTTGCCTGAGCGTCCATCAAGTCGCCAACTCACGACATCGCCGGGCTTATAATCATCAATATCATAGGTAATAGCTTGGGTGTAACCCGCCCGCTTAAACCAAGTCTCAAGATTGGGCACGCGGCGATGATCAATATTTTTATCTGCGCGTGTATGGCCCCAATGATCCGGATAGGCGCTAAAATTGGCTTTTATATCTTCGTGGACGGCCTTTTGCAGATCAAAGCCAAAACCGGCGCGGTAGCTGCGGATAACGACATCCGTACAGACGCCCGTTGTCGGGGACACATCACCATTGGGATAATCTAGCCGGATATAGCTGGGATCATAAACGACTAAGGCCTTAAGGCGATCCCGTGCGGCCTTGACCAGAGGCTGCGCCTCTGCAGCGACCGAAATAGGCTTTTCATCTCGCAATGTCAGATCTTGCGCCTGCGCAGGAAAAAACAAAAAGGAAGAAATGGTGAGGCACGCCCAAAATAAAATTCGCATGAGACGAGACTAACCAATAACGCGTATAAATCACCTGAAAAAACCGTCACCTTTTTATTCGGGTCCTGATAAAAATGCGTTACGCAAAACAAATTTATAGATTCGTCCGAGGTCTTCTTGCCTAATTTCCCTAAAGGTTTTGCGCATTACCCGCTTTATTTTTCACCCGAACAACAATCCGGGTTAATCGAGGCTGTAAAGAGCGCGACACAAACCGCACCCTTTTTTCAACCCGCAATGCCGCGCACCGGCACGCCACTTTCAGTGGTCATGAGCAATTTTGGATCGCTCGGCTGGGTGACCGACAAAGATAAGGGGTATCGCTATGAGCCCAACCACCCGAAAACCGGCAACCCCTGGCCGCCGCTCCCCAAAGCCCTGATCCAGCTTTGGAAGGATGTCACCGATTGGCCAGACCTCCCGGAGGCCTGCCTCATCAATTGGTATCGCGAGGGCGCGAAAATGGGACAACATGTTGATAATGACGAACAAGCCGTCAATGCACCAGTCGTCTCTGTCAGCCTTGGTGACCCGGCCTTGTTCAGGATTGGTGGTCAAACGCGCGGCGGTAAAACACAAGGGTTAAAATTGTTCTCAGGTGATGTTGTGGTTCTGGCAGGTGAAGCCAGACAGTGTTATCACGGGGTCAGTAAAGTCTATTACGGCGAAACCGCCCTTGTCCCGAAAGGCGGGCGAATAAATTTGACGTTGAGGCGGGTTTGTCCTTAGATACTCAAACTTCAGAATATATACGGACGGTAAAGTCTAAGCTTCCTAAAAACGACTATAGTTGCTCTTCTTGTCAGTCAAAAACGCCTAGCACTTCTGCACAACTGGATGTTGAGTTTGCAAGAAAAATACAAAAGTTAGAAATGAAATTATGACCCCTACGCTCTTCTCCCCCCTCACCTTACCCAATGGCATCACCGTTCAGAACCGCTTGGTCAAAGCCGCTATGGAAGAAAATATGGCTGACCCAGGCCAAGTTCCGGGGCGGGCATTGATCAATCTTTATACGGCTTGGTCTAATGTTGAAGCCGCACAGGATGCTGGGCCTGGCATGATATTATCGGGCAATGTCATGATTGATCCAACCGCCATGACCGGGCCTGGTGGGGTCGTATTAGAACATGGAACGTTGGATGATGCTGCGACGCGCAAACAATTTGAGGATTGGGCAAAGGCCGGTAAGGCAGGCGGGTCGAAATTTGTTATGCAAATCTCCCATCCCGGACGCCAAATTTATGCCGCTATGGAAACACAACCCGTTTCGGCATCAGCAACGAAGGTGTCGCTGCCTGGCCCTGCAGAAAAAATGTTTGTGTCTGCACGCGCGCTGACAATTGATGAAATAAGAGGTTTGGTCAAACGATTTGCGGACACAGCCTTAGCGGCCCAAGCCGCAGGCTTTGACGGTGTAGAAATTCATTCCGCCCATGGATATCTGGTCGCCCAATTTTTATCGCCCCTGACGAATTTGCGCGAGGATGAATATGGTGGGTCCTTAGAAAATCGTGCGCGGTTTTTGCGCGAGATCATTCGCGCCGTAAAAGACCGCGTAAATGCCGATTTTATTGTCGGCGTTAAGCTCAATAGTGCGGATTTCCAAAAAGGCGGATTTGACATTGAGGACTCTGAACAAGTCGTGCGCTGGTTAAATGAGGATAATCTGGATTTTGTCGAAATCTCCGGCGGGAGCTATGAATCATCTGCCATGATGGGCCTATCCGAAGACGGGCGGGTTGAGACCTCGACAGAAAAAAGAGAACTCTATTTCTTTGATTTTGCCAAGCGAATTTCATCTATTGCCGAAATGCCACTTATGGTGACGGGCGGCGTAACAAAACGCGCAACCGCGGAGCTTGCCCTTGAAGAAGCCGGGGTAAACCTGGTCGGGGTCGCGCGCGCGTTTGCCTTTAACCCCGTGCTGGTCGCGGATTGGAAATCTGGGCAAAATCTGGACATCCAGATCCCAATCAAAAATTGGAAAAATAAGACGTTGGCTACATTAGCAACTATGGCCATGACGAAAGCGCAGCTTTATCGCTTGGGGGATGGCAAAGCCATTAAAGCCAAGCAAAATGCCATTCTGACAACCATAGGACAACAAATAAAAACCACGCGCTTGACCAAACGCTATAAAGCGTGGATGGCGCAAAAAGGATAGTTAAGACGCTTTCGCCGCTTTGATTTGCTTAAACCGATAGATCAGCAAAAATAGCGCAGCGAGCCAAACCCCGCACGCCATCATGAACAGCAAGGGCCCTTGTGCAAGAATTTCAGTGCCTTGCGCATTCCACTTTGTCGGGGTTTCAATGCCAAGCGGCGTAAAGAGATGAAAGACAATGGCGCCGCTCATAACACCCAAGGCAATCAGCGCGCCAAGGAATTGACTTTTGGCTGCCAGTAGTGGTGACTTTTTCAACGTCAAAACCAAAGGCAAAAATAAAACCAGAAGACTTCCAAATAGTTCGGCTACGCCAATCAACCACGGCCCAATCGGATAAAATAATCCAATGCCTGACCAATCCCTCAGGGTTGTGAAAATATGCTCTGGGGTTGGATGGCCCGTAAATTTAAATCTCAGGCTATCGAGGAAAATAATTGAGATATAAATTGCGGCCGCCCAGCTTCCCCATTTCACTAAATTTTTCATCTCACATATCTCCGTGCTTAATCGCCTAATTATCTATAGGCCAATACTGCGGTAATGTAAGGCGATATCGCTAATCGCCGTATAGAAGGCAGCTGTACGAAGATCTTCGAGTTCTGGTTTTTCGCGTAAAATGCCCCTTATATTCCGGTAAGCCAGTCGCATTGTATCATCAAGGCCGGCTCGAACCAGGTCGAGCTCATCCGCGCCATCTAAAAATTTCGATTTAAACTCAGGCGTAAATGACATGCCCTGTTTTTCCAGCGCATCAACCAAGGCCAAAGAGCGCCCTTCTTCATAGCGACGCTGTAGGCGCCCGAAACGAATTTGGTTGATATTTTTGACCCATTCGAAATAGGACACGGTCACCCCACCCGCATTGGCAAACATATCTGGAATGACGGTAATACCGCGATCTCTCAATATTTTATCCGCCTTACCTGTGATTGGGCCATTCGCAGCCTCAATAATCAATTTGGCTTTTATCTTATGAGCATTCCCCAAATGGACGACAGACTCTAACGCCGCCGGAATCAGGATATCGCATGTGTCGCACAGCGCGTCGTCGTCTTTGGAAACCGTGCCGCCCTCAAATTCACTTAGCGGGGCGCCCGAAACCATATGGTCTTTTAAGGCTTGAATATCGATCCCGTCTTTATTGCGTATGACACCATCACGCTCAATAACGGTGATGATACGGGCTTTATCTTCAGTTTGGAGAAAAAGGGCGGCGTGATAGCCCACATTGCCCAAGCCCTGAATAACGATAGATTTATCCTCTAGGCTACCGCGTAATCCTGCCGCTTTGACGTCATCTTCATGACGAAATAACTCCTGCAAAGCATATTGAACACCGCGACCTGTCGCTTCCACGCGCCCATTAATACCGCCCAAATGAACTGGCTTTCCTGTGACACAGGCCACAGCATCAATATTTTCATTATTAAGACGGCGATATTCATCGACCATCCACGCCATTTCACGTTCCCCCGTTCCCATATCCGGAGCTGGTACATTTAAAGAGGGGTGAATAAGGTCGCGGCGCGCAAGCTCAAAGGTAAAGCGCCTTGTAATGCGTTCTAGCTCTTCTTCATTCCAATCATTTGGGTTTATACACAGGCCGCCTTTTGACCCTCCAAATGGCACATCAACCAAAGCGCATTTATAGGTCATTAGCGCGGCCAAAGCCTCAACTTCGTCCTGATTCACGCCCAGAGAATAGCGTATGCCGCCCTTGACGGGCTCTTTATGCTCTGAATGCACAGATCGATACCCTGTAAATGTATGAATATCACCCCTAAGTTTGACGCCAAAACGAACAATATAGGTCGCATTACAGACCCGAATTTTTTCAATCAGTTTTTCCGAGATATCCATATAGCTGGCGGCACGGTTAAACATGAGATCAACGGATTCACGAAAACCAAGTTCATGCTTTGAGGTTTGGGACATTTTTGGCACTCCTCTCCAGATGTGCAGAATTTACTGCCCTGCTAAACATGTTTCTGCGCAATATGAATTACAAATTCGTTCACATATGCGACATTTACGCAAAGACGGCCCAATTTCTGAGCTTAACGAGGTTTTAGCTTTTTTTTGTCAAGAATGATTAACCAATGAGGACACATTCATGACGGATCAGATAAATTCAGCCCCGCCAACTGCGCCGACGCCCCTGGCCACGCCATGGACACCCCAGCAGCCTGTCCCAACACCGCAAAATATGGGCGGACAAGCTCGGCCCATTCCAGCGCCTGCTGTACCTCAACAACATGCTACGCAGCCTATTCCCAGTCAGCCAGCCCCCATGCCACATCCAGTTCAGACACAATCGCCTTTACACGCGCCCGCCCCATCTGCAGCTCCACAAGCGGTGCCATATGTGCCACAAGCGCCAGTACAGTCCGTGCCGGTACAGCCCGTTGCGCAGCCTGCTCAACCCTATCATCAGCCCAACCATCATCAGAATGGGCAACAGGTACCATATCAATATCACGGTCAAGCGCCTGCCCAAGCCCAAGCTATGCAGCCCCTAGCTAATCAACCGCCAATGCCCGCACATCAGCCTCAAATTGGATATGCGCCACAGGGAGCTATGGCACCCAATTTTTCGAATCCCAATATCCCAGCGCATGCGCAAATGACAGGGGGGGCGCAAATGATGGCGAGGGCCCAAATGACAGCCGGAGCAATGGCTACGGGGGCAACAGGATTGGTTGATGAGACCGGAACCAAGTCAAAATCTCTATTTGCGTCTTTATTCAAGCGGAAACCAAAAGCCCCGAAACTAAATGCCCAAATGCCTAATTCGGACATAGCTCCGTCGTCAGGAACTCTATTCACGAAAAACTTCGTGGTTGGTCTGGGGACTGGCCTTATCGTAGGGGCGTCGCTTGTATTTGCATTATTTGGCGAAAAGAAAGCCGAACGGGCTCAGCCCTATTCTCCAAGCGCTGAACGCCTAGAGCCCAGCGCGCCAAGCGCGGCTAGTCTTCAAAATGCGGACGCCTTTTTGGATACGGCGCTCGCAGAAGACGCTCAATAAAGTCTAAAGCTGAACGACCGCGCCGGATTAATTATTTTTGCCAGCTTTGCGGTCACGCGCCTTTAAGAGGCGAAGTCGCAATGCATTGATTTTGATAAATCCACCCGCATCTGCCTGATCATAAACATCGTCTTCCTCAAAGGTGACATGTTCTTGGGAGTAAAGCGAATATGGGCTGTCACGGCCAATAATGTCGACGCTGCCTTTATAGAGTTTTAATCGAACTGTTCCGGTTACAAGCTCTTGCGAATGATCAATCGCAGCCTGGAGCATTTCGCGTTCTGGGCTGAACCAATAGCCATTATAGATCAGCTCGGCATAACGTGGCATAAGCTCATCTTTGAGATGGGCCGCTCCCTTATCCATTGTAATTTGTTCAATACCGCGATGCGCCATTAAGAGGATGGTTCCGCCAGGCGTTTCATAAATACCGCGGGACTTCATCCCAACAAATCTGTTTTCAAGGAGATCTAATCGTCCAATACCATTGGCGCCGCCAAGCCGGTTGAGCTCTTCGAGCAATGTCGCTGGCGTCATCATGACACCATTAATCGAAACCGCATCTCCGCGTTCAAAGCCCATTTCAATTATGGTTGCTTTATCGGGCGCCTCTTCCGGGGAGACGGTGCGTTGGAAAACATAATCCGGCGCTTCTTCATTCGGGTCTTCAAGGACTTTGCCTTCAGACGAGGTATGTAAAAGATTTGCATCAACAGAAAATGGCGCTTCGCCTCTTTTATCGGCGGCGATTTCGATATCATGTTCTTCCGCATATTCCAGAAGCTTCGTCCGAGAGTTCAAATCCCATTCTCGCCAAGGCGCAATCACTTTAATGTCTGGGTCCAAGGCGTAATAGCCGAGTTCGAACCTAACCTGGTCATTCCCCTTACCTGTGGCGCCGTGACAGACTGCATCAGCCCCAACTTGGTGCGCAATTTCTATCTGTCTTTTAGATATGAGCGGGCGGGCAATGGAGGTTCCCAAGAGGTAAAGACCCTCATAGACGGCATTAGCGCGGAACATGGGAAAGACAAAATCTCGAACAAATTCTTCGCGCAGGTCGTCAATGAAAATCTCTTTGACGCCCGCGGCCTCGGCTTTGCGGCGCGCGGGTTCTAATTCTTCGCCCTGACCCAAATCGGCCGTAAAGGTCACGACCTCACAACCCTTCTCATTTTGAAGCCATTTCAGGATGATAGAGGTATCCAAACCGCCCGAATAAGCGAGGACAACTTTCTTGGGATGGGCCATAGAGTAGAACCTTTGAATTTTTTCGCGCCCCCATAGCCTAAATACGTTTACAAAAGATAGACATAGAAGTAGCTAAGGCAGAAGAATCAGGGGTAAATTATGCCAAAAAATATGGAAGACGTTCAAGCGCTCCTCAGTGAATGGGGTGAAAAGCTCTTGGAATGGGCGCAAAGTCCGGCTTTTCTCGCGCAATTGGGGGCGGTTGTGTTGGCGATCATATTATCGCCAATTATCGCACGTCTGATTCGGAAAAAGGTTTTTCTGTTCAGAGATGAGCCCAGTGCGGACGTCAAACTCCTAGCCGTCAGAAAGATAATCTATCGCGCAGGATCATTCCTCAGAGCTGTCATATTGGTGCTTTTGCTGGCCATTTTTGCCGCAATATTAAAAGCTGTTCCCTCGCTTGGGCAAGATTGGCTGGTCAAGCTCGCGCAAAGCTTAGCTCTGATTTTCCTGATTTACCGGGCGATTAAGGAATTTATTGCGGACCCACTTTTTCGCAAAATCGCCCTTTGGACGTTAATCCCGCTCGGCTTGATCATTGCTCTGGGTTATGGGGATGACTTAAGTGGTTTCTTAAATGGCGCGGTTGTCTTTCAAATGGGAGACGCGCCAATAAGCTTGATGAGCCTGATCAAGCTTGGTGTTTTTGGTGGGCTGTTTTTCTGGCTGGGCGGAATTTCAAATACGCGCGGTCAAGCCGCCATCCGCTCTCAAGAAAGCTTGGATAGCGGTGTCCGAGAAATCGTCGCAAAGCTCTTTCAGATCGTTCTATTTGGGATATTGACGGTCCTCGTTTTAGGGGCGGCGGGTATACCCCTCTCAGGGCTGGTTATGGTATTTTCAGCCGTCGCCTTGGGGATTGGGTTTGGCTTACAACCGATCGCAGCGAATTTTGTGTCTGGTCTAATCATCCTGTTCGACCGATCTGTTCGGGTTGGGGATTATGTGGTTTTACCGGATGGGCAAGAAGGTTTTGTCGAAGCCATTAATATGCGCAACACAGTTGTTGAAACCACCGATGGCAAAGACATCATGGTGCCCAATACGCAATTTACCGAAGATGCCTATGAGAACTGGACCCATAAGGATCCACGCCAGCGCTATGAAGTCCATTTTACAGTCGCTTATGACACCGACTTGGATGCACTTGAAGACCTCCTCATCCCAGCGGTCTTGGAACATCATCAAGTTCTAAGAGAACCAGAAATGCCCGACTTAGAATTCCGTGAATTTGGAGAGAATGGTGCCAATATGGCGATCGAGTTTTGGGCGGACGGTATTGATGACGGACCGAATAAATTTACCTCGGATTTAAATTTTATTGTATGGCGTACGCTCCGTGACAATAAGATTGAGATTCCGTTCCCGCATCGTGTGATCCAAAATAAGAAATAGGTCCCAATAGGAAATAGAAATGAATGGGATAAGAGATGCGGGTATAAAGGATGCGGTAAGTCTCGCCCGAATTTATAATCACTATATCCAAACAAGTACCGCAACCTTTGAGATAGACCCGATTAAACCCCAAGACATGAATGGGCGGATCGAAAAAATAACGACGGAAAACCTACCATTTCTGGTTTATGTGGACGCGGATAATGGCTGTCTTGGCTATGCCTATGCCTCCAAATGGCGGGCTCGAGAAGCTTATCGAAACTCGGTAGAAATTTCTATATATCTGGATCCGAACCAGACGGGGCGTGGATTGGGACGCCAGCTTTATGACGTGTTATTTGAACGCTTACGACAGCAAGAATTTCACATTGCAATCGGAGGCATAACGCTTCCAAACCCAGCAAGCATAGGCTTACATGAGAAATTCGGGGTGAAAAAAGTCGCCCATTTTGAAGAGGTCGGGTTTAAATTCGGAAAATGGGTCGATGTTGGCTATTGGCAGGTAAAGCTCTGAACCACCAATAGCCCGTTATTTTTAAGGCCTAATCAAAAATTACCTCGGAGGCATGCGCGCGCCAGCATCTGTCCTGATATATTCGGCATTGATATAGGCGTGCTCACACATAAAGAGAGCCACTTCGGCGAATTCACGGGGCGCACCAAAACGATTTGGAAATTGAACATGGGCCCTCAGGCTTTCTTTCACTTCGGGCTTCATCTGTTCATAGATTGGGGTTTCATAAAATCCAGGTAAGATCGTATTTACGCGAATACCTTCGCGCGCGAGATCACGTGCCATTGGAAGAGCCATTGACAAAATCCCACCTTTAGAGGCCGCATAAGCGAGCTGGCCAATCTGACCATCTTGGGCAGCAACAGAGGCTGTATTAATAATGATACCACGCTCGCCATCCGGATCAGTGGGCTCAAGCGCCATCATGGCTGCCGCCGATTTGGACGCACACAGAAAAGAGCCAAAGAGGTTGATGTCAATAACGCGCTTATAGGCAGCAACATCATGGGCCAAAATATCGCCCGTATCGCGTTTGCGGCTCGCCGTTTTCATACCCAAGCCGATACCGGCACAATTGACCAGAACCCGCTCCGCTCCGTTTTGCGTGCGAATAGCTTCGAATCCGGCATCCACACTCGCTTCATCAGCGACATTGACCTTGGCAAAAATACCGCCAATTTCTTTCGCGACGGCTTGGCCACGCGCTTCATTCATATCGAAAATGCCGACCTTTACGCCTTTTGCCGCAAGTGAGCGCGCTGTGGCTTCACCTAATCCCGAGGCACCACCTGTCACAATGGCTGATATAGATTTATCAAGTTTCATTTTTTGTACCTTTGATTCTGCTTCCTAGCGGACATATGATTTTCGAGGCTCCTGCCGATTTTGAACAGTGATGACAAGACCAGAATCATTATCTTCACCCTATGAACACTGTTAATGAGTGACCATTCACTTATTTGCACCCCTTTATGCAAGAATTCCACATTGCCAGCTGCACGGAATATTCAATATGTAAGTGATTAATCACATATTTACATTTTCACTGGATAGGGAAGATGAGAGCATAGTTGGAGACAAATATGTTGGATGACGCGATTGATATAGAAATCGAGGCCCGGGGCGTGACGGGGAAAGATGGCACGGCCAAAGCCCGAATCGAGCGTGCCGCGCTAAATCTATTTATCAAAACCTCGATCGAGGGGGTTTCGACCAAATCCCTCTCCAGCCTTGCTGGCGTTAGTGAAGGTCTGCTCTATCGTCATTTCAAGTCAAAAGACGACCTCGCTCGCACACTCATGTTTGAAATTCACACGCGCCTAACGGATTTGGTGCGCCAACATACGGATCAAAGTCTGGACGCCGCCATAAGTGACATTGTCAAAGATTATGCGAGATTGGCGGATGAGGACTGGGCACTTTTTGCTTATCATCTTTTATATATGCATCGTTTTACGGGTCTAGATGATGATAGTCCCCTAAAAGCCGCAACGGATTTGGTCGAATTTAATCAATCAGCTGGCCGCCTGCCCACGGGTTTGGCCCCGCACGTATTAGCCTCAATGGCATTAGGTGTCGTTTTGCAAACGGCGCAATCCAAAGTGGCGGGCGTCATTGATCAACCGCTTTCTGATTTTATTCCTTATTGGGAACGTGCCGTTATGGCCGTTTTGGAGGATGCGTAATGCGATCCCTATTCTTTAATATGTATTCTTATTTGATGACGTTTATCTATGTACTCGCCTGCCTGTTATTCTCTTTCATCCCCGGGCGGGGTGCGCTTATGGCAGCACTTAGGCGTTATACAAAGGTCATGGTCTGGGGGATGCGCCATATAGCGGGCATGGAAATAGATGTCCGCGGCAAAGAAAATATCCCGGAGAACGGTCCCGTCTTGATTGCGGCCAAACATCAATCATACGGTGATGGCTTCGTCATTTTCTCACAGTTTAAAGATCTGTCTTTTGTAACGGGCAGCCAGCTTGAAAAGGTCTGGGGCCTAAAACGCATATTGCAAAAAATGAACGCGGTCGTCATCGATAGTTGCGGCGGCGCTGACAATCAGAAAAAGATGGAGCGTGAAGCCGCTCGCATAAAACGTGAAGGTCGGCGCTTATTGATTTTTCCAGAAGGCCATCTCAGCCAGGTTGGCACCCATCATAAATACCGGAAAGGTATTTGGCATTTACAGCAAGATTTCCAATGCCCCGTTATCCCTGTTGCTAATACGCTGGGGCAAAGATGGAACCAAATGGAGTGGAAGAAATATCCGGGCCGGGCCACGCTGGAATTTCTGGAGGCCATTCCGTATGGATTGGAAAAAGATGAATTTATGGACGTCCTCCAAGAGAGAATTGAAAACCGGTCAATTGAATTATTAGATTTGGACAATCTTGGAGCCTTAAATCCAGACGACATTGGACAATTACAAGAAAATAGTTCTGCACGCGAAAAGAGGCTAGCTCGCGAAGCCGAAGCGGGCTAGGCAGAAACTATGTCCAAAACAAAACTTATGGCGGTTAACACGCCGCGCAAGCCATTGCTTCTCTCGCGCCGCTTTGCGCCGCTCTATGTTCTGTTTGAATTTGGCACGTTTAATGACAATGCGCTCAAAAATGCGCTAATTGCCCTGATAACATTCGTTGCGCTGACCAACCCCGCCTTTGAGTTTTTGCCGGGCCTGCCAGAAGCCATGAAAGTCCCGATTGCGTCTTTGATTTTTACGGGTCCTTTTTTAGTCTTTTGCTCCATTGCGGGACAAATTGCCGATAAGGTTGATCGCGGCACAATTTTTAAATGGATAAAACGCGCCGAAGTCGGAATAATGGCGTTGGCCGGTATCGGCTTTGCGTTTCAAAATATCTGGATACTTGCAGTTACCCTCGCCATGATGGGCACGCAATCTGCCTTTTTTGCGCCAACCAAGAACGCAGTCATGCCGCAATGGCTCGATAGTGATGAACTCATCAAAGGGAACGCCCTTTTATCCGGGACGCAATTTGCCGTTCTTTTACTAGGCACGATTATTGGTACGTTACTGGCAACACAAAACCCAATCATCTTAGCTGTCCTTTTATTCGGCTTGGCCATTCTCGGCTGGATAGCGGCCGAGTTTTGTCCGCCTGCAACACCACCCAACCCAGAATTAAAAGTTGATTATAATCCCATCACAGCAATCTGGAGTGTTGTAAAAAAAATATTTGAACACCCAGATGTCTTAAGGCCTTGGTTAGGCATTGCTTGGTTTTACGGCCTGTCGACCATATTCCTGACGGCCTTTCCAAACTTTATCGCCAATGTCATGGGATATGGACCAAATGTTTTTATGTTGATTATGGCCGCTTCGACCATCGCCATTTTCATTGGCTCAATGATTACAATGGCCATTGGGAACCTAAAGATATGGGGCCCCGAAGCTATTCGCCTCGTCGCGGTCGGAATTATCGGCGTAACGATTTCATCATTGATGATCTATATTTTGCCAACCCCTGTTTTTGAAGGCGAAATGGGAAGTGGTAGTCATAAAGATTTTCTATCTCACCCAAATACTTGGCCATTCCTAACCGCAATTTTCGCCTCTTCCATGTTTAACGGCATGTTTGTTGTCCCGCTTCAAGCCATGGCCCAAAGACGCGCTCATCCGCGCATTCGCGCGCAGCTTATGAGTGCCGGGTCTGTCCTTTATAATTTTGCCGTGAACATATTGACCTTTGGCTTGATCGGACTCGCCATTCTCAACATGCCGCCCAAAGCTCCATTTTTGATGGTCTTTCTCGGGAGTGGGTGTGTTGCCGCTTATGCGATATATCGGTCAATCAAAATTAATGCGGCTAAAACCTATATTAGTTGAAGAATAGTCAGGCATTTCAAAAATAATGGCGCAGAAGTCACAGAGTTTTAACGTCTGGTTAAGACCGATTGTTTCAAAATAGGATTATGAAGAAACAAATTGGAACATTAATAATTGGGCTAACGATAGCCATGCCTGTTTCAGCACTCGCCAATGCGCCAAAGCTTGGCAGCACCCATAGTGATTGGTCTGTATATACAAGAGGATCTGGATCTGAGACGGTTTGTTACGCGCTCACCAAGGCCAAAACAAAATCGCCGAGAAATGTTGATCATGGCGATGTCTACTTTCTAATCTCAAATTGGAAAAATGGCAGCGCCAAGGAACAACCAAGCTTTTTGGCCGGCTATGGTTTGAAAACAAGTCGGGCCCCCAAGGCGCGCGTTGGATCAACAACCCTGACAATGTATGCAGCCGATAAGGACGCCTTTATTGAATCAAGCTCAGATGAGCGAAAACTCGTTGCCAAAATGCGCGCGGGCGCAACCATGACGGTGTCGGCTGTATCGAAACGTGGTACCAATACGAGTTACGAATTTTCGCTCAAAGGCGTAACCGCCGCCCTTAGAGACGCCAAAGCCGCTTGCGCTTAAGAGATAAGTGCGGCTAAAGCCCCGCCATGACAGTTGAAATTGGAATATTAGGCGCCGATGGGCGAATGGGCGTGGCTGTTACCAAGGCTCTCGCTCATTATAAATCAGTGCGGCTAAGTGTGGCGTTGACCCATCCGGAATCCGAGCACTTAGGCCAGGACATCGGGATGATTTCGGAGCTCGGCGAAACGGGCGTGAACTTGTCTGACGATATTGCGGCAGGCTTGGAACAATGCGATGTCTTGATCGATTTTTCAGCGCCACAAGCCGCCATAAAAACGGCCCAGAGCATGCCCAAGCTTCGCTGCCAACATATGGTGTCTGGAACAACCGGATTTTCTCCGGAGCAGAACCAGGCTTTTGACAAGACGGCTGACACTATTTCACTTTTGCGGTCTGGCAATTTTTCACCGGGTCTAAACGCCTTATCCGTCCTCGTAGAGTTGGCGGCAGAGAAACTTGGAACAGGCTGGGACATCGACATTCTTGAGATGCACCATCGCCATAAAGTTGACGCTCCATCTGGGACAGCTTTGTTATTGGGTGACGCGGCGGCGAAAGGCCGGGGCCTAGACCTTAAAGACGTCGCGGTTTTAAGTCGCGAAGGACAGGTTGGTGCGCGTACGAAAAACGAAATTGGATTTGCAACCCTACGCGGCGGTGGCGTCATCGGACAACATGAAGTTCGCTTGGCTTCAGATCTTGAAATGATCACCCTTAGTCATGATGCTTTTGATCGCTCTGTCTTTGCCCGCGGCGCTGTCGAGGCGGCCCTCTGGTTATCCGGTCAACCCAAAGGTCTTTATTCTATGAAACATGTTTTAGGGTTTTAGCGATAGTTGTCAGACTGGAACATAGGTTCACAGGAAAAGATCACCTAAGCGGCTGTATTAAGTTGTAAAATTCTATCTTGCGCGCTGATGTCGTTACCGCTCAAACGGCTCGACCCTTAAGCCGCATGTTGTAGTATTGCGACAGCGCGTTGAAACCGCATCCCAAAACCAGGCACAAACCAATCAAGTGATTTAATCGAATATGCCTACCGCCAACTCAATCCATACTAGGACAATTACGATAAGGATTACCAATCCAGCTATGACCCGAAACATAGCGGTTTTACGCTTGGGGGTTAGGAGTGCAAAAATGAGTCCGGCAGCGGCGAGTAAAATACCAGCAAATACAAAATCAGCGACACCCCATTGGACCTCAGCCGTGAATTGCATGGCGATAAAAGGTACAAGAAGCAGTAAAAGTGGGAAAATGGCCCAAGCAGTAATTCTCCGCGGATTTCTTCCAAGTTCATTTGAACGAGACGGTCCTTGTGACATAGCCACCCATCCTTTTTCTCAAATCCTTCGACCTGCCCTATAGCTATGATATGGGCCTAGGCGCTAGCCTTAAATTCTTAAACCCGCAGAAAACAAATATAGAAATATAGCTTGCTAACATTTCTCGCATTTTTGAGATTCATTTGTTGGAGTCCGGACTGACATAGTCACTTTGAATGCGTTGGGCCATGTTCGTAAGACCTTAAAGTCTCTCTCCCCAATCCTCATTCCCATAGAGATGTTGATCAATTTCATATTGGAGATTTCCTGGTGCGCGGCTGTGATATAGCCGGGCGACGCAAAACACGATGAGGCCCCACGTAAATAGTAATCCAAAAAAGATCATGAATTGCCAAACCAGAAACCCTGGTTCGATTTCACGACTTTGCCCCGATAGGTGATAGGCTAAGTCAAAAAGTCTTTGTAAAATAAAGAAACCAATGGGGGTTCCAACTAAAACCGCTAAGGCCCCTAGACATAAATATGTCTGAGACCTCGGGCCATATACACGTCGGTAAATTTGCTCATAGTCGGTTTGGCTTAACCCCGCCGGAATCATGTTTTGTGTCTTTTTATAGTCATAGTCTGAGCGCGCATCCTGCCTGACCCGAACCGTGCCAATCACGCTTCTGAGGCCAAAAATCACCGCAAAAAATAAAAACCCTATGACGGGCCACCAAAGTATGACGCTCGTAAAACTATCCATGGCTAATATGTAAAAATACCTCGTAAAAACTTCAAGTTAAGAGAACTTCAGAACTTGCTATGCCCTCTTATCACTGCAAAGTCGTATCAAGTCTATTATGCGGTTTGAATTTATGCCGTATATGTCGTGAACAACAGAAAGACATAGAATGACAGCTCCCAAAATCGCCTTTCTCTGTGGGTCCTTGAGAGAAGGATCAATTAATCAAAAACTGCAAGCTGCATTGATTAAAAAGTTTGAGCAAGCCGGCGCAAATTGTTCCATCATAGATCTTGGGGCTTATGATTTGCCACTTTTTCACGGCGATCTTGATTTGCCAGATGCCATCAAACAACTCGTCTCTGATTTGTCAGCGCATGACGGCGTGGTTGTCGTCAGCCCAGAATATAATGGCGGACTTCCCCCCGTTCTTAAAAATGCGATTGATTGGACCTCAACCCACGACACAACCCATTTCACAAGCTGCTATTGGGGCATTGCGTCTTGCACGCCGGGCCCCATGAGCGGGATCATGTGTATGCGCCAAATCAATTATATTCTTATGCGGGTGGGCTGCCATGTCAGCCCATTCCAAGTCGGGGTTGGCAATGCTAAAACGGCCTTTGACGAAGCGGGTGCGCTGATAGCAGAACCGTCTGCATCATTGGTCGACAAATTGATCCAAGATATGCTGGATCATATTTCCTCTTGAGACAGGGTTTTAGACAAAGTCTATTCACCTCATATCTCTTGCAAAATAGATAACCTTCCTTATGCGCCTTTTCGGTCTGACATTATTTGTTCTAATTGCCTTTGCCGGGAATTCTGTTCTGACGCGCTTGGCCCTGAGTGGGAATGATATTGGGCCATGGAGCTTTTCACTGATCCGCTTTTTATCCGGCGCCCTTATTTTGCTGATTTTAGCAAAGCCCAAAATAGGCTGGCAAGCCGGACGGTGGTCCGCCGCGCTGGCCCTTTGTGCCTATGGCGTCTTTTTCTCCTTTGCCTATTTAAAATTAGAAACAGGCATGGGCGCGCTTATTCTTTTTGCAACAGTCCAACTTACCATGCTTGCCATTGCCTTCCAACGCGGCGAAAGACTAGGCCCCCTTCAATGGTTGGGATTGATACTGGCTCTGGCTGGCTTGGTTTGGCTTCTATCTCCGGGCCTAAATGCGCCCTCGCCATTAGGCACGCTTATGATGACAGTCGCTGGAATTGGCTGGGGCGTCTATTCCGTAATGGGCAAAGGCTCCGGCAACCCAGTTGCACGGACCGCCGGACATTTTGGGCGTGCCGCTATAATTTTACTTATCGCCAGCCCCGCTATTTTTATCGGCCTCCCAGAAGCAGCGCCCAATATAAAGGGCATTGGCCTCGCGCTTCTATCTGGCACGGTAACATCAGGTCTGGGATATGCGCTTTGGTATTATGTCTTGCGCGACCTGACCGTAACAACGGCATCGGCCTCACAGCTTTCTGTTCCTGTTATCGCGGCCATTGGCGGTGCAATATTTATCTTAGAGCCCGTCACCTGGGGGTTTGCGCTAAGCTGTCTGGTCATTTTACTGGGCGTCGGATTGGCAACGATCAAAGTGACCAAGTGACTTATTCATCAAGACGCGACCAAACCCGGACATAGTCAATTACATAGGTATCAGGATAGGTCTTTGGGTCTTGATCACCAGACCAATTATCCGTCACAGCCCAATCTAACGAGCTGATTTCACCCGTGATTTTAACATAGGCAGGAACTTGGCTGACAAGACCAAATTACCCTGACCGTCCAAGCTCACATAGTCTGGGTCCCACCAGCCATCTGGCCCATTATCATTCTTGCGACGATTATATGATTCTGATTGCCATTTAGTCGGATCCGGCACGCCAGCCCCGTCAAATTCATCCGAAAATGTTAGAGACCATTGGCTTTCGTCAAATTCCGTCGGTTCCGGCGTCGTTTGACAAGACGCAAATATGAAGGCTGTCAATATAGAACAGGCGAATATTGATTTTGACGTCGTCATAATGCCCGCATCTTTTGGGGGGGATTAGTCGAGGCGATCTAATAGGGCCTTAGCCAGTCTTTGCGCGCCTTCATTCTCTGCGCCCTCACCCTTTGCATGCGGCAGATAGAGATAGGGCTCAATCAATTCCAGCTCGATTAATTTAAGGCCGCCATCTCGATCTCTCAAAAGATCGACACGCGCATAAAGGGGTATCTCGTCAAGCGTATCTAAGACCGCACGCGCCGTATTCCGTTCAGTTCGGCTCGCCTCATAAGTGGCCTCCTTGCCGCCATAGCTTGATTGAATACGGTAATCCCCTTTTTTTGGTGTTTTCTGTACGGCATGGCTGTAGCGCCCGCCAAAATAGAGAAAGGAATATTCCCCTTCCAATTCAACACTTGGCAAAAAGGCTTGGATGAGAGCCCCTTCCGGCGGTAACGCGTCCTTATGCGGGAACGGATCGCCTTTTTTATAAAGGACTTGGCGCCAGGCCCCACCCCCAACTCGTGGCTTGAGCACTAATGTGTCTGTTTCAAGCTCTTCAAAAGCGCGCGCGACCGCGCTTTCTGTGATACGGTCAACGGTCACAGTCTGGATCGTCGGTGCGCCGCGATTTTCCAGCTCATCCAGATAAGATTTATCCGCATTCCATTTTAAAACATCAAAGCCGTTCAATACGGGTGTTGTTTGTTCCGCCACAGCAATGGCTGATAAAAATGCCTCTTCATTGCCTTCAAAATAATCCCAAACCATGAGAGGTAAAATCGCATCAAATTCTTCTGCGCGCTCAGCAATCTCTCGCCAGCGAATTTGCTGAAGCTCCAACCCCGCTTGCGCAAATGCCGGGACAAGCTTGCCCATTTGCTCGACAAGTTCAAAAATATCCACGCGCGCATCAGGCGCCTCTGGCAAAAGATTGTCTGATATTAATAAGGCGATTTTCTTCATAGTGTTGAGCGCAATATTGGTTTAGGGGCGTGGACGCAATCACTAGATAAGAGGATAAACAGCGTCACATGAAAAAAGATATCGACATATTGGGTATTGGCAATGCAATTATGGATATTATCGCCCCGGTGCAGGATGGATTTTTATCCGAACATGAAATGGATAAAGGCTCAATGGCCTTGATCGATGAGCCGCGCGCCTTGATGCTGAACAAAGCCCTCAATAAAGCGAGCGACGTCCAAGAGATCGCGGGCGGGTCGGCCGCCAATACGATGGTCGGTATCGCAGAGCTCGGTGTTAAAGCTGGCTATATCAGTAAAGTCGGACGCGATGGCGTCGGCAAGAGACTTGCGGCTGGTTACAAAGACGCAGGCGTTGTTTTCAACAGTAAACCAACGACATCCAAGACAGCATCTGCTCGTTGTATGATTGCCGTCACAAATGACGGCGAACGGACAATGAATACATATCTTGGCGCCAATGTTGAATTTGGCAAAGGCGATATCAGTCTGGCAGAAATCCGTCGCGCCAAAACAATCTATCTGGAGGGCTACCTCTTTGATTCAGACGCGCAAAAAGCGGCCTTTATTAAAGCCGCCGAAACAGCCAAAGCCTCTGGCGGGCAAGTGGCCCTCACGCTCTCAGATAGTTTCTGCGTTGGGCGTCACCGTGAGGCCTTCAAAACCCTCGCTGAAAATCAAACCGATATTCTTTTTGCCAATGAAGATGAAATTCTAGCGCTTTACGAAACGGACCGACTGGATACGGCACTAGACGCTTTGACGGGTAAAGATACAGTTGTTTGCGTCACCCGCGGGGCAGATGGATCAATCATTCAAACGCCCGAGCGGCGCTACCTTGTCCCAGCTGCGCCCATTGAAAAACTCGTCGATACAACCGGTGCGGGCGATCAATATGCAGCTGGTGTTTTGGCGGGTCGCGCCATGGGCTTGGATTGGCCGGATGCGGGCTATCTTGGAAGCTTGGCCGCGGCCGAGGTCATCCAACATTACGGCGCACGTCCGAAAACCCGCATTCACGACATAGCAATCGGGGCCTAGATCATCAAATAACAACCAAAAAGCGGTTTAACATTATGACTGCTTTTTAATCTATCTGAAGCCAATATTCAGACCTGGTTAAACCCTCACCCCCTATGGTCAACACATGAAAAAAGTGATTCTTATATCAAGCCTTTTGGCATCGATGAGTGTGTTCCCCCTAAGCTTGGCGCAACAACAGGCCCGACCCGCTCCCGTACAACAAGTCGCGGGCCCCTTCACTTCGCCAGCAACAGTCTTGCAAGATCTGGCCCGTATTGATGCCTCGCTAAATGCGACAACTACCTTCCAAGGGAACTTTACCCAAGTCGCACCTGATGGCGCCACCTCCACGGGGCGCGTCTGGTTGCAACGCCCTGGAAAAGTTCGGTTTGAGTATAATGACCCCAATCCGCTTCTTATTGTGTCTGATGGCGTCACGCTTGTCCAACATGACCGTCAACTTCAAACCTTTGACCGCGTGCCATTAAGCGCGACGCCGCTGAATTACTTCCTCAAGGAAAATATTAATCTGGCCGAAGATACCGAGGTCGTTGGTCTGCAAAAATTTGATGGCGTCTGGCGTGTTACCGCCAGAGACGGATCTGGCGAACAAGACGGCGCCATTACCATGGTCTTAGACGGCTCAACACTTGCCTTAAGAGAATGGATTATTGCCGATAGTTTTGGCGGCTATACGCGGGTTATTTTATCAAACCTGCAATATAATGGTCGCATTGATCCCCGTAATTTCGTGTTACGCGAGGATAGCGAATGTCGAGGCAGTCGCTGTCGCTAATATCTATGTTTTTCCTGAGATAAGCTTTCGGGGATAACCCTCGGCTTGGCCGTGACATAAGACGCGACACGCATTAGAGCGGGGCGCATGTTAGTTAAACTCGCCACTTGGAATATAAACTCCGTTCGCTTGCGTATCGATCAGGTCCAGCGCTTTTTAACCGAAGTGGCGCCTGACGTTTTGGGTCTGCAAGAAATCAAATGCCAAACTGAGCAATTTCCATATGAGGCCTTTCGCGAGATCGGATATGAGCATATCGAGGTCAAAGGCCAAAAAGGGTATCACGGCGCGGCGACTGTTTCCAAACTTCCAATGGAAAGACTGCCGACTGAATTCTGTCCGCTTGGTCATGCGCGGCATGTCTCAACGCGCGTAAGCGCGGGATCACAGTCCTTCGAATTTCACAATTTTTATGTGCCGGCCGGTGGCGATGTGGCCGACCCGGTAGTCAATGATAAATTCAAACATAAGCTCGATTTTCTAGAAAATATGCGACACTATTTCTCGGGCCGCGCCAATGGAAGCGATGACCGTCTGGTCTTGGTCGGAGATTTCAATATTGCGCCCCATGAAAATGACGTCTGGAGCCACAAGCAACTTTTAAAAGTCGTAAGCCACACACCTGGGGAAGTTGAAATTTTAAACACCTTGCTAGAAACACATGATTTTACCGACACGTCGCGGCTTTTCGCAGAGGATGAAGATAAGCTTTATAGCTGGTGGTCTTATCGGGCGCGCGATGTCATGAAATCAAATCGCGGAAGACGGCTCGACCACATTTGGGTTAGCCCAGCGCTCAAACCATGTGTCGAAGCAAAAGGAAAAGCAGGTCACGTTATTCACGTGCCCTGCCGAATTTGGGAAAAACCCTCAGATCATGTGCCGATGACACAGATCCTCGATTTAAGTTGTGCAATTTGAGGTTTCCTGGACTCAACTTATCTCAAAACGCACGATCTAAAGCGAGAGCGAATAGCCGCCTGGTTGCGTGAGCAAGAGTGTGGCTTCGCCTTTTTGCGGTTCAATTTTCTGACGCAAGCGATAAACATGGGTTTCCAGCGTATGCGTTGTCACGCCGGAATTATAACCCCAAACTTCTTCGAGAAGCTCTTCGCGTTTTACAGCCTTACCGCCAGCACGGTAAAGATATTTCAGAATATTCGTTTCTTTCTCAGTCAAACGAATGTCGCGAACGGGACGACCTGATGGGTCCTCTGGTGGCGTGAGTTTCTTAGCCGCTGGCTTAAAGCTATACGGGCCGACCTGGAATACGGCATCTTCTGATTGCTCAAAGGATCGCAAATGCGCTCTCAAACGCGCCAAGAGGACACCAAAGCGAAATGGCTTGGTGACATAGTCATTGGCGCCTGCATCTAGACCTAAAATCTGATCCGCATCGCCTGTATTACCCGTCAGCATAACAATAGGTGTCGCAACACCCGCCGCCCGAATAAGTTTGGCAACTTCGGTGCCTTGCATGTCGGGCATATCGACATCTAGCAAGATCAAGTCAAAAGTCTCTGACTTGGCGGCCTCAAGGCCCGCCGTGCCCGTTGAGACATCATGTGTTTCAAATTCGTCATAAAGCGCGAATTGCGCAACAAGTTCTTCACGCAATGTATTATCGTCATCTACAAGGAGTACTCGTTTCTTGACAGCCATGATATATTTCCTTCATCCGTTTCGGAGGCCTTTAGAGGCATAATTGTTCACAAGCTAATGACGGTTAAACTAAAATGCATCACAAAAATGCGAAAAAGTCGTGTTAAATGTGCTTAAAATCGACTGTAACGCGAAAATTTTGCTCTTTGGAGCAATTGCCACGCCCTGCCGCATCGGAAAATTGGGTTATATAGATGGAGGTAAAGGTCGCGAGGGCGATGCAAAAACACCTTTGGGCGACTATAAGCTCCGATTTGGCCTATATCGGCCTGACCAATTAACACGGCCGCCTTCAAAACTGACATTTCGAGCATTACGACCTGATGATGGGTGGTGTGACGACCCAAATGATGCGGCTTATAATCGGTTCATCCGCCGCCCTTATCCGGCCAGCCATGAGACGCTTTGGCGAGATGATGGTGCCTATGACATTATATTAGTGATGAGCCATAATGACAGCCCGCCGAAATCCGGGCTTGGCAGCGCCGTCTTTATTCATATCGCCCAGCCAGATGATCGGCAAACTTTGGGCTGTGTTGCCCTTGCGCCAGATCATATGGTTCAGATCTTGCCGCATCTTTATACGGATATGCCTGTAGTGATCAGCGCTTAAAGCCAATCTCTCAAGTCTGATCTCGCGCGCCAAATAATGCGCTGCCGACCCGGACGCTCGTTGCGCCCATTTCAGTGGCAACTTCATAATCGGCGCTCATTCCCATGGAGAGTTTCTCAACCCCATTTTGCTCGGCCAAATTGGAAAGCAGCCAAAAATGCGGGCTCGCCGCCTCACCCATGGGCGGAATACACATCAAGCCTTCGGGCTCGAGCTTATAATCTTGTCGCATGGTCTTGAGAAAGCTCGGTAGCGCTTTGGGCGCAAGACCGGATTTTTGGGCTTCCTCGCCAGTATTCACCTGAACATAGAGACGCGGCATAGAGCCATGCGCGTCGGCCGCTTTGGATAGGGTCACGAGGAGTTTTTCACGGTCTATCGTTTCAATCACATCAAAGAGCGCAACGGCGTCAGCGCTTTTCTTAGATTGCAAAGGCCCAATCAAACGCAATTCGATATCTTTGCGATGCTCAGCAAAAGTTTGACCCCAGCGCGTTTGGGCCTCTTGAACGCGGTTCTCGCCAAATATGTTTTGGCCCGTGGCTAGCATGGCTTTGATCCGGTCATCGGGTTGAACCTTGGAAACGGCCACAAGGTCCGGAATAGAGTTTCGTCCTGCCCGCTTTGACGCAGCCGCCAGACCCGCTAAGACCTGTGCATGTTGATCGGAAATATGTGACATGATGGCCTCCTATTCTGAACTGAGTGCAAAGGGAAGTATCCTTGGTGATGTCGCGCAGAGTTTGCGCGAGACAGGTCCAAGCTGTCCTCTGTCGCCATTGGTTTTTATGACGGATCCAAACCGCATGACTGATCCCGCTAAAATCGCCGCCAAATTGCCAAAAGGCACGGCCATTATATATCGGCATTTTGGGTCGCCGGACCATGCGGAGACTTTACGAGACCTAACACGCAATCGCGGGCAGCAATTTTTAATCGGGAATGACCCGGAACTCGCAAAAGAGATCGGGGCCGATGGTGTTCATTTTTCGCGCGACGCCACGCTATCGGGCCCAAAACTGTGGCGTGAGAAACAGCCCAATTGGATCATCACCATGGCAGGCTTGAAAACGGGCGATTATCTCAGCGGGTTTGAGCCACTAGACGCCCTGTTCATCAGTTCTGTCTTTCCAAGCAAAAGCCCCAGCGCAGGTGAGTCTATTGGGAGCGCCGCCCTAGAAGACCGCGCGGCGCGACTGCCTCTCCCGATCTATGCTTTGGGCGGCATAACGGCCGGCACCACTTATGATCTCGCTGGAATAGGCGTGAGCGGTCTTGCCGCGATTGACGGCCTGATCTGGAATGTCTGCTATGAAGAGACAGATTATGGCCACCGCTTTGTCATTCATACAGATTTTGGCGAAGCCGAGATCACAATGAAATTCACAAAAGACGGTCTATATAATGCCAATCACACTTTCACCCCGCCTGAGCTTCGCGGGCAAGGCGTCGCCGGAAAACTGTTTGACGCCATGGTCGGTGACGCGATCCATAACGGATATAAGATTATCCCTGGCTGCCCCTATATTGCAGTCAAATTTAAGCGGAACCTAGGGATTACGGCGCGGGTTGGGGTTACGCCGATCACTTAGAGAATTATTCCTCAATATTGATACTGATCAGGTATTTCCCCATAAATTCTATTATACTCCCCTAGAAGCCTTTTGATGAATGCACTCGGCTCCATACATAATGCCGTTTGGTCAATCCCAACAGGAAATATCATCAACTCAAGTGTCTCAATGTTGGGGTTGATTACGTCGTCAATGAACGCATTAATCGGAATTTGTACAAATTGTGGGACATCTATAGTTTTAGAGTGAAATGCCCGCGCAAACCTTTCATGCGGCCAACAATGTATTGCCCATTTTCCAGTTGAGGTTTCGTATTCTGGCAAAACTTCGTCATCCCAAACGGTCCAGATTTCTTGGTGATCAGCCACCTCATTGAAAAAATACTTACCCCTTTTCTCATATTCCACGCAATTAAACCTAGATATGAGTTCACTTGGAATTTTTTTCCTTCGACTAATCCGATTCTCAACATCCATTATTGAAGAAGAATTGTATTTCATCGTATTATTCAGCCCTACCTTTAGCTTCTAAGGGTAATGATTATCGCGTGGAATCTCTGATCTGGGGTGATACCTAAAACTTCACCGCGGCTTCGATAAAGATGCTTGTACCTTTTTGGTCCAGCTCTCCGGATATGAATGTATTTGCGCCTTGCGGGATCAAGCCTCTGACAGAGCGGTCAACATATTGAACCCCACTTCCTAATGTGAAGCGATCGAAATCATAGGTCACGCCAAATGTGGCTTGATCTGAGACGAGGCCGACATTGTCATCTTCGGCGTGGCCATAGGCAAGACTAAAGCCAAGCGCGCTGGGCTTCCAGGTCAAACCAACATCATAGGCTGTATAGTCGCCGTCAAGCAGACCATTATTAGACGCCAAATAAGATCCGCCCAATGTCCAATCCGCATATTCAAATTCAAGACCCGCACCCCAGCTCTCAAGATCATCTAGTCCCAAAGCGCCAGACGCTTCAGAGGCGCGGGCATAGGTTGCTGTGCCTTCAACTTTGAACCCATTGTCAAAGGTCCGGTCGAGCGCAAGACCGACCTCGATAACGTCTTCAAGCTCAGGCGCGATGACGCCTGCAATGTCGCGATCGGAACAGAAATCAACGCCACATGCCTCTGCATCCAGCGCATAAGACGCGCCAAATTGGATGCCGACACCAATTTGGTCACCAAGCAAGCGCGGCGAAGTATAGGTGATTTTTTCAGAAAAACCCGAGGCGTCATTGATTGTCTTGACGCTATCAAGACCCGTATAATCAACGGGGGAGTTTGACGCATTGACGGCCAAGAGCGTTGGCGCACCGAGGCTAAAGAGATAGGCCGCCCCATCATCGCGACCAATCGTGACATCACCATAGGCCGAGCGCAGGAAGAGATGAGCGGATTCTAACTGAATTTGTGTTTCGCGCGCATCGTCCTGACCGAATTGATAAAATTGCGAGGTGTGGCCCCTCAAACTATTTGTGCCAGAGGCGCTACAGCCTACAATACTGGGCGGACATAGTGGAACCCGTCCACCAAAGCCGCGCCGGAACGGATCATTTTGCGCCCGTGCGCCGAGATTGATACCATATTCGAGGCCGCCCTGAGTGATGGCACTGACATCTAGGTCGACATCCGCATTAAAAATATAATCATCGGTCCACCCATCTTCGGCGCCAATTTGATTGGGGGCAACATCTCGATATGTAGCGGCGGCGCCCGCGCGAAGCCCGCCTGTCAAATATGTCTTGATATTTTTAAGGCCCAGGCGCTCAGTCCAGCTCTGGGGTTCTTGCGGCGCAGGATAAGATGTTGGTCCACTTTGTGGTGGAGTATATGTACCTTGCGGCGGATATGGGGCCTGCGCTGTTTGCGTATTAGGCTGGTATTGTGGATTATATTGTGGGCCACCATATTGTGACCCTTGGCCATATTGAGGCGCGCCCTGCGGCGCGGTTGGTGATGCGGGTTTTGCGCCTGCAAGATCATAATTTGGAGCTGAATTCCGAATTGAGCCCGGCCTACCAAACTCTGATGTGGGCGGCGTAAACCGTCCTTGTGGCGGAACATATGTGCCCTGGGGTGGCAAAGATGAGCCTCCCCCATATTGAACCACTGGCGTTGAAGACGACGGCGGAGTCGGTCTGATGGGCGCCGTTGTCGCAATGGGAGCGTCAGAGGAAATCTGGCTCGGGTTTGAATAGCTTGGCACCGGATAGCTAGGGGCTGATGCAGGCGGCGCATAATTTGGCGTGGCAGACCCATAAGCTGTTGGGGCAGATGGTGCCGCCGGCGCATATGGGGCGGGGGTTGATGGTGTGGCTTGGGGCGTTTCCCAAGCTTGTTGTTTTTTCTTGGAGGCGAAGGGTGAGCTGGATTGCGCGGTTGCCAAGCCCATTCCACCAAGCGCAATCAAGACAATCGGCGTTAAAACTGTTGTCAATCGAGGCATATATTGGGTCCGGACCATCCAGCGTTGTAATTCTGTTAACACTTGGCGTGTTTCGTCCTAAGAAATGGTTAACGCGGCTTAACCATAATGCGGCAAATCAAGCGAAAAGCTCGGAAAGACCCAAATGTGACATATAATTATGAATTGAGTGCTTCACGTGAGGGATTCATCTGCCTATAAGCCGATAATTAAAGACACGTTTCGGACCCTTTGAACATGACATTCAAATCGACACTCACGCCCGTAATTGCCGCTGTTCTTGCGACATCCCTCCTTGCAGGCTGTGGTACATTCTCAAAATCATCCAAAAGTAGTTCGCAGATCGCTGCGCCTAATCTGGGTGTTAATTCTTACCTTTGGCGCGCCTCTCTTGAGACTTTGAATTTTATGCCGCTACAGCAAGTCGATCCCTATGGCGGTGTGATTGTCACAGACTGGTATGCCAATGAGCAGGTTCCAAATGAACGCTTCAAAGCTAATGTCTATATCCTAGATACCAATTTGCGCGCAGATGCCCTTAAGGCGACAATCTTTAAGCAGAACCGCACAGCTGGTGGGTGGGAAGACGCCAATGTCGATGCTGACACGGCCCGTCAGATTGAAAATGCCATCCTGACCCGCGCGCGTCAGCTCTTCATCGCGACTGAAGATAGCCAATAGGCAAAACGCCCTTTTTCACAATTAAACCTACCCTATGTCCATAAATCTGGGGACGTTCCGACTTGCTTAAACTTGGTGACGAACCAAAATATAGTCGCGCATATCAACGCAAAAGGAAGCGTTAAGATTGTGAATAATCCAATATTTGTAATAAGCGAAATCAATAGAAAATCGAAGAACTCATTGGCGAGTCCCGCACCATTATGCGTGTCGGCTACTGTAAATACGAAATATAGTGTATAGCCGCTCGCCGCTATAAAATGAACAATCGAAGCTGCCAGAATTCCACTTGAAGCCGACTTTCGCCACAAAGATAAAATTTTTGGGTCTTCAATTTTCTTTAATCTGCGACACGCCAACCACGCCGCCACCGGCGTTCCCAATAAAAAACAAAGCGCAATGGGCCATAGCATGAATCCAAACATCGTAAATGGTCCCGAACCGACAAGATAGAAACACCCGAGCGCGCCCAAAGTCATCGGCAAGACACAAGCCGCAATCGCCCCCTTCAACATGTCGGTATTTTGCCCCGCTGACATGTTATTCTCTTACGGCGCGCTAGGATAAAATGCAAAGCTCTCCTTTACGGCAAAAGAGACTAGCCGCCCGTGATGCGTCTGCTATAGATCGACTTTGGGAAAATTTACCGGGTTCTAGGGACCATGAGCGAACAACGAAAATATAATGCCGCCGAAGTCGAGCCGCGCTGGCAAAAGCTCTGGGCAGAGGCCGATGTGTTTCTGGCAGATAATGGCTCAGACAAGCCAAAATTCTACGCGCTTGAAATGTTTCCCTATCCGTCCGGGCGGATCCATATGGGCCATGTGCGCAATTACGCTATGGGCGATGTTGTCGCGCGTTATAAAAAAGCGCAAGGCTTTGAAGTCCTCCATCCTATGGGATGGGACGCCTTTGGCATGCCGGCCGAGAATGCGGCGATTGCCACAAATGGCCACCCCAAAGACTGGACCTATAATAATATTGACGAAATGCGCGCGCCCTTACAACGCCTGGGCTTTGCGCTGGATTGGTCCCGCGAATTCGCGACCTGTGACACATCCTATTATAAGCAACAGCAAGCCATTTTCCTGAAATTTATGGAAAAGGGTCTGGTTTACCGCAAAACCGCCAAGGTGAATTGGGACCCTGTCGACAATACGGTTCTGGCTAATGAGCAAGTCATTGACGGCAAAGGCTGGCGCAGCGGCGCAGTGGTTGAACAGCGCGATATGGATCAGTGGTTTTTCAAAATTACAAATTACGCGCAAGAACTCTTAGATGGCCTGGACACGCTTGACCGCTGGCCCGAGAAGGTCCGCACCATGCAAGCCAATTGGATTGGCCGGAGCGAAGGGCTGCAAATGCGGTTTGAAGGCATTGATGGTGCAGATGATGTTGAAATTTTTACAACGCGCCCCGATACCTTATTTGGCGCAAGCTTTATAGCCTTATCGCCCGATCATCCAATTTCAAAAATGCTCTCAGAGACAAATTCAGAGATTGAGGCGTTCCGCGCGGATTGTGCGAAAATCGGAACGTCTGAAGAAGCTATCGCAAAGGCAGGCAAGCGCGGCTTTTATACGGGCTTAAAGGTCAAACATCCTTTTGATCCTGACATCACCCTCCCCGTCTGGATCGCCAATTTTGTCTTGATGGGATATGGCACAGGCGCCGTCTTTGGCTGTCCGGCACATGATCAACGCGATCTGGATTTTGCCCGTAAATATGATCTGGATGTGACGCCAGTGGTCCTGCCAGCTGGCGAGACCGCGGATAGTTTTGAGGTCGGGACTGAGGCTTATGTCGATGAGGGCACATTATATAATTCGGATTTCCTAAACGGCCTGTCCAAGACTGAAGGTATCAAGGCCGCGATCTCGAAAATTGAAGAGATGGACCTAGGTCAAGGCGTTACCCAATACCGTCTGCGCGATTGGGGTGTCAGCCGTCAGCGCTATTGGGGTTGCCCAATCCCGATCATTAAATGTGAAACTTGCGGACCGGTTGCTGTGCCCGAAGATCAGCTGCCGGTTGAGCTGCCTTATGATATTAATTTCGATGAGCCCGGTAATCCACTGGATCGTCACCCCACCTGGAAAAGCGAAGGCATTACCTGTCCAAAATGCGGGAAATCCGCCCAGCGCGAAACCGACACATTAGATACCTTCGCAGACTCCTCTTGGTATTTTGCGGCTTTTGCCGGGT
>CAYRMO010000006.1:18188-47883 GCA_964425355.1 uncultured Algimonas sp. | reverse complement strand
AAACTAACTAAATATCTCAAGCCAAAATCAGGAGCGTGGACCCATGACGCATCGCTTCCAGGCGGTGATATTTCCCAAGCCGATTTCGATGGGTTTTACGATGAATTAAGACGCATTTATCCCTCGATTGCAGACTCGATTCTTCACCACCTAGCGAGAGCCTATGGAACGCGTGTCCACAAGCTCCTTGAATTATCAGGGTTTGAGCTTGGTCAACACTTTGGTTCCATGTTGACAGAAGCTGAGGCGAATTACCTTATTCGGTTCGAGTGGGCAAAAACTGCAGATGATGTTATGTGGCGCAGAACAAAACTTGGACTACATATGTCCGAAAAAGAACGCGGAGATTTCGCTCAATGGTTTAATGAAAACGTCAAACCACTTAACAATGTTTTAGGGCGAAAAAAGACTCTCCGAGGTTGAGGGTTTTAAGGTTCGGTATTGCCGATAAGGTGCGTAAATATTCTACTCTTATCGCAAAGGGAACTAATGTAATTCCCAGCCTTCGGAAACGTTCTATTTGGGATACGAAGACCGTTTTCTCAAAAGCGAAATTGAAAGCGAGTTGATCAACGATTGCCTGTTTCAAACCCTAAAAGATTGGCGATATGGACAAGGACCATAAAACCTACTGAAATCGCGGCGAGAGCAAACACCATCCAAGGTGGTCGATAAATGCGGATATTTTTCTTTTCCGCAAAATTATTTCTGATGCCAAAAAAAGCAATGATGGCGCAGATCAATAGCGCCGTTATACTTATATATAGGTCTTGCGAAGGGCTCACTGGGATGCCTGACTAGAAAACGGGTTTTGATCCATTCATTCCGATTTGTCTATCTGGACCTTTGCCCAAATAGCCGCATCTTGAATGGTCGGATCATCGGCATTCATATAGGGCCGTATGATCGGAATGAAAGAGGCGTCCTGACTATTTCCAATGGCGTAAAGCACGTTGCGCAGGAATCGGTTCCACCCAATCCGTTTAATAGGTGATCCAGAGAATTTTTGCCGGAAATTCGTTTCGCCCAATTGTGCAAGATCGGCCAGGGCAGGCGCGTTTAGATCGCCTCGGGCTTTGAGCTTGGTCTCCTGGCCAATTTGCGCGAATTTATTCCACGGACAAACCGCAAGACAATCATCACACCCATATATCCGATTGCCCATTTGGGATCGTAAATCTTCGTCGACCGGGCCCTTATGTTCAATCGTCAGATATGAGATACAGCGCCTGGCATCGAGCTGATAGGGCTGTGGGAAAGCACTTGTAGGACAAATATCCAAACAGGCGCGACAACTCCCGCAATGATCAAGTTCAGCCGGTGTCGCCTCCAATTTGGCAGCACTTAAGATGACACCTAGAAATAACCAGGATCCATATTTGCGGTTGACGAGGTTGGTATGTTTACCTTGCCAGCCCAAACCGCCTGCCATGGCGAGAGGCTTTTCCATTAAAGGGGCCGTATCAACAAAAATTTTGACATCTTCATCGGTGTCTCTGGCTAAAATGCCCGCAAGTTCTTTAAGTCGACCTTTGATCAGATCATGATAATCCCGGCCTCTTGCATAGACGGAAATCGTGGCGCGTTTGGGCAAGGCCAATGTTTCCAGTGGATCAGATTCCGGCCCGTAATTCATCCCCAGCACAATGGCACTTTGTGCTTTAGGCCACAGCTTCTTTGGATGGGATCGCCTTATCGCTGTCTCTGCAAGCCATGACATGGTGGCATGGTGATTTTTATGGATAGCGTTTGCTAATCCATCTCCAGCGTCAGATCCAAAGCGCTCAAGATCAATAATGTGAGGCGATGTAAAGCCGAGTTTGGTGGCGCGTTTGTTAAAGGCTTTCATGCCGGTAAATTTATTTCGCAATAGCAATTACTGTAACAGTGATAATCGTTTATTCATGAGATTTGAGCGATCATCTACAAGACGTAAAAACTCTATAGTATTGCTATCGATTTGGTCTTCAATTTCTTTATCTGAAGCGTTTGAAAGGTAGAGCGTTGCATTGGAGTTTAGATTTTTTAGGATCTTTTCCTCGACATCGAATGATTGATCAAAAGAACCAATAGCTTCAGTTACTTTATTGATGAAAAGCTTATCTTCCGAGGACGCATTGCCGAGTGGAATAGACTTCAATTCTCTGAGTTGGTTTTTCAACTTGAGCCGTCCGCTTTGGATAAGATTTGAAACAGGTTCAGCTTGGGATAGCATTGTTTGTCCAATTCTTTTCCGATCTTCAAGATTGTAGTTTAAATCTAAGCTTAAATCCAATTCGGCGAGCGTTATTAGATTTCCCTGTTTGACAATTTTTTGAAAATCACGGTTAGGATTGTCTTTTGGAATTGCCGCAATATAGCCATCGATTTGCTGATTTTCCAATTCAATCAACTTCTTTGCACTTTTAATTTGAATTTCATTTATATTTTCAAGGGCATTCAGGTCATTAGACTCAATATTAATTAGAATATTTGATAAAGCGCCCGACATTGTATCAAATTCGGCATACATATCACCCATAGCGTGATATTGTTTTTTGGTTGCGCGGTAAATTCCAGATTCTATTTTCGAAAATAAACTTGGGTCAATATTCCATTTTTCCGGCGCAGGAAGCGCGTCTATTTGCGATTTTGCCCGTGCCAAAACAACTTGTCTATTAGCTTCATAGTTTTGACCATAGCGCTTGATGTCTTCCATGTTTTCATTGTTTAAAACACTAATCAATTCTTCCATCATTTCTGGTGTAAATAACTCCATCATGCCGGTTTGAATATTTAAAGCTTGCTGAGACCATTCGGCCATATCTTGTATGGCGGTAATTGTGGTGTCGGTCTGGGCTTGCGCAAATGTTAGATGCGATGTTACAGGCGAAAGCGCCAAAAACAGGCCTGCAAAACCAGCAGTTAGATATGATCTCATGATATGGGTCCCTTTGTAATTGAGGGCGGTATAACATTTTTTAATTTAAAACCCAATCAGAAATCCAAATCGGTATAGTGACGTGGGGGTCGAAGGCCTGCGACACGATCGCCCAATAGGCTGCGCATTGACGGACGAGACTTTATTTTCTGATACCATTCCGTCAACTGAGCATAGTCTCTCCAATTAATTTCACCTAAGAAATCGAGACAAGAGAGATGTGCGGCAGCGGAAATGTCACCTAAAGAAAGTCGCCGGCCAGCAAGCCAGTCTCGTTTTTCAAGCAGGGTTGTCAGATAATTTAAATGTCGCTCTAGGTTTGCGCGGCCTTGGCGCAAAATATTAGGATCCGCGGGTCCAACATCAAATTGCGTTTGAGATAGGACCGCGCGTTCCACTTTCTCCGTCAAAATATAGCTATCGACGTCGTTTGAAAATTGCATGTCAAACCAGGCGCATAAACGCCTCGCTTCTGCGCGTTCAAAAGGATCCTCTGACAAGAGCGGGTTTCGAGATGATCCGTCATTGGCATATTCAGTGATTGCACGGGCACTGCTAATTGTGAGAGTTCCTTGTTTTGTCAGATCTATTAGAACGGGTGGGGCGCCTTCGGCGGTCAAGTCCAGAAATGCGGGATTGGGAGACCATGGATCAATAATGACCTCTTTGACCTTCAGCTTCTTCTCGGCCAGTGTAATCCTGGCCATACGAGAGGGCGGGTGCAGTGGAAAATGATATAGCGTTCGCACCCTCGCGACATAGCCCAAACATGGCAAATGAAAGCTTAAGAATTAAGGTTAATCTCTTCTAAATCCTGAAAGCGCTTATTGCCGTGACTATGACCGCAACCTGCGGGATGCGGATGAATTAAGATATCCGCGGCTGGGAATTCATCCATAATCCGTTTTTCTGCGGCCAGAATTATATCATGAGCCGCAGATAATGAGAGTGTTTCGTCGAGATCGAGGCGCATTTGAATATGTAGATGTGGACCAGAGGCGCGGGTTCTCAAATCTGTTACGGCTCTGACGGATGGATCTGTCATGGCTAGGCGCGCAATCGTTCGGCGTTCATCCGCATTTAATTCCTTATCCATTAATTGCGCCCAAGCGTGACGTGCGATTTGGAAGGCGGTAAATAAAAGCCAAATCGCCATGAGACCCCCGACAAAGGAGTCAGCCCATTTGAGTGATGTGTAGCTGGCAAGCGCAATGCCGATAATGACAAAGATATTGGCGAGGAGATCGGCGAAATAATGCGCCCGATCACCTCTAACGGCTATCGAACCCGTTGCGCGAATGGCCCAGCTTTGAGCGATTATGAGCCAACTTGTCAGAGCAATGAAGATGATGAGCACAAAAATGGCCGGCCCTGAATTGGGAATGGAGTGCGCATGATTTACAGGATGATCATGACCAAAATGCTGAATTTGACCAATAACGGCTTCTAAAAGGTGAAGGGCCGCAAGCACAACAAGGCAGACTTGGAAAACAGCCGAAAAACTCTCTGCTTTACCAAAGCCAAATCGATAACGTCCATTTGGTTTTCTCGCGGCAAAGCGAACAGCAATAAAACTTGCGATTGCACCAAAAATATCGAGGGCTGAATGGGCCAGTGAGGCCAAAATTCCAATCGACCCTGTTTGCCCATAAAGCCAGAATTTACCAGCGGCCATAAACACGCCAAGCGCCACTGCCAGGGCCGTAATCCGTCGCGTTATGATTGCGGAATGATCTGGCGGCAGCCGACCAGGTCGACCGCGCCTGACGGGCTGATCAAAGCGATTATCAGCTGTCGCTGTTAATTCCGCGTCCGAAATGTGGCTATTCGCACTCATGACGCGTATTGTTATACCATAACTTTGAGTTTGGCGAGGTTGAATGTCGGCGCAAAATTGTTTTAGACTAAAAGTCACTGCCCGCTTTGTTAAGCGGGCCTGATTTTATTCCGCAGCGTCTTGGAGCGGAACCTCTAAGCGGTTCAGCATTTCCTTGGGGACGACTTGCCAGAATTTGCTGCGGGCAAAATCCCATTCCGCCAAAACTTTCTTGGAGAATTCAGACCCTGTCTGGCTAGCATGTTTGCGGATCAGATCTTTGCATTGCTCTTCATAAAATTCGGAGCCAAAGCGCTGCCAGACGACCGAATCTGGATTAACGGCTTTTTCAAAGGCATCTTCCACGTCATAAATATAAGCCATTCCACCTGTCATTCCGGCGCCAAAATTATCGCCGACGCTGCCAAGGACGACAACAACGCCACCTGTCATATATTCGCACCCATTTGTGCCTAGACCTTCAACAACAGACTCGGCACCGGAATTCCGGACCGCAAACCGTTCGCCGGCCCGCCCAGCTGCCATAAGGGAGCCTTTGGTCGCGCCGTAAAGGCAGGTATTACCGATGATTGCCGAGACATGGGCATCAATAGGCGTTCGCCCCTGAGGCGCCACAATAATCTCTGCCCCTGACAGGCCCTTGCCAACATAATCATTGGCATCACCGTCCACAACAAGCCTCAGTCCCTTCATGCCAAAGGCGCCCAGGGATTGTCCGGCGGAACCTCTAAGCCTTACAGTGAGGTGACCCGCTGGCAGGCCTCCCGCGCCAAATTTCTGATAGATCATACTGGAGGCGCGTGTGCCGACAGCGCGATCAACATTTTGGATACCATAGGTCAGATGCGTTTTCTCACCGCGTTCAAAAAGCTGTTTCCCATCAGCAATGATTTGCGGATCTAACGAATCTGGAACATCGATGCGGTCTTCACGACTATCCGAAACAAGTTTACTATCGACTTGTGCCAGAACGGGGTTGAGATCGAGATCATCCAGATTTTCTGCGCCGCGACTGACTTGAGCGAGTAGATCTGTACGGCCGATAATTTCATCCAGTGATTCAAAGCCCATTTGTGCCAGAATTTCGCGCACATCTTCGGCGATAAATGTCATAAGATTGATGACTTTTTCAGGCGTGCCTGTGAATTTTTCGCGCAAGGCCGGGTCCTGGACACAAACCCCAACGGGGCAGGTATTGGAATGACACTGACGGACCATGATGCAACCCATGGCGACTAATGAAAGTGTTCCGATGCCATATTCTTCGGCACCTAGAAGCGCGGCGATGACAATATCCCGACCTGTTTTTAGGCCGCCATCTGTCCGGAGGGTGACTTTGTCGCGCAGATTGTTCAGAGTCAGAACCTGATGCGCTTCTGATAGGCCAAGTTCCCATGGGATACCTGCATATTTCAAGCTCGTATTGGGCGAAGCCCCTGTGCCGCCATTATGTCCCGCAATCAGGATTGTATCAGCTTTGGCTTTGGCAACACCCGCCGCAATCGTCCCCACGCCGGAACTGGCTACTAATTTAACGGCAACACGTGCGATGGGATTGATTTGCTTGAGATCATAGATGAGTTGGGCCAAATCTTCGATAGAATAAATGTCATGATGTGGCGGCGGAGAAATCAAGGACACGCCCGGTGTCGCATTTCTGAACTTGGCAATCATTTCTGTGACTTTGAAGCCGGGCAATTGCCCACCTTCACCTGGCTTGGCGCCTTGGGCCACTTTAATTTCGATTTCACGACATTGGTTGAGATATTCGGCCGTAACACCAAATCGGCCTGAGGCGATTTGTTTGACAGCTGAATTCATATTATCGCCATTGGGAAGCGGAATATATCGCGAGCGATCTTCTCCACCTTCACCACTGACCGATTTGGCGCCAATGCGGTTCATGGCAATATTTAACGTCCCATGGGCTTCGGGAGATAGCGCGCCGAGCGACATGCCAGGGGTACAGAAGCGCCGCCGGATTTCATTCACAGATTGGATCTTGCTCATAGGTAAGGCTTGTTTGCCAGGATTAATGTCTAGCAGATCTCGAATTTGGATCGGGTCTTGCGAATTTACAACTTTCGCGTATTTGCGGTAAAGTTCATAATCCTGCCGAGTCGTTGCCTCTTGCAACATATGTATCATATCGGCCTGATAGGCATGACGTTCGCCTTTGGCTCGCACACGATAAAGTCCGCCAACGGGTAAGCGTACAACATTTCGGTCATAGGCCTTTTCATGGGCGTCAACGATCTTCACCTCGAGGCCTGCAAGACCAAGTCCTGAGATTCGGGATTTCATACCTGGGAAGTTTTCGCCTATAAGCGCGCGGGACAAGCCCAGTGCTTCGAAATTATTTCCACCGCGATAAGACGAAATCACAGATATTCCAATCTTGGAAATGATCTTTAAGAGACCGCCTTCAATCGCTTTCTTATATTGCGTGACAGCTTCATCTGTAGACATTTCCAATAGACCACGTTTGACGCGGTCCGCGAGCGAGTCTTGTGCCATATAGGCATTCACAGTTGTGGCCCCCGCGCCAATGAGGACGGCGAAATAATGTGTATCTAGACATTCGGCTGAACGGACCAAAATCGAGCAAGATGATCTTAGGCCTTTTTCAACCAGGTGTGTTTGAACGGCGCCGACGCAAAGAATGATAGGCGCGGCGGCTTTGTTTTCGCCAACAAATTCGTCTGATAGGACGATATTCTCGACGCCATTATTAACGGCGTCTTCGGCCTCTTGTTTTATGCGCGCGAGCATCGCTTTTAGCGTGCGACCACCAGGATTACCTAAGGCTTCTTCTGGATCAAAGGTACAATCAATGACTTTGACGTTTGATTTACCCACTAATTTGACAAATCTCTCATACATGCCTGTTGTCATGACAGGGCTTTCGAGAACGAGCATTTCCTTGGTTTGTGTACCGGCTTCGGCCAGGATATTTCTCAGATTCCGGAATCGCGTTTTCAGGCCCATAACGCGAGTTTCACGCAACGGGTCAATGGGTGGGTTTGTCACTTGGCTGAAATTTTGCCGGAAGAAATGTGATAAAGGTCTGTAGATATCTGATAAGACAGCGAGCGGTGTATCATCTCCCATCGAGCCGACAGTTTCTTTGCCCATTTCCGCCATAGGTGAGAGAATAAGCTCCAAATCTTCAAGGGTTTGACCACATGACATTTGCCGACGCATGAGGTCTTCACCGCTTAATGTGATGGTTTCTGGACCCGCAAGTTTTTCATCCAGATCAATCGATTTTTCTAGCCATTTGCGATAGGGCTTCTTATTGGCGAGTTCGTCCAGAATTTCAGACGAGTCGTAAAAGCGTGCCTCTTCCAGATCAACGGCGATCATGCGACCTGGTTTTAAAGCCCCGCGTTGGACAATATCGGCCTCATCCATTGGGCACATGCCTGTTTCCGATCCAACGGCAAGAATACCATCTGCAGATAGGGCATATCGAAGCGGGCGAAGACCATTGCGATCAAGGCCTGCCATAACCCAGCGTCCATCATAGGCGGCAAGTGCAGCTGGACCATCCCACGGCTCCATAACGGCATTACAATACTCATATAATGAGCGCCATTCGGGCGGCATAAGATCGCCGCGTTTGGAATAGGCTTCGGGGACTAATAGTGTTTTGGCCATTGGCGCTGTGCGACCTGCACGAACAAGTAATTCGAATACGGCATCCAGTGCGGCCGAGTCTGAGCTGCCTTTCTGGATGACGGGTTTTACGTCTTCAGCCCGATCCGAGAAAGCTGATGAAGCCATTTTGATTTCATGGCTTTTCATCAAATTTACATTGGCTTTTAGCGTATTGATCTCGCCATTATGGGCCAACATACGGAAAGGTTGCGCGAGCTGCCAAGACGGGAATGTATTTGTCGAAAAGCGCTGGTGATAAATGGCTGCACGCGAAATAAAGCGATCATCTTTGAGGTCGGGATAAAAATTATCAATATCTTCGGCCAGGAACATGCCTTTATAGATAATGGTCTGAACTGATAAAGAGCAGACATAGAAGCTTGGAATAGCGGCTTCGATGACGCGTTTTTCAATCCGGCGGCGGACAATATAAAGCTCGCGCTCTAGCGTATTGCCTTTACGCCCTTTTGGATCGCGGAACATAACCTGTTCAATGGCCGGACGTGTTGCTCTGGCTTTATCACCAATGATCGAAACCTCGATTGGAACTTGCCGCCAGCCATAAATGTAAAACCCTTCTTTCAAAAGTTCGGTTTCAACAATTGTGCGCGCAGCTTCTTGGGCTCCAAAGTCTGTCCGCGGTAAGAAGATCATGCCAACAGCAATTTTGACATTATTAGGTTTATGGCCTGTGCGCTCGACCTGCGCGCGGAAGAATTCCTGAGGAATATCAAGGCGAATGCCCGCCCCGTCTCCGGTTTTGCCATCTGCATCTACAGCGCCTCTGTGCCAAACATTTTTCAGAGCCTGAATAGATTTTTCAACGACGTCGCGGCGAGGTTGCCCATTGACGGACGCGACCAGACCTACACCGCAATTGGCGTGTTCATCAGCCGGATCATAAACATGCGCGTCAATCAACGCATCTCTTTTTGCTTCGTAATCTGAGAGCCAGTTTTTACTTTTAGACATTAGTTTTCTACCGATTGCTGCTCTGGATTTTGCTGATCTGGTGCATTGCCAGCGTGTAGGTTTAAATTTCTTGCGAGACGTCTCATTCTGCTGCCTCGAGAAGGGCTGCGCGCTCTAGGCCTCTGAGATATTTATGCATGTGATCGGCTGCGTCGCGGCCTTCTTTGATGGCCCAAACGACGAGGCTTGCACCGCGCGCAATATCGCCAGCCGCATAAACGCCCGGGAGATTTGTCTCGAATGTTACAGGATTAACCCGAAGCGTTCCCCAGCGTGTCGTGACGAGTTCAGGATCAAGAGTTTTCATATCTTCCGGCGTGAAGCCTAGTGCCTTGATAACGAGTTCTGCATCGACATCGAATTCTTCACCAATAGGTTCAGGCGACTGGCGGCCAGACGCGTCTTTTCGCCCCAAACGCATGCGATCGGCACGGACTTTTGTCGCAGCGCCGTCTTTATCATGCACAGATTTCGGGGCGGCGAGCCATTCAAAGGTGACGCCTTCTTCTTGGGCATTGGCCGTTTCGCGGCGTGAGCCTGGCATATTGGCGTGGTCTCTGCGGTAAAGACAGGTCACAGATTTTGCGCCTTGTCTGACAGCTGTTCGAACACAATCCATGGCTGTGTCTCCACCGCCAATTACAACAACATTCTTATCTTTCGCCGGTTCCTCGCCAACCTTGTCGCCTAGGCCGCGTCGGTTAGAATCGATCAGGAAATCAAGGGCAGGGGAGACGCCATCGGCGCCGGCACCCGGAACAGATAAATCGCGTGCCGCATAAACGCCTGTAGCAATCAAAACGCTTTGGTGTTTTTCGCGAAGCTTTTCGAAACTAATATCTGTGCCAACATCGCAATTTAGGACGAATTCGATACCGCCATCTTCCAACCGTTTTACGCGTCGCTCAACAATTGATTTGTCGAGTTTGAAATTGGGGATGCCATAAATCAGCAAACCACCCGCGCGGTCGTGACGATCATAAACCGTGACTTGCCAGCCTTCTTCTCGAAGTTGTTCAGCCGTTGCCAAGCCTGCGGGTCCGGCGCCGATTATGCCGACAGATAGAGCTCTTTCTTTACGCGGGCTAAGGGGTTGGATCCAGCCTTCCGACCAGGCTGTGTCTGAGAGGTAACGCTCTACGGATCCTATCGTAACCGTGCCATGCCCTGATTGTTCAATCACGCATGAGCCTTCGCAGAGGCGATCTTGCGGACAAATCCGGCCGCATATTTCCGGCATATTATTGGTTGCATTCGAGATTTCCCAAGCTTCTTGGGTTCGGCCTTCCGCCGTGAGTTTTAACCAATCTGGAATGTTGTTTTGCAAGGGACAATGGTTTTGACAAAAGGGGACACCACATTGCGAGCACCGTGAAGCTTGTTCCTGGGCTTTGGCATTAATATAGTCGCCATAGATCTCGAGGAAGTCTTCATTTCTAATATCGGCCTCGCGCTTTTGCGGCATATCGCGCGCTGTATTCACGAATTGTAGCATTTTGCGCTTTTGCGTTGTCTTTGATGATGTCTGTTTTTTGGCCATCTCATCAGCTTCCTTGAAAATGATCCCGCCCTATAGAGAAATAAATCTGTTTCGTAAAGGTGCGACAATTTGTCATAACGAGATACAAAATTGAAAATAAAATTATGCTATCATATTGAAATATAATATTTTTCATAGTGAGTTCAAAGCAGGTAAGAAATTATCAAAATATATTTTTTGTATATAATTTTGACACTTGTGACGACGGAATTGCAAAAGCGAGCTGTTTGTCTCGCTCGCCCATTGATAAATATGACCGGATCTGAGTAGCATATTGCCGCACCTTCAGATGGTGCTTGCAAGATTTCCAATACTAGATATTGTGTGAATCAGCGACCCATAGAGCATATGTGGTCATTTCTGATATATTCCGCTGATTTCAATGGGTTAGGGTAGAATCAGATTCGAGTCGGGTTAAGCCCATCATTTATGGAGATTGACGCATGGGTCAAATGGGGAATTTCGAAAAGACAAGTTCTGGACTTCTAATGCCGTCACACTCTTACAAACCGTTTCGGTATCCCTGGGCGTATGACTTCTGGCAAAGACAGCAACAGGTTCACTGGATGCCTGAAGAGGTGCCCTTAGGCGAGGACCTCAAGGATTGGTCGGTCAATCTGACAGATGTCGAGAAAAACCTCCTGACCCAGATTTTCCGCTTCTTCACGCAAAGTGACGTCGAGGTTGGCGCCAATTACATGGAAAACTATATGCCATTGTTCAAACCGGTTGAGGTACGAATGATGCTCGCAGCCTTCTCCAATATGGAGACCATTCATATTGCGGCTTATGCGCTTCTGCTTGAGACGATTGGCATGCCTGATAGTGAGTTTTCTGCCTTTATGGAATATGAGGAAATGGCGGCCAAACATGATTATCTTGGCCAATTTGGCGTAGAGACAGAGAAGGATATTCTGACGTCTATGGCTGTTTTCGGTGGCTTTACGGAAGGACTTCAGCTCTTTGCCTCATTTGCAATGTTGATGAATTTCCCACGTTTGAACAAAATGAAGGGGATGGGACAGATTGTAACCTGGTCCATTCGTGATGAAAGCCTGCATTGTGAAGGCATGATCAAACTGTTTCACACATTTGCCAATGAGACGGGTGCACTAACGTCTTCTGTGGCCGATGACATCATCGATTGCTGCAAAACAGTGGTGAAGCTGGAAGATAAATTTATTGACCTAGCTTTTGAAATGGGACCGGTCGAAGGCATGACGAGCGAAGATATTAAGGCCTATATTCGATATATTGCGGATTGGCGCTTGGGCCAATTAGGCTTGCCAAAAGTCTATGGGACCGAAGAACATCCTTTGCCTTGGTTAACTGAGATTACAAATGGCGTTGAGCACGCCAATTTCTTCGAAGCGAGAGCGACCGAATATGCCAAAGGGGCAACTGAAGGCACTTGGCATGGAGATGAGGGCGTTTGGGATCGCTTTGAAGCAAATATAAAAAAAACCAAATTAGAGATCGCTGAGTAAGTATTGTAGCTGGCACCCGATAATACAATGTCACTATTGGCGTTTGACGACCGCAATTATGCGTTTGGAACAATATTTAATTTCCGTGATTTTGGCGGATATAAAGGGTTGGATGGCCGCGCGGTAAAGACAGGACGCCTTTTTAGGTCCGCACACCTCGCCTCGCTAAATGACAAAGATCTTGCAAAAATTAGCGGTTTAAATATCGATCTTGTTGTCGACCTACGTCATGCGCCTGAACGCAAAAAACAACCGTCACGATTTCCAATTCCGAAACCCAAAGTTTTAGAATATCCAGATCAGCCAGACGGTTTGTCGTCAAAGGTTGCGCCCCATGAAGCTTTTTTAGAACGTGAATTATATACGGCTGCTGATGCCAATCGATACATGGTTGAAAGCTATAAAAAGCGACCCCACGATCCCGGGTTTAAGGCCATTTTTGCAAATACATTGAAATGTATGACGGGTTCTGAGGCGGGGCTCGAAACCGGGGTTTTGGTTCATTGTGCGGCAGGAAAAGATAGAACTGGGACCCTTTGTGCGCTCATACAAGGCCTATTGGGCGTCTCACGTAAAGACATTGTTTCAGATTATATGATGACCCTGGAGTCAGTTGATATAGAGGCGATTATTGAACCTGCGGCGCAAATGTTTTCCGAACGATTTGGTCGTCCAATTCATGCCAAATCTTTGTGGCCAATGTTTAGCGTTAGTCCAGAATTTCTTGAAGCTGCCTTGGACAATATGGGCGACTTGGAAAAATACGCTCAGACTGAATTAGAAATAGATAAAGAAGATCTATCTAGATTGCGGTCAGCTTATCTAGAGCGGTGATAAATCGGCTTTGCAACGAGAGACACCTAATTCTAGCTACAGGTAATATTGTCAAACGCTGTTCCCGTACAATCAAGAATTTTACCTTCATCTTCAGCTAAAACAACTGAAACAGACCGCCTAGGTTTCAACAAAAATGTTTCACTTAGTGTTATGTCCGTGTCGAAGAATTGTAGCTTAAATGGCGAATAGGTATATGCAACCCGCGTGATGACCACGCCGGATGTATCGCTTAAAATGCGATCATCTAGAGAACTTACATCTAAACTTGGTAGAGCAGATCTTCCTGAATTAAGTTCAACAAATCCTTCGCTAATCATGTTACCATCATCATCAAGTGCATAGCTTTGAACCTCAAATGTAATATCATTTACATTTCGAACACCCATAACTCTTACGGCAGCGGCAAGTGATTCCTCAATATCGTCGGCCGTCATTGTCGCATTTTGCGTCAGCAAATCAGCGGCAACATTGGCTCCATGCGAAATCCGGCGATCGACCGATATCGCAGTCGCCATCTCCGCAAGACCAAAATACATAGCGATCATAATCGGCGCAATAATCGCGAATTCAATTGCAGCTACGCCCTCTTCATCTTTACAAAGGCGTGAAACCGGCTTGGGTAAAAATTTTCTAATTTTACGCATCATCTGGTGTCCCACTAGAAATTTTATCGTTTGTATCTGAATTGCATGAACCTGACACAGGGAAGGGTTCATTTCTGAACGCAGTTGTTGAAGAGATCACGCGAACGCCGGGTGTTCCTGGGCTTTCCAGGCGGGTCAAACCTGCAGGCAAGGCTAGGCGGTAATAAAGTACAGAGCGTACGACGATGGGTTGGCCCGCTGTATTTGCATTCACCGATATGACACCATTTGGTGTTTGCGGAATAGCATCCGGCCCTGTTTCATCAGGGTCGATTGGTTGAGGAGCCGGCGGTGCAGGCAATGCTATTGTCTTGAAACTGGGGCCATCAATAACATCGATCCTGACATTCTTCCAACAGCCTCCCAACCCTTTCATATTCGAACAAACGAGGGCTTTAAATTCATCGGCGCCCCCGCAAGCCTGGAAGTTTCCAACGCGGATAATTCGACCTGCTTCAGATGTGGCATGGCTAAGCGCTGAACTCACAAAGAATACGATCGCAAGCTCAATAATCCCAAAAAGGAGAGCGAAGAAAGGGATGGCGACAAAAGCAAATTCGATCGCCGTTGCGCCTTCTGTATGTCTACTAAATTTCGCGACAAGGCGTTCAGCTCTTTGCCAAGCAGTCTTCGAAATAAACTTCATGTCACACTCCACAGTGTCAGCCGAACAAGATCCCAGCAGAAATTAGCTGTAGGTGATGTAGAATAGACAAATTGTATGAATAAAGCGGAAAAAATCCGAGTTAATATTCTATTAGAAAACGTCCTAAATAAACTATTAAAACGGTTCTATGCCGTCAGATCCAAAGGATGAATCGCTACCGAAGCCCTGAGCCCCACTGAGGCCTTGATCTGTATTGCTTGTGCTCCCAGAGGGTGTTCCGGAAGCGGCGCCAGACGATGCCACATTGGATCCATTTAAACGATTTTCTGAATTTGTATTTGCCCCAATGAAACCAGGATTGTCTCCTAATACGGGTGAAGGACCACAATATGGAATGCAAGAATAGGTTTCTCGGCTTTTGGCATTATAAAGACGTACACCATGCGGAGACAAGGTATTCACAACCTGCAAATTTGTATCCATCATCGTATTGCCTTGCGCATCGAGAACGATCAGGTTTGTTTCACCATATCCACGCCCAACCACAAAGATTGTATCAACGGACTGTACAGAAATATCTGCAATATTCGGGTTGCCAACAATAATAGAACTTGCTGGTCCAGGCAGTTTTACGATTTCTGTCTTATTAAGCTCAACCTTATAGACACTATTACCCGCAAATGCCGATGTCGCCGCGGAAAGACAGCCTGTTACAAGCATGAGAGAAAATATCTTGCGCATGATCAGCGGCTCCTAAACATAGATTCTCTTCTCGCTTAGGTGAATGTAGTAAATGAAGCCTTTACATCGTGCTTAAATTTACTGTCTTTTGCTACGCAAACGGCGAGTCATTATAATAGGGGGTCGAAAAACAGGTCACATTTGGACCAAATTGGACATATTTTTGTCACATTCCTAGTGTTTAAGAACATTCTAAGATGAACGCAATCTAACCCCCTATTATTTTTACCAAGCGTTTACCGTGTCTTTCAACGCAACGGTAAGGCTTCCCGCTTATAAGCATTTTTATCAGGGATGACCCTGTGACTTGAGGGTTATCCTCTCTGACAACGCATACGTGGGAGTAATGTTATGCAAAATCTATTTACACGCTTCATCGAAGATGAATCAGGTGCAACTGCTATTGAATATGGTCTGATTGCTGCGCTTATCTCTGTTGGCATCATCGCTGGTGCAAACGTAATCGGCGGACAAGTTAGCAACACGTTCAACGACATCGGTCAAGAACTTACTGACGCTGACGCTTAATTGCTTTACGTTGGATTTGTATTACAGATCCAACACTTTTATGTTTTCGATCGCCTTTGTGGGCGGTCGAATTTTTAATTTCACGGGAGGGCTTGATGAATATTTTCAGAGAATTTCTATCAGATGAATCTGGCGCCACCTCAATTGAATATGGTTTGATTGCCGCGTTAATTGCGATTGCGATCATTGCGGGTGCAGAATCTATTGGCGGAAATATTCAAAACCTCTTTGGCGGAACCGAAAGTGAATTGGTACAGGCATTTGATGAGACGTAATCCTACCTCTTGTCTCAGCGTTAAAGTGCTCTAAACCCTTATTTTTCATAGATTAATAACCTCAAATTAAAGATTTTATGTCACTCTGTCTGTCAACTCTTAATCCGTGAGCGACATGACACTACTATTGCCGTTTTTTGTATTTTTCATTTTCTCAACGCCGCAGCTTATGGCCGCGTTAAATGATGCAAATGCGATGAAAATCCCAAATAGGATTCCGCTGATTGCTTTCTTTTCTTTTTTCCTCATTCTACCTTTCACATGGGCAGGTGTCCCTGTTTTGCTGGAGCATTTAGCTGTATGCGCCGTTGTTTTTGCCATCGGGTTCGCCATGTTTGCATTTGGCTGGATGGGTGGGGGTGACTCTAAACTTATGGCTGGAACGGCCATCTGGTTTACGTGGTCAGACGTTCTCCTTTACATTGTATATACGTCCTTGTTTGGCTTTGCGCTTACGATTATTTTAGTGGTCTTCAGAGCTTATATCCCTATCCGAATTTTAACGACGCCTTGGGCACAAATGATGCTAAGGGATGAGAAAAAAATTCCTTATGGACTCGCATTGGCCGCTGGAGCCATATGCGCTTTGCCCGCGAGCCGCGTTTTTTTGGCTACAATGGGCTAGAATTTTACACGAGCCTTTTGCCATAGAGATTTGTAGATTTGCAGCATAGGCAACTGAGATATCTCATAATTTTTCCAAAATTAGCAAATGTTGTTAACTCTTTCCAAACGCATCGGTGTGTATCCGTTAACCATGCTTTAGTTCGTCTCACTTAATCTGTGGGTTCGATACAACCAATTTGGTGAGGGATTATGGATACCAAGAAGATTATTGTACTCGGTGCGATGGCTGTTCTTGGCTTTGTCGTTTTTACGGGTGTCAAGAAACTGGGTACGCCACCACCACCGACGCAGGTTAAACCAGAAGTTATTATTGAAAAAACCAAAGTAGAATATGTAAGTGTTCTCGCTATCGACGCCGATGTTCGCGTCGGTGAGAGAATTGGCGAGCATATGATTACCGAAATTGAATGGCCAGCAGAGGCCGTTACGCCCAACCTGATCAATACCGTTGACCAGCCAGATGCAAGACAGGAATTTGTGAATTCTCTTGCCCGTACGCCTCTGGTCACAGGAGAGACTTTAACGCGCGGCAAAGTCATCATGGCAGGTGATAGTGGCGTAATGGCCGCTATTCTAAAACCAGGGATGCGTGCCGTTACTGTTCGGATCTCCGTCGATACGGCTGCGGGTGGTTTTATCCAACCTGGAGACAAGGTTGACATTATCTTGAGAGAGAATTTTCAAGTTCGCCGACCTCCAAACGACACAGCTGCGCGCACGATTGAACGCGACAACATTTATATCGCAAAAACCTTATTTGAGAATGTGAATGTGTTGGCGATCGATCAAACTTTTACAACCGGACCTGAAAATGGTGCAGCGATTCCTGGATCGACCGCGACATTTGAACTTTCGCAACCTGACTCAGAATTACTACAAGAATCAACAGGTTATGGCGATCTTTTCCTCACTTTGAGAGGTGTTAATGGCGCCAATTACAAGGCTCGAAGTGCAGCGCGTGTGACACGAACGGAAGAGGAAGCGGCGCCGACAACAATTAGTGTTTTTCGCGCTGGTGAAGCCACGCCAGTGGCAATCCAATAATGATGAGGCGGACGTTTAATATTATGACCCACACATTCCGTAAATCTGCGACAGCCCTCGCTTTAATCGCGACATTTGGGTGGATGTCGGTCCCGTCTCAAGCGGGGTCACGTTCCTATTCAAATATCCAAAATGCGAGCGCAGCCGTAAAAATTCAAGGTCCAGGGACAAGTGTGACAAACCAATCAATTGTCCTTCCGCTATCGAAATCGACTGTTGTTGAGCTTCCAGAAAATGTCATGGATGTCATCATTTCGGACCCCGAAATCGTTGAGACTGTTGTACATACGTCTAGACGGACAATGTTAATCGGGAAATCTGCTGGACAGACAAATGCCTATTTTTATAGCCATGACGGCCGCGAGCTTCTTAATCTCGATATTCGAGTTGAACGCGATATTGGTGGGTTGGAAAATCTGATTAGTCAAAATTCACCTGAAAGTTCGGTGGACGTACAAGTCTTCAATTCAAATATTTTGCTAACGGGCGTTGTTCCAAACGCCGCAGCTGCGGATAAAGTCGAAAAACTGGCTCGCATGTGGTTGAACACAGACGGTGGTGCTGGGGGTGAAATCGTCAATCTTATGTCTACTGAGGGCAAAGATCAGGTCATGCTGAAAGTCCGAATTGTTGAAATGCAACGCTCAGTCACAAAGCAGATGGGCTTAAACCTAAACGCTATTGGTGAGTTAGGTGACGGGACGATTTCCTTGATTAATCAAGTCGGTCCTTCATTTGCTGGCGGTTTGAATGCGAGCGGCCAGTTTAACAATACTGGCGGCGGCGATCTTACGTCACTCGGAGGGGCCCTAAATGCTTTGGAGTCTGTTGGTCTCGTCAGAACACTCGCGGAACCAACCTTGACAGCCATTTCTGGGGAGACGGCAAATTTCTTGGCAGGTGGAGAAATTCCACTCTTTGCAGGCTCATCGATAGACGAAAATGGGCAAATTCAAAGATCTTTTGAATTTAAGCCATTCGGTGTTTCGCTAGGATTTACGCCCGTTGTTCTCTCGGAGGGACTCATTTCGTTATCAATCAGTACGGAAGTGTCTGAACCTACGACAGAAAATGCGTTTCTGGTCGAAGGCGGGGATAATGTATTGGGTATTCGTGTCAGACGCGCGAGCACAGTTGTTGAGCTCCCGGCAGGTGGATCTCTTGTCTTGGCGGGTTTAATCCGTGAAGAATCTCTCTCAAATGTTGACGGCACACCAGGTCTAAAAGACGTGCCTGGACTAGGCGCCCTATTCCGGGGCCGCGAGAGCCAATCAACGCAGACAGAACTCGTTATTCTTGTCACGCCCTATCTGGTCGAAGCAACCCATCCCGACAAATTGCAGACGCCATTGGATGGATTCGAGTCCCCCAATGACATCGATAGCTTGATTTCAGGCCGCCTCAACAGAGTTTACGATAAACCTGGTTCGCTAACTGGCACATTTGGCCACGTTGTAGATTAAGGAAAAAAACCATGTCAAAAACCTTAATCGGAACCACTGCATTAATAGGGCTATTCGTACTATCGGCTTGCGCAACACCTGCGCCTCGATATGAGGCGACGGCACTGCGAAATCCAATTCAGGTCGCAGAAAGTATTGAGCGTCTTGAACTCTATACAAGACCAAATGGCCTAGAACTATCTGCCCGCGATACATTGGCTGTGTCTCAATTCTTGGACGGATATGCCCAATCAGGCGATGGTCCGTTATTTATAAATCGTCCAGCTCATGCTGTGTCCGGTTTGGGCACGCAACAGGCTGAAGCTAAAATTAGAACCTTGATGGCGCATAATGGTTTGAATCCCGGAGCAATCCAAACCGGGCAATATCGCTCAAACCCATCGAATCCGGCACCGGTTATTGTGTCATATCGAACGCTTAAAGCGATTCCGCAGGATTGCTCTGTAATGGATAATTTGACCTCAACATATAACAATCAACCTCACGCGACTTTCGGGTGTTTCCACTCTGCTAATCTCGCGGCCATGATAACTGATCCGCGCCAATTCCTAGAGCCTTATGCAGCTGGGACGCCAAATGCACAACGCAGACAGGTTGTATATGATAGATATATCGAAGGGCAAGCAACGGCTGCTGAGGTCAACCCGCGTCAAGATATTTCGACAGGGACTAATTAATGCGATTTTTGCTAAAAATTACGCGAAATAGTCGCCCTTTTGTTAACCGAGATAGATAGAGCAGAAGACGAAGCCATGACACAGACGATACAGCCGCACCCACAGATGCCGCAGCCCATCCCGGCGCGTCAAACCGGAGTGCCGACCCAACCCCAAGCTGTGCGAGTTACAGCGGCTCCAGTTCCGGTTGGAGCGCCTAGACCCATGGCCGCGCCTACGCCGATGCCTGTTCAGCCAGCCCCAATGCAACCCGTCATGGCACCACAAGCTGCGCCCATTGCCCCAATGCCAGTGCAGCCTAGTCCAGCCTATCTTGCTGCGCCTCAACCCGCTCAGCCAGGATCTATTTTAGATTATCAAGGACAAATGCCTGCGCCCGCTGCCCCATCAAACCCTAATGTGCCACATCCGGGAATGCCTAATATGTCACCCATGGGACAGGTTTCCCCTGTGCAAACCTATGCGCCGCTTGATGAAGGTGGACGAGATGAGGGTGAAAAGCCACTCCCGTCTATTTCTGTTCATGCGTTTTGTGATCGGCAAGAGACGGCACATTGCGTCAATGAGACAATTCGTGACTGGAGAATGAAGCGCACGAATGTGAAAATTTATATGGGTGGCCTACCCGCAGCGATTGAGTTTTATCACAAGGAAAACACACCGTCTTTAATCTTGTTTGAAAGCGGTATGCGTGGGCAAGAACTCTTCAATCAATTAGATCAATTGGCCAGCGTTTGTGACGAAGGCACAAAAGTCGTCATGATTGGTGCGACGAATGATATCCGGCTCTATCGTCAATTGATGGATAAGGGTATTTCTGACTATCTTGTCCCGCCATTGCACCCGCTTCACTTGATCCGCTCACTTGGCGAATTATATGCTGATCCAGATCAACCTTTTATTGGGCGTGTTGCCGCCTTTTTCGGTGTTAAGGGTGGGGCAGGATCGTCTTCGCTCGCCCATAATACATCTTGGGTCTTATCCGAACTTTTAAGTCAGGAAACTGCATTAGTTGATATGGATGCGAGTTGGGGCACAACAGGTCTAGACTTTGCATATGACAATACGTCGGGATTAGAAGAAGCTCTCGGCGAACCTGATCGACTAGATGAAACCTTGATGGATCGGATCATGATCCGGCATACGGAAAAGCTCTCAATTTTGCCGACATCAAGCTCACTCAATACAAAGCCCGTCATGGATACGGAAAGTTATGAGGCTGTCGTAAATGCCGTCCGAGGTATTTCGCCATTGGCAATTCTTGATATGCCACATTACTGGACGGATTGGACGACAAATGTTCTATCATCGGTTGATGATGTCGTAATTGTTGCGACACCTGATCTTGCGGGCATGCGTAACGCGAAAAACCTCATTGATTTCCTTAAAACCCAACGCCCAAATGATCCCGACCCAATCCTCGTTCTGAATAAGGTTGGAATGTCGAAAAGCCACGAGATAGACGTCAAAGCTTTTGGTGAAATGGTCGGAATGGAGCCAAATGTCGTATTGGCCTGGGATCCAGATAGCTATTTCGAATGCACGAATGAAGGCAAGATGTTGACTGATGTTAAAACGGCTACGCAAGCGGTTGCAGGCATTAAGTATCTTGCGAACCGAATTCGAAGCGGAACCTTTGACGTTCGCTTGAAAGGTGATGTCGCGCCGACCAAAAAAGGTCTTTTGAAAATTGGAGGTGGCAAAGCCGCAAATCCCGAGTCTAAACCCATGTTTAGCTTTCTGAAAAAAGGAAAGTAATAGATGTTTGGTAAAAGATCGGAAGCGGTAGCGACCAAAGTCAAATCGGCTCCAGCTCCCACCCCGGCGAGCACGGCAAAAGTCGAATCCGCCGCACCTACGACAGAGGCCCCTCGTCGTCGAAATGACGAACCGAGTGAGGAGTATTATGAGACTAAGGCGACTATTTTTAACGCCTTATTTGAGACAATTGATGTGTCCGCGCTGGCTGGTATGCAGCCTGAAAAGGCCAGAGAAGAAATTCGCGGAATTGTCGATGAAATTATTTCGATCCGAAATGTCAGACTGTCTGTTGCTGAATCTAATCAGCTAATCACAGAAATCTGTGACGATATTTTAGGGTATGGCCCTCTGGAACCTTTGCTGGCTCGCGATGATATTGCCGATATCATGGTCAATGGTGCCAAACATGTGTTCATCGAGACAAATGGTAAAATGCTGAAAACGAATATTCGTTTTCGAGATAATACACAGCTGATGAATATTTGTCAGCGTATTGTTAGCCAAGTTGGTCGACGGGTCGATGAAAGCTCGCCGATTTGTGACGCGCGTCTCCTCGACGGCTCTCGTGTCAACGTCATTGCACCGCCTTTGTCTATTGACGGCCCAGCTCTTACCATTCGTAAGTTTAAGAAAGATAAGCTGAAGCTGTCTGATTTGGTCAATTTTCAGTCAATTTCGCCTGCTGGGGCAAAGGTTCTTCAGATCATCGGGGCCTGCCAATGTAACGTTGTAATCTCCGGTGGTACAGGTTCGGGAAAAACAACACTCTTGAACTGTTTGACTGGATTTATTCACTCGGATGAACGAATTATCACCTGTGAAGACGCGGCCGAATTACAACTTCAACAGCCTCATGTCGTGCGGTTGGAAACGCGTCCACCAAACCTAGAGGGCAAGGGTAAAATCACCATGTCTGATTTGGTGAAAAACTGTCTGCGTATGCGTCCTGAAAGAATTATTGTGGGTGAGGTGCGGGGGCCAGAAGCCTTTGACCTTCTTCAAGCCATGAATACGGGCCATGATGGATCAATGGGTACACTCCACGCCAACTCACCTAGAGAGGCCTTATCAAGACTCGAGTCTATGATCACGATGGGTGGGTTTAGCCTCCCGGCAAAGACCATTCGCGAGATGATTGTTGGGTCAGTCGATGTGATTGTCCAAGCGGCGCGTCTTCGCGACGGATCTCGTCGGATTACAAAAATCACCGAAGTTATCGGTATGGAAGGCGACGTTATCGTTACCCAAGACTTGATCGTTTACGAAATGGACGGTGAGGATGCGAATGGTAAAATTATTGGTGAACATAAATCTACCGGTATCGCGCGTCCAGCCTTCTGGGATCGTGCGCGCTATTTCAATCTAGAAAAAGAACTGGCTGAAGCCCTGGATGCGGCAGGTAGTTAAGTGGATCAGCAAACTCTCATAGCGCTTTGTGCAGCAGGCATGATTGCCTGTCTGGGTTTCTTATTCCTAAGTGGAAATTCTTCCGGCGACGGGAAACGCCTGCGCCAGTTTCAAGGGAAGAAATCCCTTGGAAGTAATATCAGGGAGAAGCTCAGTGTTGAGGATAGTGGCGCCCGACGCAAACAAATCGAAGAGTCTTTGGGTAAAATCGAAGAGCGTCAGAATGCGAAAAAGAAGAAGGCGAAGTCGATCCAATCAAAACTAATCCAAGCGGATTGGAAAATGAAACCACAGAACTTTATCGTGCTTTCAATTGTTTTGGCTTTGGTTGGGGGCGCTATTGCATTTTTCATCAAACCTAACCCTCTGATAGTTCTGGGTGTGGCTATTGTGTTAGGTTTTGGCCTACCGCGATTTATACTTAATTTTGCGATTAATAAACGCCAGGCAAAGTTCACAGCTCATTTTGCGGACGCAATGGACATTATTGTTCGGGGCGTGAGAACAGGTTTACCTTTAAATGACTGTCTAAAAATCATTGCGCATGAAAGTCCAGATCCATTGGGTTCAGAATTTCGACTTGTCGTCGAGGGTGAACAACTAGGAATTCCTATCGAAGTTTGTCTCGAACAACTTTACGAGCGCATGCCCATATCCGAAGTAAACTTTTTTGCGACGGTCCTAAATATTCAAAAGTCTACCGGTGGTAATTTGGGGGAGTCTTTAGCAAACTTGTCAAATGTCTTAAGAGGCCGAAAAATGCTTCGTGAGAAAATTAAGGCGTTATCCGCAGAAGCAAAGGTGTCTGCGATCATTATCGGTGCATTGCCGATCGTTGTCATGATACTCGCAACATTGATGAGTCCAGATTATATGATGCCACTTTACAATACACCGACGGGGCAACGAAATCTAATGTTTGGGGCTGGGATGATGTTTTGTGGCACCATGATGATGCGCAAAATGATCAACTTTAAATTCTAGTGGGCGGAGCAAGATAAATGTCACCTGAATCCGTCGCCTTATTTACAAACGCAGGAGCGTTTCTTCTCTCTGTATTGGTCATGTATACATTATGGATCACCATTATCCCAATGTTGGACGGTGACAAAAAGAAAAAGCGCTTGGAGTCTGTTGCGTCGGCCAGAGAAACGCTACGTAAGGACCGTCTATCTAATCTACAAGAACAGGCAAGTCTGAGAGCCGATAGTCGCGGCGTCGCCAAAAATTTGGTAGACCGCTTCAGTCTTGAAAAATTACTAGAGGCGTCAGACCTCAAAGACAAATTAGCCCAAGCAGGTAAACGTGGGCAAAAGCCCGTTTACTATTTTTATATGGCGAAATTGATTACTCCGATTGCATTATTGATTTTTGGGATGATATTCATTGTCATGTTGAATGTCCTTAACTGGGACATGTTGCGGCGCATGTTTTTGACACTCGGCTTGACTTTATTTGGCTATTACCTGCCTGGAATACTTGTTAAAAATATGGCAACCAAACGCTTGAATTCGATCATGCCTGTTTTCCCGGACGCACTTGATTTGCTACTAATTTGTGTGGAATCGGGTATGTCAGTTGAGTTGGCTTTTGCGAAAGTGGCCGAAGAAATGGGAGATGCGTCAGTTGAACTGGCTGAGGAGTTCTCTCTCACAACCGCTGAATTATCTTATCTTACGTCTCGTCGATTAGCTTATGAGAATTTAGCCCGCCGAAACAACCATGTTGGCATTAGAGCGGTTGCAACAGCCCTCGTTCAAGCCGAAAGATATGGTACACCACTTGGCGATACTTTGCGCACTATGGCCAATGAAAACCGACAAATGCGGGTTTTGGCGGCCGAGAAAAAGGCCGCGGCTCTTCCAGCCAAGCTAACCGTGCCAATGATCCTTTTCTTCCTACCTGTTCTTTTCATTGTAATCCTGACGCCTGCTGGGATGCGCCTTGGAGACGCTTTCGAATAGATAGAATGTTTACCCGATTTCATGTCTAATAAAAAAGGCCGTTGCATGTTAAACTTGCAACGACCTTTTTTATTATTTGGCTTATTGAACTCAATCGAAGTCAGGTCCCTTTTTCATATTATATCGATAAATTATCGACGTCGGCGATTGGGCTCACGCCTCTGAGGCACGCCATAGGCTTGAGCCGGCTGGGCATATGGTCCACCAGCCAAGTTTGGATAAGCTTGAGGCACTGCGGGATATTGCCCTCCAGTTTGAGGATAGGGCTGGCGGCCTTGAGCGCGTTGAGGGGCCTGTGTTACAGGCGACGTGTTTTGTGCCGCGCCCTGTTGCAGATTGAGGCTGTTAGCGATCCGGTTCAGTGTTGCTTGTTGTAGCTCCGGAGAGACAGTCTTAGCCTGTGTTGTGACTGTTCTCTGTCCAGTCGGATTTTGACCCGTAATCGCGCGAACCGCGTCAGATGAAGATTTAAAATTTTGACCTGATGATGCGCTTGTTAACACACGCGCTTGCGGCTGTCGGATTTGGGCTTGCGCGGTTTGTGACGGAATTGATTGCCCTCTAGAGGTCGTTGCCGCATTTGATCCTGCTGACGGCCTTATGCCGGGCCTTGAGGCCTGGCTTTGAAAGGTTTGTCGAGATTGATTAGGAGAGATAAGGCTCTCGGCCTCGGCATTTTTACCTTGAAGTCTCAAAACAAGTGCAAGGTTTTGTCTCACACTTTCAGATGCTCCGGGTTGTGCCATGGCTCGTCTTAGCCAAGTTTCTGCTTTTGGGGCATCGCCAGACAATGCATAGCTAAATCCAATATTGGCCATTACATTTGGATCATTTGGCGTGATTTGTAAGGCGCGATTATAATATTGGCGCGCTTCACCAAATCGTTCTTGTTGGTCTAATGCAGCCCCTTTGAGCGACCATAACCGGCCATAGGCTGGTGTCCGGGCGAGGGCTTCATCTAAGGGCTCTATGGCTTCAGCTGCGCGTTCAGATGCAATCAGAGCTGCCGCATATTCGGCGATCAGGTAAGGATCTTTAGGATATAGGGCGCGTGTCGTTTGCGTGATTTCTACGGCGCGTTGCGGGTTGCCAATTTTTCTGACGGCTGCAGCGAGTTTAAGCGCCGACTCCAAATCTCCGGGATTAATATCATACTCATTTGACCAAAAGGCCGCTTGCGCAAAAATGGGTTGGGTTTCTATTGCGTCCCGCATATGCCGTGATGCTGGGAGTGAATGACTAACATCAAGGTCGGATCTGATCTGAACTTCCTCGTCACTCAATCCAGGTGCCACCGCACATGCCGAAAATAAGAAAACGGACGTTGCCAAGATTAAACTCATTTTATACGGATTCATGTCGACCTCATGTGAAGATTGGCCCATAAGCCTTAAATTCGTTAACAAATCTGAACGAATAGGGTTAACGCCGCGTTTACAAATCCCTTGCGAAACAGCTAGCTGGAGAAAATTTCATGATTAATCTGACCGCAACACCTTTTATTTTGCATAAGGACCTTCCCAGTGAGGTGGTTCCGGTCAAAATCGATGTGCTGCGTCCAGAAAACTGGGAAAAATATAAAGGCTCGCTAACAGAGGCCCAGGCTCGATTTGCGGATGAGCGGAAATTCGTCGGGGATGCAGGCCAAAGACTAAGTCTTCCAGAATCTGACGGGCGTATAAAACGCATATTATTTGGCTGCGGGTCCGGGGAAAATGATGATATTGGCGAAATGCGTTTGGGAACCCTCAGCAGTTTTTTGTCTGATGGCTATTATAGTTTGGGAGATTTTCCATCTGACATGATGAAAAACCTAGCCGCAATTGGATGGGGTCTCGGTGCCTATAGTTTTGATCGGTATCTTGCAGAGCAAAGTAATCCACCTTTACTTGTATTGTCTGATGAGGCTGAGCATGAAGAAATTAGAGCTAGTGTTTCAGCGACGGCTCTGTGTCGGGACCTCATCAATACGCCCGCTGGGGATATGGGTCCCGAAGCGCTAGAGCAGGCCGCACGGGAACTCGCAAAGGCTTATGATGCAGATGTGTCTTCAATTGTAGGGGGAGATCTTCTCGCCGAAAACTATCCCATGATACACGCCGTCGGCCGGGCGGCACATCAAGCGCCGCGCTTGGTCGAGATTGAGTGGGGTGATCCGTCTCATCCCCGCCTCGCCATTGTTGGAAAAGGGATTACCTTTGATACGGGGGGTGTGAATATGAAATCAGCCTCAGGCGCGCGTTTGATGAAAAAAGATATGGGCGGTGCTGCCCATGCATTAGCCTTATCGAAAATGATTATGGCCATGAAGTTGCCTATTCGTCTGCATTGCCTTTTGGCCATTGCTGAAAATGCGGTTTCCGCAAATGCCTATCGTCCCGGCGATATTTTACAAACCCGGCTGGGGATCACGGTCGAAATTGATAATACGGATGCAGAAGGTCGTTTGGTTCTGGGTGATGCGCTTTGTAAAGCCACTGAAAGTGATCCTCACTTTATTATTGATTTTGCGACCCTTACGGGCGCCGCGCGAGTCGCTCTTGGCCCCCATCTTCCGCCCATGTTTTGTAACCGGACGTCACCCGTGGAGGCGATTGCACGTCAGGGTCAAGCGCAATATGATCCCGTTTGGCATATGCCACTTTGGAGGCCTTATAATGCAATGTTAAACTCGCCCATTGCGACATTGAAAAATGCGGGCGGGGGCTTTGCTGGATCCGTTACGGCTGCACTTTTCCTCGAACGTTTCGTAAAAAACACGCCTTGGATGCATTTTGACACATATGGATGGAATCCGACGACGCGTCCCGGGCACCCTAAAGGCGGGGACATGTATGGCGTTCGGGCGGTTTATCATTGGCTCAAAGCAGGCGGGTTGAACGCGCGTCTTTCAGCATAAATTGACTTGGGCTGTGCTTAGATTTTGAGTCGCATAGGTGAAATCTACAATGCAAGCCTAGATCGAACCTAAAAAGCCAAGCTCAAATTGACCTGCGACAATTTTTCTACATAAAAATTCTGTGGTTTTTGAATCACTTGACTCAATTCCTGTGAAATCCCGCTGAGCTCGACTTGACCGCGGAATCGCGATTATGCGATTCCATGATTCGTAGCTTTGTTTTCTGGGGAGAATTACGCCAATGCCACAAACGGAACCTGCTTTTGTCCCGCGTCTCGTTTCGACGACTTTGCCAGAAATGCTCCCGGAACGATCGAAACCAGCGCCTCGGCCAAATCGGATTTCGCGAACTGAAAGCTTGGAATTTTGGCACCGGGTGACTCTGCAATCGGTTCGCTCAGACATGCCAGACCTGTCGCCACGGCAATTGGCGATGCTTATGACGATTTATCTGGAAAAAGGTCCACATACTGTGCGGTCACTGGCTGCACATTTACAAATTACCAAAGCTGCTATTAGCCGCGCAACAGATAGTCTGTGCAAATTAGGATATATTACCCGTCAGCCAGATCATCGTGATAAGCGTTCCGTTATTCTGACGCGTACATCAGCCGGTATTCATTTCCTGTCTAAATTTGCGGACATGATCCAGGCGGAACGTCCCTGAAATTATTGAACTTTAGCGAAGCAAGATATGAGCGATCCACGCATAGACTTGCCAAAAGGTGTAAATCTTCAACACACATTTATTGCAGCACCATTTACCAGCCTTGGCATTGGATCTGCTATGGGGACGCAAGCCCTTTTAGGGCAAAGATTTCACATTTTTGAAAATCATGGAGAGTTTGCGCGCGGCGCTTTGCTCTCGATATTACCAGATTCTGATCGTATAGATTATATCGGGCTTATCCGGACGGGTGACCTCTCGGGTGAAAATTGGAATCCGTCTCATAAGGTCAGTGCCGTCTCAGCCCCAGTTTTTGTTAAGCCGGATATAAAGTCGACGATATTTAGGTTTCTACCGCGCAATGCCATGATACGTGGCGACGCATCAGGTGATTTCCTAGATCTTGGGGGCGTTGGATTTATCCATAAAAATCATATAGCAAAACGAGGGGAGGTCTCGCGACGACCCTTTACCGAAATAGCGGCAGATATGATTGGCTTGCCTTATGTCTGGGGCGGGACAGGGGGCGGTGGTGTGGATTGCTCTGGCCTTGTCCAAAGCGCTTTGGCCGCAATTGGACATGAGGCGCCACGCGATGCAGATCAGCAAGAAAAAGCACTCGGACAAGAAATTAAATATGACGCCAGGCAAGATGGAGATCTCTTATTTTGGCCTGGTCATGTTGGGATTGTGGCCTCCGGCGACACCTTACTACATGCCAATGCACATCATATGTGTGTTGCGACTGAGCCAGTAATCGAAGCGGTTTCCAGAATTGGAGAGGTGAGTTCGGTCAAGCGACTTTCATTGAAATAAAAAACCCGCCTCGTTCATTTCACGAAGCGGGTCGAATAATTGGCAATTTCGTTGAATGCTATTCCTTTAGCTTATCAACGCCTTCCTCGATCATCTCTTCGGCTTTGTCTTTGGCCATTATCTCGCCTGCATCTTTGGACATGGCTTCGCCGTCATTCACCATAGCGTCGATTTTGTCACTGACCATCGTCTCAGCTTCGTCTTTGATCATGGTCTCAGTGTCTTTTACCATATTTTCTGGGACCAAAGCTTCCGGGCTGTCTTTGACCATTGTCTCAGTCTCTTTGATCATAGCGTCCGTGCTGTCTTTGATCATGGTCTC
>CAYRMO010000006.1:2559-18088 GCA_964425355.1 uncultured Algimonas sp. | reverse complement strand
TCGACTTCAGCTGCTGCTGGTACAGGGCGTGCAAAATCAGCTGATCCATTGACGCGCATATATTCGATAACAGCCGCGCGGTCTTCAGCCTTTTTAAGGCCGATGAAATTCATTTTCGTGCCTTTGGCATAGGCAGACGGTTTCGCTAGGAAGGCATCAAGCTCTTCATAGGTCCATTGCCCGCCCAGCCCTGTCAGGGCTGAAGAATAGGCAAAGCCATCACCTATGGCCTTGTCATTCCCAACCACCCCATAAAGCGCAGGTCCCGTTCCATTGGCACCGCCTTCTTCGACATTGTGGCATGAGGTACATTTCTTAAAGACTTTCGCGCCTCTAACCTCATCCATAGCAGAGACCCATTCGGCCTGCGGAAAGGGAAGGGGCTTGGATTCAGCTGGAGTGTCAGGTCCAACTTTGATATCCGACCCATAAACAATCGCATCGCCTTGATCATGCATAAAAATGACTGGCAGCTTCATAAGAATCATAACGCCAAGAGCCGTCCCTAAAAGGGCACCGGCTATCTTGTTAAATCCCAAATCGTCCATGACGAAATCCTGTATTTTTCACTCTGTGGACCTAAACGCTATGAAAAGGTCTTTTCTGCGTGACGTTTCATATAATCTTATCATATGAATGCAAATGGAAAACCCCTTGCGGCCAAGCGTCGCGACAGCTTTATACAGCTTTTAAGGCAAATTTCTTGCGAAAGGTTTTAGATGTCCGACGTCATTGTCTATCAGGGTGAGCCCGGAGCCTATTCTCATTTGGCCTGTTCACAGTTTTTCCCGGACCTTAACGCCCAACCCTGCCCAAGTTTTGCCAAAGCCTTTGAGGCTGTACGCGCAAGGGAGGCGCGCTTGGCTATGATTCCGGTAGAAAATACGGTGGCGGGTCGGGTGAGTGATATTTACCACCTTTTGCCGGGAGGCGGTTTATCCATTGTTGGAGAACGTTATTTGCCGGTCCATCACCAGCTTTTAGGCGTTAAAGGCGCAAAATTGTCAGATATCAAGATCGCGCGGTCCCACCATATGGCTTTGGGCCAGGTCCGCCGTTTTCTAACCCAATCCGAAATCTCGCCCCAGGTTGATCTGGATACGGCGGGAGCCGCGCGTAAAGTCGCTGAATTGGGCGATACATCTATTGCGGCTGTGGCCTCTCAGCTCGCCTCTCAAACCTATGGGCTTGATATTCTGGCCGCTGATATTGAGGATGCGGATCATAATACGACCCGCTTCATTATTTTAGCAAAAGAGGCGGATATTCCGGCCTTAGATGTGCCTAGTGTGAGTTCTTTTGTGTTCAAAGTCAGATCTGTGCCCTCTGCACTTTACAAAGCTTTGGGTGGGTTTGCCTCCAATGGGTTAAACCTGACCAAATTGGAGAGCTATATGGTAGGAGGATCTTTTAAGGCGGCGCAATTTTACGCCGATGTAGAAGGTCATATTGAGAGCGCGGCGATGAAAAATGCGCTGGATGAGTTGGCCTTTTTCTCCGAAAATATCACCCATCTTGGAACCTATCCAATGGATAAGGTCAGACAAACGAAAGCGTGATTTGGCGTGACTTGTGAAGCGCCATCCCAAACCATATATTTCTAATATGATGAAACGACTACTTTCCGCTACGCTCGCAGCGGGCCTGCTTTTTACGCCCGCAATGGCGGCGGCTGCATCGGATCCCGTTCACACGAGCTGGCGCAATAATATTGCGGCTGGTGGGATGGATGTCATGACCTTTTTCTCTGGCAAGCCCCAAGAAGGAAAAGTTGAATTTTCAACGCTTTATCAAGGCGCGGAATGGTATTTTTTCAGCCAAGCCAATAAAGACCTCTTTTTGACGAACCCCGAGCAATTTGCACCGCAATATGGTGGATATTGTGCCTGGGCCGTCGCGAAAGGGAAGCTGGCCGCCGGCAATCCGAAATATTGGGCCGTCGAAGATGGACGCCTCTATTTCAACTATAATTCCCGTATACAGAAAAGATGGGATAAGACCCGCGCAGACTTTATCGTATCAGGTGACAAAAACTGGCCAGATTTGATTGAAGACTAGTCAGCTTCTCCCAGCCAGGCTCTGATGATTTGATGAGCAATAGTTGTCCGGGGTGGCCGCTTGAACGCATCGCCTCTTTTTTCAAAAACAGCCTTTACCTCGTCGCGCGTAAACCAGCGTGCGTCTTCTAATTCGTCTGGATTAACGGAAATCTCTGTATTCACCGCCTCAAGCCGGATTCCCATCATAAGTTGTGACGGATATGGCCAAGGTTGCGAGAACATATAGCTTGGATTTTTTGTCTTGATACCAGCTTCTTCTTTAACTTCGCGCATGGCCGCTTCCTCGGGGCTTTCACCAGGGGATACAAATCCGGCGAGGGCCGACATAAACCCTTCTGGCCAGCCATTTGATCGGCCGAGCAAAATCCGGTCTCCATCTGTGACTAACATGATCACAACAGGATTAATGCGCGGGAAAGATTCAAGTTTGCAATGATGACAATATTGTTTGGCCCCCCCATCCTGATTTGTTGTCTCGGCTCCACAGGTTACACAAAAGCGGTGGGAATGGTGCCAGTCAAAGAGGGATTTGGCGCGCCCAACCATGGCTAAATCCGCTGCTGGAAGGTTTCCGCCTAGCCCTCTGAGCTCAACGTAGTTTTCTAGCGGCAAAAACTCTTCAGGGTTTGCAAGGCTCGCTGCAAAAATGGGGCGTTCGCCATCGAGGCCCAAAAAGATGGGGCCGGGGTTAAACAGATTATGCCCGACCAATTCAGATGGATGGATACGATGCGGACGTCCACCATCACCGATACCGATTCTACCTTCAAAGAGCAGAATCGTGCGAGCATTACTCTGCCCGACATAGGCTTGCAAACTCTCTGGATCGCGCTTGTCTTCTGCGTAATCTAATGGATCACCTGCAAAAGGAATAGGAGAATCGGCCTCAAATGTGTTGTTTTGGATATTCATTTCAGACCTTTGAAGGGTTCCGAAAATGAAAGCAAACATCAATAGCAATCCAGTCTAACTCTAAAAATCGAAATTTCGTCAATTTATAGCCTAATTTAGTTGCAATGATGTAACATCGAAAAATATAATGGAGTTTGTTGCAATGACGCAACACAAGATGATTGTCTTTCATAGCATTAAAATTGTATTTACGAAATGTCGCATATGGAGCGATACATCAATGTCCAAAAATTATTTTGGATTTACTAAAGGGGTAAACTCATGAAGTTTATTAAATTAACGCTTGCAACTATTGCTGTAAGTGCATTTTCAACAGCTGTTCAGGCACAAGACTCTGGCGCATATATTAACCTTGGTGTCCAGTCGATTGAATTTGACGCCTATGCGATTGAGGGACGTGTCGGGTATGAATTTAACGACTATTTCTCTGTCGAAGGCCAAGGCAGCTTTGGCATCATTGGAGAAGACGACGAAGATTTTGATATTTCAATTGGTCTAGATTACTCGATCGGGGGCTTCGTAAGAGGCGCATTCCCACTGGGCGAAAATTTCAGCATCTTCGCACGCGGTGGCTACCACTTAACACAATTTGGTGCTGAAGATGGCAATGTCGGTGTCTCCGTCGATCTTGATGGTTTTGCTTTTGGCGGCGGCCTAGAATATTTATTTGACGGAAAGAATGGTATCCGTGGCGATGTCACCTTCCTCGACGCATCCTTCGATGATGGCGGGTTTGAAGTGTCTGGAACGATCGAAACTTATTCGATCGCTTACGTGCGTAAATTCTAGACTAACCCTAAAATCTTACAGATTTGCCCAGCCTATGGCTGGGCTTTTTTATGTCTCATCCTCTTGAAGGATTGGAAAAGCCTCGCTACATGCTGCGGTGGAAGATCGACCTGGACGTCATCCTCGCCAACCCGGTCAGGGCGGGAACGCAGCAGCCGTAACGAGTATTCTTTGGCGGGTCAGGACCCGATCTTCCACTTTTCCTCACAATCCTCCTAAAATTTCCAGGAAACTATCTAACATTAAAAGACTCTATTCGGGCTTATCTCTGGCGTTCATCCGCCATTCTCTGTATCATAACTTATCCAGGGAGGCTGACATTGGAATTTTTTGAAGGATTATGGCAAGAGCTTGTTTCGGGCGATCGCCCATTTCTGAGTTTCTTATTCTTTTTGAATATTCTTTTACTTGTGCTTGCGCGCCCGATTTTAAACCTTATTGCGCCCGGACAGCAAAATAAATCGAAAGTCAAAATTTTCCAAGGTCTCAACCTGCTGGTTATTGTCTTTCATATAATTGATTTTTCCTTGCGCGGATATGTCGATGGCTATGAGGGATATTTTATCAATCTCGGTATCAGCTTGATGATTATTTATGGCGGCGTGTTTCTGCACAGCCTGGCGGGTACATTGTCCCGAAAACGCTTTGGGATAACGCGTAAGATTGAAGGCAAAGATGTCTATGTCGAATCCTATAATTCGCGCATGGTCTCCATCGTGCTTTTGGCCGTTATCGTCATCACCGTTATCTATGCGCTGATAAAAATTTGGGGCGCGGATAGCCTTCTGGAAACAACCGGTATATTCGGGATTTTCATTGCCTTTCTGGCGTTCACATCCGGAATTTGGGCGCCTGATATTGTCAGTGGTTTGATTATCTTAAACTCGGATATTTTAACAGATGGCGACGTCGTCGTTATTGATGGGCATGAGGACGAATTTATTATTGCGCGCGTAACCCTTATTTATGTTGTGCTTTATGATGTGCGTAATAATCACCGGACATTGCTACGAAACACCCGTTTCATTGAAAGCCGGATTGATAATTTGTCGCGGATTGCAAGCTCTGAGGGGATCCGCCAGACTTATAAATATAATATTGGCTATCCCACATTTAGTCCTGATCTGGAGATTAGAGAAACCGAATTTGCCGCCTTTCAGGAACAGATAGATGATATGTTTTCCAAAGCTTTTGAGGCTTGCAAGGATAATGAAAATATCAAAATCAATCAGAATAAATCCTTTGATTGGGCGTTGACCAATGCGGGGGATTATGCGCTGGAATATACGCTTTGGATATATCTTGACCGGATCCCGAACACGAAAGTGACCTCGACGGTCAGACGTCACCTCATGGGAACAATGTTCAAAGTCAATGAAGCTGTGTTCAAAGCCAGCGTCATTACAGGGGTTGATCTTTCCACGCCTGATCTCGTGACAGCGCAAATTACCCAATCAGCGCATCCTTAATCCTGGTTTCACAGAGGCATAACACAGGCGTTTTTTGCAGCTCTTAATTGGCCTCGCTATCTGCCCCTAATGGCGTGCCATAAGGGATCGTCTAAATTCATTTAGAGATAAAACATGACAGATTTGCCCCTGCATACTGTTGAAACGGCGCCTGCTGACGCCCACCCGCGTCTTCAAGGCAGGTTTTTGTTTAGACAAAACCTAACGTACCCTGATCAAATCGGTTTAGATTCGGGAATATCTGCGCAAGTTCACTATTGTCTAGACCAAACCAACTTCCCAAGGCAGCTGCGTGCTGTTCAATAGATGTGGTGGGAATAAGACGTCCTCTTTCATCCGTATATTGCGGATGAGCAAGATCTACTTCGGGAATATCCCCATAAATAGATCCACCTGAAACAGACCCGCCGGCGACAATGTGATGACCGCCCCAACCATGATCAGATCCATCTCCATTGCCGACCATAGAGCGACCAAATTCGCTCATGGTGAAAATAATAACATCATCCCAAACACCTAGTTCAATCATGGCCGAACGAAAGGCCTCTAAGGCATCGCCCAATTCAATTTGGCGTGCCGAAATTTGCGGGCCTTGCGTATCATGTGTGTCATAGCCGCCCTGCGAGGTATAAAAGACCTGTCGCGGCGCTGAGAGCTCGCCTCGAAGGGAAATGGCTTGCGCCACACCGCCCAATTGCCGCCCCAAAGAGGTTTCCGGGAAAAGCGTTGCTAGCGGGGTCGCAGCATTTGCGCGCTCTGAAAAATCAAGTGAATTATCAATGCCGCGACCGGATTTTGTTACGGCATCGCGGCGGAAAATATTGCTATGATCTCCGAAATTCTGTCGTCTTAAATAGGTGGCTAAATTGGCGCGGGCCGCATCCGCATCATCGCCGAAACCCAACATAAACCGCCGTGATGCGGCTTCAATTTGTAGGTTTCGACCCACCTCAGGAATACGAAAAGGTTGTGCTGTTTCGCCCGCTAGAAATACATCCGGAGAGGTGGCTGTGATAGCCGAATAAAGTGGATTTGCGCTGCTATCGGATCGAATAACGGCATCGGCAAATTGTCCACCCCAACCCGCTCTCGTGCCTTCGGTTCCCAACGCCATCCAAGTAGATTGCTGATCATTATGTGAGAATATGGCACGGGGTAAATTGGCATTACCCAATTCTATGTCGGTTCGCGTGACGGGTTCGAGCAGAGGGCCAACATTTCCGACGACAGCTAATTCTCCGAAATTAAACATATCTCGAACCGAAGAGAGTTCTCTAGGAACAGCAAACTGACGGCCAGCAAATTGGGTCGCATTTTGTACATTTAGGCGTAAAAGATTATCGCGGTGACGTGAGCTTGCAGGGTCATTAACATTGTGACTGTCAAATATACCGGTTCGAAGGGCTCTTAGAGCGTCATAGCTCTCTTGGTCATAGGGTAGGATCGTATCATTATTATCGATCCCGCCTTTTAACATAATGCCAACAAGCGCCTTATAGCCGCCCGTATTTGCCGCTCGCGCTGGGGACGTCGCCATCATAGAGAGGCCGAGTGTTGCCCCAGCAAAACCAAGGGTTGAGCGTGTGAGAAACTGTCTGCGATTATAATAAGTCATGTCAATCTCTCCTAATTTTGAACCGAAAACGCGCCAGATGACATCATCATGATGACCGCAAGTTGTACGCGGTCCAGACTTTCTGCATCAGAATTATTTGGATCGATCTCTAATGTGGTAACGGCTTCGACGATTTCGGTTTTGGTCGCAGCTGATAATTGTCCAGCCGTTAGTTTTATATCCAGATGATCAACCAAGGCTTGAGGGTCATCTGCCAAGGCAAATTCGGCTGAAAAATCGGGCTGAAAGCGCGGAAAATTGACCGGGTCTTCGATCGGGAAAACAACAAAAATTGTCATAAAGTTTGAAAAGCCAAGGGCCGAGCCTTCATTGACGATTTGGAATTCTGGGGCGGTTAGACCGGCATCTCCGGACTCAGTTAAGGGCGCGATATATCCAGGGCGGTAAAAATTAAAAACGGATGGGCTTCGGAAAGGGTGTTGACCCAATTTATCATTGGGATTGCTTGTATCATATAAAAACCCTTCATTTGCGACATCGATATTTGCGACATCAAAACTCCGATTATAATGTGCAAATTTTATAACAGGTTCTCGCAGCTTCCCTTCTGTCGTTGTCTGTACGTCATCATGCACGCTCTCATCTAAAAGAATGGCCGCAATAACAGCAGCAAAATCACCTCTTTGACCCGTCCCAAAGACACGACCATTTGGCGCCGTGAATTGACCCGCATCAAAGACATCCGCCACGCGTTCAACATAGTCCGGGGACGGTGATGAGGCGGTAAATCGCTGGATTAATTGTCGCGACAGAAATGGGGCGACATTGTCATGTGTTGTAATTGCATCAAGCGCTTGCGTAATTGAGGCTTCGCCCAGCGTGCCAGCTGGAATTGTCGTGTCCAAAAAGGACTTCTCGAGCTCGGAATGCTGATCGTCATACATTTCTAAGGGACGACGGAACCAGTCATCAACTTGATCATTGTAAGAGAAACTCGTGCCAGCCCCTGAAAGACCCGTAAAGACGCGCGCTAATCCAAAAATATCGTCATTGTCATAGGTCTCAGTTAAAGGAGTCTTGGCCGTTCCATCTTGATTTAACTCGACAAGCCCAATCGAGAAAAGTTGCAAGATTTCACGTGCGTAATTTTCATCGGGTGTTCGCCCGCTCTCTGCATCACCTTTCCGGTTTCTGTAATAGGTGAGGTAACGCCCCATAGCCGGAGAATAGGTAATGTCTTCCAGGAGGGTTCGGTAATCGCCAAAGGCATGATCTGTTAGAATATCCGTATAATGCGCTGTTGTATGACCACGGTCAAAAAAATTACTATCTGAGATTACAAATATCTGCGAGAAGGCAAATAGCATTCTTTGCCGCAGCACATCCTCTGCAGACAAAAGATTTGTATAAAGCATAGAATTATGCAGCAAATCTGTGTCTAGAGTATTTGGATAGGCTGCAAGCATGGCGTCAAAAGTCTTTGTCGCCGGCATCGCCATCTGGGCTGCAATCCAATCCGCTGCATCTGTATCAACCAAAGCATCAATCTCTGCGTCACTCCCACCAAAACCAGCTTGGATTAAAAAACGGGCGGCTTCTTCGCGGGTTTCAAGATTGGTGAAAGGTTTGGCAATAGGGGTCGGGGCAGGGGGTGGTCCGCCCGTTGGGGGTGAAGCGGGTGTTGGGCTTGAGCCTCCACCTGAACCGCCGCACGCTGTTAAGGTTGAACATAGAAGGACGCCTGCAAGAACAGACTTAAACCGATTTAACGCCACAAAACTCTCCCGAATTACCCCGCCCAGAGAGGGTTACACCGAGACTTTATAAATGAGACTTATTTAAGGCGAAGTGTGACTGCATGGTGAAATTTTGGTTAAGGGGAATATCTGAAAGGATTATTTGTCGCCGTAATTAATCACAAGGACGTTCTCAATTAGGTCCGATCACGACTTGTCGATGCGCTGCATCGATCAGCTCGCCATAGGCTCGCAGCGATTCCTTATTTTTAGTCCCCCGGACTAAAAATTTTCACCGAAGGTGAAATCAAGAATCGTCCATTCTAAGTGCTGCAATGAAGGCTTCTTGGGGGATTTCGACGCGGCCGAATTGGCGCATGCGCTTTTTACCTTTTTTCTGCTTGTCCAAGAGCTTTCTTTTGCGGGAGGCATCGCCGCCATAGCATTTGGCCGTTACGTCTTTACGCATGGCGGCTATGGTTTCGCGGGCGATGATTTTGCCGCCAATGGCCGCCTGGACCGGAATTTTAAAGAGATGGCGCGGGATGAGTTCTTTAAGGCGTTCGCACATTTGGCGTCCGCGGCTTTCCGCATTATTGCGGTGAACCAACATAGAGAGCGCATCGACCGGATCGCTATTGACGAGGATCGACATTTTCACCAGATCACCCTCGCGCAGGCCAATGGCTTGATAATCAAAACTTGCATAGCCTTTGGATACAGACTTGAGTCGGTCGTAAAAATCAAAGACGACTTCATTGAGCGGCAGCTCATATTCGACCATGGCGCGACCATTAATATAGGCCAGATTGGTCTGAATGCCGCGACGGTCCTGACAAAGTTTCAATATTCCACCCAAATGCTCATCCGGCGTCATAATGGTGGCTTTAATCCAGGGTTCCTGAATATGATCAATCTTCATCACATCGGGCATATCGGCCGGATTATGAAGCTGCATGTCTGAGCCGTCCCGCAGCATAAGCGTATAAACAACACTTGGGGCTGTCGTAATCAGATCCAGATCAAATTCGCGTTCAAGCCGTTCTTGGATAATTTCCAGATGAAGCAGGCCTAAGAAGCCACAACGGAAGCCAAAACCGAGCGCGGCAGAGGTTTCCATTTCGAAACTAAAACTTGCATCATTAAGCCTTAACCGTCCCATAGCGGATCGAAGATCTTCAAAATCGGCGGCATCGACGGGGAAAATTCCACAAAAGACGACGGGCTGTGCGGGTTTAAATCCACCGAGCGGCGTTTCTGTCGGGCGCTTATCTTCCGTGATTGTATCGCCCACGGCGGCATCGGCGACGTCTTTGATACTTGCCGTTAAAAATCCAACTTCGCCCGGGCCGATCTCTTTGACATCTGTCGGGTTGGGCCGGAAGACGCCGACCTTATCGACTGTGTAGCTCGCCCCCGTATTCATAGTCCGGATGCGCATAGCTTTTTTGACCGTGCCTTCAATGACGCGGAAGAGAACCACCACACCCATATAGGTATCGTACCAGGCATCGACGAGCATGGCTTTGAGCGGCGCATTGGGATCACCCTCCAAGGGGGCGGGCAGGCGGGCGACAATGGCTTCAAGGACATCAGGGATACCAATGCCGGACTTGGCGGAACATTCCACCGCATCTGTTGTATCTAGGCCGATCACATCTTCAATTTGTTGTTTCACGCGGTCGGGCTCAGCTGCCGGCAGATCAATCTTATTGAGGACAGGGACAATCTCATGATCATGTTCAATCGCCTGATAGACATTGGCCAAAGTCTGGGCCTCAACACCTTGGCTGGCATCGACCACCAAAATCGAGCCTTCACAGGCCGAGAGCGAGCGCGAGACTTCATAGGCGAAATCCACATGGCCCGGCGTATCCATCAGATTGAGGATATAGGTTTTGCCGTCCTTGGCCGGATATTCAAGGCGCACGGTCTGAGCTTTAATCGTAATACCGCGCTCTTTTTCAATATCCATATTATCGAGGACCTGCTCGGACATTTCCCGATCGGATAGACCGCCGGTATAAGATATCAGCCGGTCGGCCAAAGTTGATTTCCCATGGTCGATATGGGCGACAATGGAGAAATTCCGGATAAGGCTTTGATCAGTACTCTGTGACATAGACCGCTATGTAGCGTGCAGGCCTCGCAAAGCAAGTCGGGCGTGCTGTCGCAAGTCGATTCTGGATCAGTTTTTTATGTTCTATGCCTCTCTTTGTCGGTATAAAAATGACCACACCCTTACCGAGACTTAAGCAAGCAGATAGCTATTCTTAACCCTGTCTTAACTATGATGTTTGACATGGATAATATGATGAAAACGACAATTTCTAAGCTGAACCTCAATTGGACGAGTGTGGCGGTAATGCTGCTTTGCGCATCTGCCCTTGCGCTGACCGGCTGTGCCTCGACATCATCTAACCAAAATAACCCAAATGGCTATCCACAAGGTCAAACGGCCAAGACGCAAACGCAAAGCTATAATGATACCGAGCTTGTGGCGGCGATTTCTGATCATTTGGGTGTGACGGCCGAAAGTGCCGCTTCAGCTATTGAAGATTTGTTCGAGAAACAAGGCCGCCCCGTTGGCTATATTACAGGCGAAGAGGGCGGCGGGGCTCTGATCTTTGGCCTGAAATATGGTAAGGGCACGCTTTGGATGAAAGATGGCCGAACCCAGAAAGTTTATTGGCAAGGCCCAACTGTTGGCTTGGATGCCGGTGCCGAAGTCAGCCGCGTTTTCACCCTCGTTTATGATCTTGATGATCCACAAGATATTTACCGCCGCTTCCCAGGTGTTGATGGGTCTGCCTATCTTGTCGCGGGAATGGCCGTCCACTATCAACGCGCCAATGGCATAACGCTCGCGCCAGTGCGGGCGGGCGCAGGTGTGAGGCTAGGCGCCAATATTGGCTATACCAGCTTTACAAAAAAGCGTGGCATCATTCCGATTTAGACCCCCTTAAGCTTTTGAGATGAAACAGGCTGTTTAACGCCTATTTCATCAATTGCCCCAGCTAAACGGTCACTGGGCAACATCGCTTTGGTCTCTTGGAAGTAATTTTAAAAAATCATTTCTGAAAGATACCGGACCGGTTATTGATATGAAGTTGTCGTTCAAACTCGGTTGAGGGTCGATCAAAAAGAGCAAGTCATCAACTCTTAGGCCTGACGCAATCTCGAACTCATTCTCTCCAGTGTCCCCCGGTCCCGCGCTGGGCGTCGCGTCTGTGACACTGACATTCTCTACGGTAATTAATGCGCCTTCAAAGGGGCTGGTGGATTGCGCCGCGATCAGATTTTGAAGCGCAGCTCCATCTAGCACGGTTGGTGCAATGATTAGACCACTCTCCTCAACTACAATGATAGGCGCGTTGCTTAGTTGAATTTGCGCGAAGAAGTCGTTCACCCGAGCCTGTTCAATCGAAATACGATCTCCGATCGAAAGCTGTGGGTCTGTGCCTGTAAATGTAAAGATACCAGAATTTTCAACACCAATGAACTCGTCGCTGAGTGACGAAAGCTGTGACCAAAATCCATTATCGGCGACGGCAGTAACAACCATGTCATTTATGGTCACAAATTCGTCCAGTAAATCTGGATTCGTTTTCACCTCATATATGGTTGTCAATTCTACGGGCGCTGGATCAAACCCTCCGATCGGCGCAACAGATTCAGGGAGGTCACATAGATCACCTAATCCATCCCCATCACTATCGGCTTGTACACCCGGATTTAAAGGGGTTGGTGGGTTAAACACACCGACACAATTATCTATCGCATCATCGACATTGTCTCCATCCATATCACCTGCACCAGCTATACCCGTATAGGCGTCTGGCACAGCCCGCGACGGCGTACATGAGGGTTCATTCGGCCAGGCGCCGCATACAAAGAGGTCGTAAGCGCCTGCTGGAGCGTTGGCAGTAATACTAGCAAAACTTTCCCCAAATTCTCGTTCTGCGCAAATACGTTTGGTACCTCCGCAAACGTCAATTTGCTCACAATTATCAGCTGGAGCAAGCGTTTGAATAAGAGTGTCTTCGCCGTAAAGTGGTATGCCCCCACGCATAACGAGCGCAACATCTCTATTTTCTGCATTAATGATCGCTCTCAGATCGTCATTATTTTCGGTATTCCAGATTGTAATATCTGCGACTTTATTAACCGCAATTTCTCCGATCAGGTCACCATATCCCGCGAGTTGCGCCACATTAATCGTGGCTAAGTCTACAAGTTCTTTATCCGTAAAGACGTTATCCCAGCGATCGCTCCATTCGGCAGCGCAAGACAGTTCGCGTGCCATATTCGCTGAACCAGAGGCGGAAAAGCTCGTTCCTAACCCAATTTTGGCTCCGGCCGCCTTGAACGTCGGAACCATAGCCGTATTCCCGTATAAAGACGTATCAGATCGAGGCGCCCAGACTAGCCTTGTGCCTCTTGAGACTGTGTCAACAATATCATCATGTGTGAGGCCGGCGCCGCTGAATATAGCGATAGGAGCTTCCAGAATATCTTCACTGCCTGTTCCCACACCAGATAAACATAGAAATTCATTTCGGGCTTCGGCGTCAATGCCTTCGGCAATTGTCCAGACTGCTGAATTGGTGGGCATTCGGTCTTCTATATCCGGATAGGCGCATCCGCTCGCAAGTTGCGTTCCATCAGCATCGCCCAAGGGGAACGTCTCAATATCAGTGTCATCACGGCCTGGAAATCCGTTATCACTCGCGCGATCCAAATTTCTAATCATACCCTCTGTACCTCCACTTGAAACAGCACTGGTAACGCCAGCCAAAACACTTCTTAATTCTTCCCATTCGACTTGGTTGGTACCGCCTCCTAAAGATAATGAAAGCCTATTAAATCCCCTTGCACCTCTGCGCCAATCATGTCTTTGCTGATATTTATCGATATTATTGAAAGGCGGATTATAGCTGAAGGTGGAGCTTACACGACCATTAATGAGGCCTGGAGAGATCACCGCATCTGTACAGGTTAGCATGGTCGCGGCGGCGAATTGGGGCTCGTCGCTGCAGTCACACCCCGTGCAGACAATATTTTCGTCTTGAATTAAAATTTCGCCATTTTTTTGAAGGCCTGTTGGAAGCAGGACATCTCCTTGTATCAAGGTCGCGTCGCCAGTCCCAGTGACGATATCGCATGACCCAGACGCGACGGGTGGAAGCGTTCTTGGACATGTCAGCGCGTCTGATACGGGTGGCGCATTTATTGTAACGGTCAGTGTAGCCGTTCCTTCATTCCCCGCCGCGTCGCCTGCTGTCGCCGTGCATATGGTTTCAGTATTTGTTGTCACAGTGTCAGCTGTGAAGCTGTTACTGGCTACATCAAAATTTCCCCCATTTGTACATGTGACGTCAGGCCCACTGGTGACGCCAATATTATCGCTTGCGGTCAAAGTTGATGTGCCTGTCATGCCTGAGTCTAGGGTCAAGGTTGCTGGCGAAAAACTAACAATCGGAGCCGTTACATCGGCAATAGGAGGCGCCGGCATCTCCGTTGCATCTCCGTCATTATTCCCTGAACATCCAATTAGGAACCAAGCCGTTCCAATTAGAGCCAAATTTGAAATTTTTTTTATACGAGCAAACACATCACCCTCCAAAACACTGTGCCTCTAACTAGGTAGGCGTAGGAATTCGGGAAAAGAGGTCAATTCAGATTTTTCGAGGGACAAAAGTGAATATGATTTTAATTAGGCTCCATAGGTTCAAAATAACCAACATAGCGACACATCCGCCCAATTAAGGGGGCGCGCAGGTCAACGTAAAATTTGAACCGTCCATCGTCATCTGTCTCATAAACATCGCCGCCCGGTCGAAGAAATTTCGGAAGTGGCAATCCGAATAAAGACCAGCCCCGCGTATGGATGCGCATATTTCCGTTTTCATTTAAAATAGCCATATGAACAGAGATGGGGCCAAACCGTTCTGTGACATGTCTGGACCAGCGACCCATCCCCATGGAATGGTGGCTCGCCATACGTTTGCCATCAAAAAACCGTTCCCATAGCTCACCTTTTGCGTCCGGTGTTATCTTAATCTCGACGGGAATATTAGATCCTGATTTGGGGAACCCGAAAAAGAAGGCGATAATATGGGCGAGTGGATTGCGGCCTCTCTCTATATCGCAATGTCCTTTGAAGTGACGACCCGCTCCCGTGCGGTGAAGATCTTGAATAGAGGGGTGAAGCTGATTATAGCTATCCCCCATCACCTTTTCATATGTAGCAAGATCGGAGCTATCATATTGTAGGCCGTGCGTAATGCGGAACCGCTCAAGCTCAGGCCCGATGTCTTCCAAGTCAATCAGCGCCTCGCCACTATAAGCCCCCGGCTTTAAGGGCGTGCCCGCGCGCATTTTCCGGACCAATGCAATGGCGGGAAGGGTGGGGATATAGGGTCCGTCATCCCCTTCAGCGATAAGGTGCCAACTCGCTGTTCCGGTTTCATTTTTACCTAAAACAAACATGCCACCACGATGGTCTCCCCATCGAAAAAAACGCTTTCCGCGATGAAACAAATCTGTAAATCCCGCAAGCGAGCCTTTGCCGACCCTGTATCTCAATCGGGCTAATCCAATAAGGCCGCGATGTAGAAATACCGGCCGCGTCCCCGCCCCCGTCCAGATGTTATTCAAGGTTTCAAATTCAGCCGGGAGGCTATGGGCATCGGGTGCGTCAGCAAGCGCGAAGGGTAGGCGCTTCAAGGGGAGCTGTCCCGGCGCACATATGGTTTCGCGTCTAACGTCTGTTAGACCAGCGGCCAGCTCCGTTTTGCCCTCTCTTAAGACGGTGACGCTTTTTTGTCCGGCATAATTAGCAACTGCGGCAACGACATTTCGACCTAGATCGGCCTTAGGTGAGGGGCCGATGCCGATGGTGACGTCCTCAATGGGCCCAATTCTGTCTTCGACTAATCTTAGGCCAATCGCTGAGAGTACAGAGCAAGTCGACAGGCCAGAGAC
>CAYRMO010000006.1:0-2459 GCA_964425355.1 uncultured Algimonas sp. | reverse complement strand
TGCTTTTTCCAAGGACCGTCCGGCAATTGTAATCTCGAATCCAATTTGGTCAGATAATTGCTCCGCAATGCGACACCCAAATGTGCCATATCCCCCAATGATCAAGATTTTCACAGGAAACGTGCCTTTTCTTGCGCAGTGGGGAGCCGGCAGCTCTGTCGCGCGCCGAACCACCTTATGCGGTTTCGGGCGACCACATTATAGAGTGCATTGCCTAAGACTGGCGGAAGGATGCGCGCTATCTTGATGGCTTTCCAAGGCCAACCCAAATCAGAAATCATCCGGATCGCTGCATCCATTTTTGTATAAAGATGGCCGTCTTTAATAAGGAGCATGGTGTCATAATCAGCATCACCACGTTTTAAGTCATAATGACGAAAAAGCGCTTCGCCGAGATCACTTTGGGCCGGTAGAAACCGCAAGTCTCCGTGTGGGTCATGGCGAAAGACGAAATCAATAAAGCCTGAACACAGGCCGCAAAAGCCATCAAACACCATAATGGGGTGTTGATCATCAAATTCGGGAACCAAAGGATCCGTTTGATAGCTATACCGCGTCATAGCTTATACATAGGACACTTACACGCTGGGTGCGAGGTCAGTTTTTGCAAAGCCGCTATGAAAAATGCGACTATGTAAAGTCGGGCGAGGTGAAAGCGGCGACTATCCGCGCAACCGCCCACCCGCTTTCATGACTTTCTCAATGATTTTGCTACACACAGCTTCAATCTCGCTATCTGTCAGCGTTTCCGTCTTTGGCGATAAGGTGACGTCAATGGCCAAGCTCTTATGGCCGTCCTCAACACCTTTGCCCCGGTAAACGTCAAACAAATTGACCTCGGAAATGAGCTGTTTATCGGCCCCTTTGGCGGCGCGGATAATATCGCCAGCTTTTGTGTCCTCAGTTACGATAAAAGCGAAGTCGCGATGAACCGGCATGAAGTCCGATAGCGCCAGTGCTGGCTTGGCTTTGCTATTGGTTTTCTTTTTCGGCTTTGGCAGATTTTCTGGCGCAATCTCAAAACCGACAACCCGACCTTCGATCCCCATAGCTTTGAGGACACGCGGATGCAGCTCACCAAAACTGGCCAATACGTTTTTTGGACCTAGTCTGAAAGACGCTGATCGTCCGGGATGCCAATATTCGCCAACAGCCTCCATGATTTGTAGATTTGCCGTTGGAGATCCCATAGTTGCAAGCGCCGCGATGGCGTCTTCTTTTGCGGTCAGCGCCGTAATTTCCGTTGCACCTGCCCAATCACGTGGCGCTTCAACGCGACGCATAGCTGCCAATGAAAGAGACTGTTGATCAGGCTCTGTGCCTTGAAAGATCGGCCCGAGTTCAAACAAGGCCGCGCCGGGATAGCCACGATCGGCACTTCTTTGTCCGGCCAGGATAAGGTGGATCAGTGCGGTCGGACGCATCCAGTTCAAATCCGCAGAGATTGGATTATCGAGGGCCAGTGCATCCGCGCCACCATCAAACAGCTCCGCATGATCTTTCAGGACAAAAGACCAGGTCACAGCTTCATCAATACCGCGCGCCGCCAACGCCCGACGAGCAAGACGGGTCCTGTTCTGGGTTAGGGTTGCCGTCGGTTCACGACGACCGGGAAGCGGTGGCAGGCTGATAGCCTCCAGATTATGGAAGCCGTGAATACGTGCAATTTCTTCAACAACATCTGCGCCCTCGGTCATGTCGCGACGCGCGCCCGGAACCGATATCGTCCATGTCTCGCCCTGGGCGACGCCAAGCCCCAAATCCGTAAGGATTTTTTCCATGGCGGATGCATCAAGCTCTAGACCTGTCAATCGTTTCACAAGGGCGGGATCAAAAGACACATCTTGTGGAAGGGCTGGGATGTCGCCCGCAATTTTAATTTCACTGGCTTCGCCGCCACAAATATCCAGAACCATTTGGGTGGCAAGTTCTGCGCCTTTGATTAGGCCGTCTGTGTCGACCCCGCGTTCAAAGCGGTATTTGGCATCTGAGTTAACACCCAGACGTTTGGCGGAGCGACGGATGGTAAGTGGATCGAAATAGGCGCTCTCGATCAGGATATTACTTGTATTTTCATCAACGCCCGTCGTGACGCCACCGACAATTCCGCCGAGACCTAAAATCCCGCTTTCATCCGTAATAGCAACATCAGACGCGCTGGCCTTATAAGACTTGTCATCAAGCGCATCAAAAGCTTCATCTTTGCCGAGCCTGACCGTGATGGCACCCTTCACCTTATCTAGATCATAAATATGCAAAGGACGGGCACGGTCATAGGTGATGAAATTGGTGATATCGACCAAAGCCGAAATGGGTCTGAGGCCAATCGATTTTAACTGATCCTGCAACCATTGCGGCGAAGGCCCGTTTTTCACGCCTTTAACAACACGACCGACAAAGGCGGCGCAGCCATCTTTATCTTCGATAATGATGTCTTGTTCGCAAGGGAATGTACCCGC
>CAYRMO010000005.1:0-51947 GCA_964425355.1 uncultured Algimonas sp. | reverse complement strand
TATGGTCGTCATTTCTTTGAGGCGCCACGTGTAATAATCCTCACCATCTGGGAGTTTCCAGGCGCCATCATCAGTCGAGGCGAGGGCTTTTTGTCGGGTCATTTCATCAATGATGTTTTGATAGGCCGGAACGACGCCATTTTGTACGGCCTTAATGGCACGTTCAAAAAGCTGTGTGCGTGTTTCGTCATCAATATCTAATTCGCTTCTATTGACCTTGTTTTTGAAATCATTGAGCAAAAGGTTTAGCTCCGCATCGTCACCATCCATGGGCGCGCCAGACATAATATTCTGAGCGCTTTCTATCACAAAGTCATAGACAAATTGTGGGGGGTAAACGCCATCCTCAAATCGTTCAGCAGCGCGTTTTGTATGCGCGTCTAAATGCGGTCCGAGCCCTTCAAGACGCGCGACATAGTCTTCAGCGTCTTTGATGTTATTGATTTTATGCTGGTTCGTTAGGAAGGTTGGTGCAGAGGAATGTTTGCCGCGCATTTGTGAATAGACATAGCTGTGATCGCGCCATTTCCAGCCTTCAATTGAGTCTTTCACGTCTTTTTCGAACAAGCGATACGAAAGTTGATGTGAGGCATCGAGTTTATCGAAATCAAATTTCGCTTTCATTTCTTTCAGGTCCTCGCGCGAGGCGTCCAATTGCTCGAGGGCAAAGCTATTGGACGGGTCATTCCACTCATCTTTTCGACCAGGGATGCCCAAAGAGGTCATAAATTCCGGATAGGCGCGAATACTTTTTCTAAATTTTGCTTCAAACCATTGATCGATCTTGGCGTTTTCGTCCATTTCAACGGGCTCTGTGTTCGGGTCAGAATCTTGCGTTTCGGCTTGTGCCGCTGTTGTTTTGGGTTCGTTCTCTGTCGTTTCCGGCGTAGTATTTGTTTCATTTGAGGTTGTTTTCTCGCTTGAGACTATTGTCTCGTCTGAGTCTGTTTTTCTGAATTCACTGGGAGGTTGACATGCGGCCAGTGAAATAATGAGGGCTAAGGCCGTGGTCGAAATTAGAGTTCTCATTTTGTGTCCTCGGTTTGGGTCTCTCTGACATAGTCATCTACAAGTTGTTCTAATATATTTAGCGGCACAGAGCCATTGGCAAGAATGACATCATGAAATTCACGAATGTCGAATTGATCGCCCAATTCTGTTTTAGCTTTTTCGCGCAGCTCAACGATTTTGAGTTTCCCGATCATATAGGCGGTCGCTTGACCGGGCCAGACGATATATCGATCAATCTCGGCGCGAATATCGCCTTCTGGGTTTGGGATATTTTCGAGGTAATATTGAACCGCCTTTTCTCGGTCCCATTTTTTGGCGTGAATACCCGTATCAACAACCAACCTTGCCGCACGAAAAATCTCCATACCGAGTTGGCCAAATTCCTTATAGGGGTCGGTATATAGACCCAGCTCCTTGGGCAGGGCTTCTGAATAAAGGGCCCAACCTTCGACAAAGGGCGTGTGACTGCCCAGCGTTCTGAATTTCGGGAGGTCTTCAAGTTCTTGGCTGATTGCAATTTGCATATGGTGTCCGGGAATTCCCTCATGATAGGCAAGGGCTTGCATCAAGAATTTGGGCTGATCCTCCATTTTCTTCAGATTTATATAGTAGGTGCCAGGTCTTGATCCATCCAGAGCGGGTGAATTATAAAAGGCGCCAAAGGCTGTGTCTTCGCGAAAAGGTTCGACCTGTTTTACGACCATATCGGCTTTGGGTTTTGTGATGAAAAGCGTATCGAGGCGCCCGCGCATATCGTCAATAATGGCTGTGGCTTCGGATTTATAGGCGTTTCGACCGTCGTCCGTATTTGGAAAGATAAATTGCTCATCGGTCCGAAGAAAGGTGAAAAAGTCTTGAAGGCTGCCTTCAAACCCAACCCGGTCCATAATCTCTTGCATTTCATTTTGGATACGTTCGACTTCTCTCAGGCCGATTTCATGGATTTCGTCTGCGGAGAGATCTGTTGTTGTATAAAATTTCAACCGCGTCTTGTAATAGTCTTCCCCATTCGGAAGTTTCCAAGCGCCGTCTTCCGCCGTCGCGCCGTCATTTTGGGATTGAAACATATTGATCAAGGACAAATAACTGGGCTGTAATGAGGTAAGGAGCGCGGTGCGGGCTTGGTCTAGAAGATCATTTTTCTGGTTCTGCGGTATATCTAATTTGCCAAATTTGCTTTTGACGTCAGCCCAAAGCGGGCTGTCCTCGCCCTCCGTAAATGGTACACCCGAAATGACATTTCTTGAGGCACTCGAAACATTCGCATAGACGAATTTTGGCATGGACACGCCCGCTCGGTATTGGGCTTCTGTGCGCGCTTGAGCCTGACCCAAATAAGCCTGCGCCCCATATAGGCGCGATATATAAGCCCTAGCATCCTCAACAGATTCAACAGTCTGATAATTGATAAGGAAACTTGGGAGATCTGTATGCGGGCCAAACATATGGGTAAAAACATAGTCATTTTGCGCAACGGCATGGGTGGCAAGCTCTCGCTCACTTTGGACTTCAAATAGCCGGAAAGACAGTCGTGCCTGTTCATCCAGTCGGTCAATATCGAAATTTCGGCGAAGGTCTTCGACCCAACTTTGAACGAGGGCGGCGTCTTCATCGATTGCGATTTGAGAAATATCATCAAGTTTGTCTTGATTTTCGGTCATCCCGAGGAAGGTTTGGGACATCGGCGAGCGCGCCAATTGCTCTTCATACCTGTCCGCGAACCAGTCGTTTAAACGTTCACTCTCAGCTTTGATAAGCTCTGCGCGCTGGGGAACATCGGAGCCGCTTGAGAAGCATCCCGTTAAAATATATGGCGAGGTCAGAAGAAACGCGCTCGCAAGAAAGGCTTTGAGTTTCATATAAGTCAGTTTCCGATTTGAAATTTTGTGTGTTTTTTAAGAGTTTTAGTTTGCAATGATATTTGCACGGTTAAAACTGTTATTTCATGTCTAAAGTAAACAAATGACTGAAGTGATTCGCAATGAGCTTTCCCTGAATCGGGAATTAGAGCGAAAAAACCTCTTGGCGCCATCATCGTCACGAGCGGTCATCTGGTATCTATTGGCTGCTTTCCTATCAATTGCTCTGATGGTTGGGTCTCTTATTATCGTTTGGTTGCAGCGCGATAATTTGAACTCCGATGGGTTTATCATTCTGACAGGTGTTGCCATTGTAAGCCTAATTTTTGCGGTGAGTTTTGTTTCACTTGCACGGCACCGGAGACGCGACAATGTTCAAGTGAGTCAAAACAGGTCGATTTTCTCCGCAGCGTTTTTCAACAATAATGTTCCCTGTCTAATCATGAAAGATAATCAGGTTGTCGAAGGGAATGCGGCTTATAAGGATTTGGCGAGAAATCTTGGGGCAGAGACGATTGGTGATGTCCCGCCCATTGTCGATCGGCTTTTTACCACAGGGGGGGATGAGGCGGCCGCCGCAATTTTCCGCTTGCATCATCTTCGAAAAGGGATGGACACAGCCGAAGAATATATTGATATTTTGACCGAAAACGATGGAATTCGACGGTTTCATTTACAGGTTAACCAGTTGGAAGGCTCGCATTCATTCTGGCAAGTCAAACCCGTCTCAGTGTCTGGAACGCATGGTCGAGACATGTTGTCGGAAGCGCCAGTGGGACTCGTTACGATCTCGCAAAAAGGACATGTGCTCGCCCATAACGATATTTTACTCCAATGGATTGGAGCCGAAGGTTTGGATGAAGCCGAGCATATTTCAAAATTTATAGAAGATCCCAATTTATTGCTTGAGAGTGAAGCGGAGCCAGGGCGTACGGTTCGTGCAGATACGCGCCTGATTACCCGAAAAGGCGTCGTAAGTCCGATTGTCATGGTTGCCAATTGGCACGCTCTGAACTCTGGAGATGTTGTTGCGAGTTTGGCGTTATATGGACATTCTAAAATAGCCCCAGAACTAGGTGATAAGCTAGAGTCGCCGGCAATCAACTCGATTGGAGAAGGATATGCCGCGGCCCCCATTGCGGTGCTCAAATTGGCGGGCGAACATATTGGTGAGGCCAATATCACAACTGTGAACCCGGCGTTTGAAAGAATGTCCGGGAATTCAGATGCAATTGAGGCACGTTTTGACTCGCTTTTTGTAAGTGACGACGCACATAGACGGTTTTTTGATCGGGATATTTCGGAGATATCGCCTGATGTTCCTTTTGATGCTTTGTTGAGGGTCGATGGTGATGCAACTTTACCCGTGTCGATCTATTTGGTGAGTGACACACAAAACCCAACAGATAGTTTCGCCTATCTGGTCAATATTAGCGCGCGTAAAATGCTCGAAGATCAATTGGTTCAGAGCCAGAAAATGCAGGCGATTGGTCAATTGGCGGCGGGCGTCGCACATGATTTCAATAATCTATTGACGGCTATTCGATTGAACGCGGATGAACTTTTGCAACGCCACCCCGTTGGAGATCCATCCTATACCGAGTTGCAGAACATTAATACGACAGGTGCAAGGGCCGCATCGCTTGTTAAAAAGCTATTGACCTTCTCAAGAAAGGCAACGCGCCGGTCCGAACGCTTAGATGTGACAGATACACTCTCAGATATGGTTGTGACACTACGCCAAACCTTAGGCGAGCGGGCAAAACTTAAATTAGTCCATGCGCGTGGTCTTCCGGCGGTCATGGCGGATAAATCTCAAATCGATACTGTGCTAATGAATCTGTGTGTGAATGCGCGCGATGCGATGGAGGCGCAGGGCGGCGGGACCATTACAATTAGTTCAAACCATTTGAAATTATCGGATATTGAGGATGCCAATCTCAAAGAGACCTTGACGACACTATCGGGTGACGACTTTGTGGTCATTCGCGTTGAAGATACGGGAACAGGCATGTCTGAGGACGTCAAAGCCAAAATATTCGAACCCTTTTTTACAACCAAAGAACAAGGCAAGGGCACGGGTTTGGGGCTAGCTACGGTTTACGGTATTGTTCAGCAAACTGGCGGTCATCTGAGCGTCGATTCAGTTTTGGGTGAGGGCACTGCTTTTTCAATCTATCTGCCTGCAGCGGGGGTAGCCATCGCCCAAGACGAGTCTGAGGCACCAAGTCTTGGCGCGCCAAAACAAGTTGTTACGCGCAAACCAGCGGATCTGGCAGGGCAAGGACATATATTATTCGTGGAAGATGAGGCTTCTGTGCGCGGTATCGCGGCAAAGGCTCTGCGTAAAAAAGGCTATACGGTTATTGAAGCTGAAGACGGTGAGGAGGCTTTGGAAATCCTTGAAGAGAGTGAGATGTCTTTTGATCTGATGATATCAGATGTTGTTATGCCAGGGCTTGACGGCCCTGGATTATTGCGGGCCGGTCGGGAGATGTTACGAGATACGCGCATTGTTTTCATTTCTGGCTATGCTGAAGAAGAGTTTTCAGAGCTCTTGTCAGAAGAACCCGATGTGACCTTCTTGCCTAAACCGTTCACCTTTGCGGAGCTGGCCGAGAAGGTGAAATCTGAAATTGGAGCAGCGATATGATCTATGCTATTGAATTACATAGAAAATAATAATTGTTCTTTTTTTGTTCTTTTTATTTGACTGATGAGAACAAATATGAAACATAAGTGGAAACGGCAGTCCGATCACAGCCGTAACTTTATAATTCGTCGAAGGGCTCCGGCGGATATATCGGAGTTAATCTCATGGCGAGGAACACCACACCTCTTAAGGTCGTAGAAAAAGCGACAGATAAAAATAAGAGCGCAGCTTTGGATGCTGCATTATCTCAAATTGATCGTGCCTTTGGCAAAAATTCGGTCATGAAACTGGGTGATAAATCAACAATGGATGTGGAGGCGATCTCCACGGGCTCTTTAGGGCTTGATATTGCTTTGGGTATAGGTGGCCTACCCAAAGGGCGTGTGATTGAAATTTACGGACCTGAGAGCTCAGGTAAAACGACACTGACATTACATGCGATTGCGGAATGTCAAAAAGGCGGTGGCGTGGCGGCCTTTATTGATGCCGAACATGCCCTTGATCCGGTTTATGCGGCCAAGCTTGGCGTTGATGTGAATGAGTTATTGATTGCGCAACCTGATACGGGTGAGCAGGCTTTGGAAATTGCCGACACGCTGGTTCGCTCCGGTGCGGTTGATATTCTGGTCATCGACTCTGTTGCAGCTCTGACGCCACGGGCCGAGCTTGAGGGCGATATGGGCGATAGCTTGCCGGGTCTACAAGCCCGTCTTATGAGCCAAGCTTTACGTAAATTGACAGGCTCTATTTCCAAATCGGGCTGTATGGTGATCTTCATCAACCAGATCCGGATGAAAATCGGCGTTATGTATGGCTCGCCTGAAACCACAACAGGCGGAAATGCGCTTAAGTTTTATTCCTCTGTGCGTCTTGATATTCGCCGCGTTGGTGCCATCAAATATCGTGATGAAGTTATTGGCAACCAGACCCGTGTAAAGGTCGTTAAAAACAAAGTCGCTCCACCTTTCCGTCAAGTCGAATTCGATATCATGTATGGCGAGGGTATTTCCAAGACTGGTGAGCTTATTGATCTAGGCGTTAAAGCCGAAGTTGTCGAAAAATCAGGATCCTGGTATTCTTATGGCGAAGAGCGAATTGGCCAAGGGCGCGAAAATGTACGCAAGTTCTTGCTAGATCATCCTGAAATCGCGAATGATATTGAACGCCGCATTCGCATGAATGAAGGTTTGATTGAAGATGAGCTATTAATGCCAACATCCGAGCAAAATGAAGATGATGGTGATCTAACTCAGCTCGGCTTAGGGGCATAAAACCGGTTTTTGGGGCTTAGACGGGTTTTTTAAAGGTCTGTCAGAGCAAAAATCAGCTTGATGTGCCCAAGAAGTCACATTTAAGTTTAAAAGAGCGCTTGGCACTGTCAGGCGCTCTTTCTATATCAGCTATCCACATTATGGACATATTCTATGACTTCGTTAGCTGATTTACGTTCGCAGTTTTTGAAATATTTTGAGGGTCAGTCACATGTGATTGCGCCGAGCTCTCCTCTTGTGCCCAAAGATGATCCGACTTTGCTATTTGTCAATGCAGGTATGGTGCAGTTTAAAGACTATTTTACGGGCGCGTTAACCCCCGAATATCCGCGCGCGGTCACCTCCCAGAAATGTGTAAGAGCTGGTGGCAAACATAACGATTTGGATAATGTTGGCTATACGGCCCGCCACCATACGTTTTTTGAAATGTTGGGAAATTTTAGCTTTGGTGACTATTTTAAAGCCGGTGCCATTGAAGCCGCCTGGAATTTGATCACCAAAGATTTTGGCCTGTCCAAAGATAAGCTACTTGTAACGGTTTATCACACAGATGACGATGCCTTTGATCTTTGGAAAAAGATAGCCGGTCTGCCAGATGACAAGATCATTCGTATTCCGACCTCGGACAATTTCTGGGCCATGGGCGATACAGGGCCTTGCGGACCGTGTTCAGAGATATTTTATGACCACGGGCCGAATGTGGCTGGCGGACCTCCAGGCTCGCCTGACGAGGACGGCGATCGTTTCATCGAGATATGGAACCTCGTTTTCATGCAGTTTGAGCGTCACGCGGATGGAACGGAAAATGCGTTACCTAAACCGTCAATCGATACGGGTATGGGCCTTGAGCGTATTGCAGCTATATTGCAGGGCGAGCACGATAATTACGATATTGATTTGTTTAAAACGCTGATCAATGCCTCAGTCGAATTGACGGGGGTCAAGGCTGATGGTGAAGCGAAATTTAGTCACCGCGTCATTGCGGACCATTTGCGGAGTTGCGCTTTCCTTATGGCCGATGGTGTGTCGCCTTCTAATGAAGGGCGCGGTTATGTCTTGCGCCGGATCATGCGCCGCGCCATGCGCCATGCCCATATTTTGGGAGCAAAAGACCCGCTCATGCACCGGCTCGTTCCGACATTGGTCGAGGAAATGGGGGCGGCTTATGGTGAGTTAGGTCGTGCGCAAGCCAATATTCAATCCGTTTTTGAGCAAGAAGAAATCCGGTTCCGCAGAACATTAGGCCGCGGGACGGCGCTTCTCGAGGATGCAACGATTAATCTGAGTGCGGGTGACAAGCTGGATGGTAGAACAGCTTTCACCCTTTATGACACTTATGGCTTCCCGCTCGACCTGACCCAAGATGCCTTGCGCGCAAAGGGAATAGAGGTCGACACAGATGGGTTTGATGCGGCAATGGCTGAACAGCGCGAAATGTCAAAGGCCGATGGGGGCAAATTTTCGGGCGGTGCTGGCGATGATCTCTTTAAATCAATTCGGGAAGCGCATGGCGCGACAGATTTTAATGGTTATGATGATCTCACAGGGCAGCAGTCGGTGCTGAGCCTCGTGCAAAATGATGCGTCTGTCGAAACGGCATCTGATGGGGATATTGTTTTCATTACCAAAGAAACGCCATTTTACGCAGAATCTGGGGGTCAGGCCGGGGATAAGGGTGTTGCAACATTCGAAAATGGGGCGCGCATCGAGATTTCTGACGTGCAGAAACGCGCCGGAGATTTGCATGCTCATATCGGAACATTAATGGGCCAGGTCAGCCTGGGCGATATTGCCAATCTGGTTGTAGATACGGATAATCGCGAACGCACCAAGCGAAATCACTCAGGCGCCCATCTCTTGCATGAAGCGCTGCGTCGGGTTCTTGGCGATCATGTTGCGCAAAAGGGTCAGATGGTGGACGGCGAACGTATTCGATTCGATATCAGCCATCCTAGCGCCATTAGTCGCGATGAGCTTGCCCGTGTTGAGGCCGAGGTGAATGAGGTAATTCAACAAAATAACCCCGCCCAAACTAGGGTCATGGAACCGGAGGCTGCGATTGCAGCGGGAGCGGTTGCATTATTCGGAGAGAAATATGGCGATGAGGTCCGAGTTTTATCTTTAGGTGAGCCATTAGATGATAGTGACAAGCCTTATTCAATTGAACTTTGCGGCGGGACACATGTTGAACGCACAGGTGATATTGCCTTGTTCAAAATCACCAGTGAGGGTGCTGTGGCTGCAGGTATTCGACGTGTCGAAGGCGTAACAGGTGAGGCGGCACGTCAATATCTTGAGGCACAGGCAGGGATTACGCGCCAAGCAGCCGATATATTCAAATCAAAGCCCCAAGATGTTCCATCCAGAATTGAAGCTTTGATGGCAGAGCGAAAACAGCTTGAAAAGGATTTGTCTGAGGCCAGGAAACAACTGGCTCTGGGTGGCGGAGGTGGGGCTTCTGGACCCGAAGAAATCAATGGAATTAAGGTGATAGCCCGCGTTCTTGATGGTGTGTCTGGTAAGGACTTACGCGGTATGACGAATGAACAGATCGCCCAATTGGGGTCTGGAATTGTAGCGTTTGCAGCGCGAGATGGTGGAAAAGTCGCCGTGATAGTCGCTGTTTCAGACGATATTCAGTCTAGCTACTCGGCCAATGATCTTGTTAATATTGGAGCCGCTAAAGTTGGTGGGCGCGGCGGCGGAAAAGCAGGTATGGCACAGGCTGGAGGTAGCCAACCAGAGAATGCTGAGGCTGCGTTGGAGGCCATCAAAGCCGCTATTTAGGCCCTCTAGATTTCAAACCGGCATTGATGAGGTGGCGTGTCTGTCGACGTTTAAGTATTTTTGCGTGAAAAATTGAGCTTTCTCCTGATAAATATCTTGCATATCAGACTATCTGGGACTAGGTAGCGCGCAATTGATGCGGCCCCTTTCCAATGGGAGTCGCTTTTTTGATGAAGAATGGAGGCCCCGATGGCTGTCCCTAAGTCCAAGATTTCGAACTCGCGCCGCGGCATGCGTCGTGCGCATGATGCTTTGACGGCAACAAATTACGTTGAAGATAAAGATAGCGGTGAGCTGCGCCGCCAGCACCATATCGACTTGAAGACAGGTATGTATAAGGGTCGTCAGGTTCTGACACCTAAAGACTAGTTTTTACAAGCAAAATAGGAGCCTCCCATGGTTGAAATCGAAACAGTTTTCGCCAGGGAAATCCTGGATAGTCGCGGTAACCCCACGCTCGAAGTAGACGTCACGTTAAGTGATGGTGGCTTTGGACGCGCTGCCGTGCCTTCAGGTGCCTCGACCGGTGCGCATGAAGCGGTTGAACTTCGCGATGGAGACAAATCCCGTTATCTCGGGAAAGGTGTCCGCAAAGCCGTTCTCAATGTGAACACTGAAATTGCGGATGAGATCGAAGGTCTCGATGCTGAAAATCAGCGGGGTATTGATGCTATTCTTATTGCGCTTGATGGAACCGAGAATAAAGGTCGATTAGGCGCAAATGCTATGTTGGGCGTCTCACTCGCCCTTGCAAAAGCCGTCGCAGATTCCAAACAAGTGCCGCTTTATCGCTCGGTAGGGGGGGCGAATGCACATGTCCTGCCGGTTCCGATGATGAATATCATTAATGGCGGCGAGCATGCGGATAACCCGATCGACATTCAGGAATTTATGGTCATGCCAGTTGGGGCCGCGAGTTTTTCAGAGGGGTTGAGATGTGGTGCAGAGATTTTCCATGCCTTGAAAGGCAAGCTCAAAGCCGATGGACACAATACCAATGTAGGTGATGAGGGCGGATTTGCGCCTAACCTTGCCGGAACGCGTGAGGCACTTGATTACATTCTCGCAGCGATTGACGGCGCGGGCTATAAGGCCGGAAAAGATGTCTTCCTGGCGCTAGACGTTGCCTCTACCGAATTTTACGAAGGCGGGAAATATGAACTGAAAGGTGAGGGGAAATCACTCTCGTCTGATGAATTTGTCGATTTTCTTGCCGCGCTTGTCGATGATTATCCTATTGTATCGATCGAAGACGGTATGGGAGAAGATGACTGGGATGGCTGGATTGCGCTTAATGCAAAAATTGGCGGAAACTGTCAGCTGGTAGGTGATGATTTATTCGTGACGAACCCGAAACGTCTAAAGACAGGGATTGAGAGATCCGCAGCCAATTCAATTCTCGTAAAAGTCAATCAAATCGGGACTTTATCAGAGACACTTGATGCCGTTGACATGGCGCATCGGGCTGGATTTACGGCCGTTATGTCTCACCGTTCCGGTGAAACGTCCGATACAACAATTGCCGATCTCGCTGTCGCGACGAATTGTGGACAAATCAAGACAGGTAGTCTCGCGCGCTCTGACCGATTGGCGAAATATAACCAATTACTCCGCATTGAAGAGCAATTGGGTGAAATGGCGCATTATGCGGGCCGTTCTGTGCTTCCAAAAGGTTCATAAATTAACCTTTACCTAACCATGTTTTGGGAGACAGTTTTATGCGGCGTCTCCCCCATATCGATGTTAAACGGCAAGGCCCGATTCTGGGTTTAATTGGGTTGTACCTCTATCTTGCTTTTCACGCCTTTTCAGGATCGCAAGGCCTTTTGTCTTGGATGCGTTATTCAAGTGATGCGGAGCATTTGTCTGTAACATTGCAGGATAAACAAGCCCAACATGAAGCTTTGAAATCACGAGTCGATGCCTTGAGCAATCAAGAGTTGGACCTAGATAGTCTCGATGTTATCTCTCGTCAAAAATTGTTCATTTCGGATACGAAAGAAATGACGATTTGGCTTGACCCATAGGGCCGGATTTACGAAAGTACTGCCGAGCGAATAGAGTAATTATTTCGTATATGAAATAAAGGTCAAGTTATGGCAAAGAAACCATCGACACGGAAAAAACCGACGCAAAAGACAACCAAAGAGGAATTGCTCGGCTATTACCGGGAAATGCTTCTTATTCGTCGATTTGAAGAAAAGGCCGGGCAGCTTTACGGCATGGGACAGATTGCCGGCTTCTGTCATCTCTATATAGGACAGGAAGCGGTTGTCACGGGATGTCGCGCTGCCATGAAAGATGGTGACCAAATGATCACAGGCTACCGAGATCATGGTCATATGCTAGCTTGTGGAATGTCATCACGTGGCGTTATGGCCGAGCTAACAGGTCGCGAGGGTGGATATTCGCGCGGCAAGGGCGGTTCCATGCATATGTTTAGCACGGAGAAGCACTTTTACGGTGGGCATGGTATTGTAGGGGCGCAAGTTCCAATTGGCGCCGGACTCGGTTTTGCGAATAAGTATCTGGGTAATGGCTCTGTTAGCCTGGCCTTCTTTGGTGATGGTGCGTCTAACCAAGGTCAAGTCTATGAAACCTTCAATATGGCAAAGCTTTGGGATCTTCCCGTGGTCTTTGTGATTGAAAACAATCAATATGCAATGGGAACCTCTGTCGAGCGATCTTCCGCTGAAACTGAGCTATTTAAGCGCGGAAGCAGTTTTGAGATCGAGGGGCTTCAAGTTGACGGAATGAATGTCTTAGAGGTTCGGGACGCTGCAGCTAAAGCCATTAAGCATGCGCGGGATGGCAAAGGGCCCATGATCCTTGAGATGAAGACCTATCGTTACCGCGGTCATTCCATGTCCGATCCAGCGAAATACAGATCTCGCGATGAGGTCACTAAGACACGATCAGAGCGCGATCCAATTGATTGGGTCCGGGCCCGTCTATTTGAAAAGAAATGGGCAGATGAAGCTGATCTGAAGGCCATTGATAAAGAGATCAAAGACATCGTCAAAGACGCCGCTGAATTCTCGCTTGAAAGCCCTGAGCCCGATCCAAAAGAGCTTTGGACGGATGTTCTGCTTCCGGTTGAACCCTAGGATGCAGCTTGCCCAACTCAATATCGCCGATGCACGGTTTGAAACGCACCAGCCAGAAATGGCCGGGTTTACAGACCGGATTGACCTGATAAACGCCCTTGCCGATACGGCGCCCGGTTTTATCTGGCGCCTCATTGATGACGGCCCAGAGGACGGCGCATTATCTCTGCGAATGGAAGGGCAAGGTCCCATGACTCTTGTAAATATGAGCGTCTGGGCCGATATTGAGAGCCTCTTTAATTTTGTTTACAAGACCGCCCATAGCAAGGTCATGAAGGATAAAAGCGATTGGTTTGATCCCATCCCGCGCCAACATATGGTTTTGTGGTGGGTAGAAGACGACCATATTCCAGATCTGGATGAAGCCAGGTTGAAATTAGATTTAATACGCGAAAATGGCTCGACACCCGACGCCTTTTCATTTGCAATTCCGTTTGATGCTGACGGTAATCCCGTCACGCCGCAATTCCCGAAAAAGGACTGTGCCTGATGGCTATAGATATTAAAATGCCCGCCTTGTCTCCAACCATGGAAGAGGGCACCTTGTCCAAATGGCTTGTGAAAGAGGGAGACGAAGTTACCTCTGGCGATATTTTGGCTGAAATTGAAACCGATAAGGCGACAATGGAAGTTGAGTCCATTGATGAAGGTGTTGTCGGTAAAATTATCATTTCCGCCGGAACCGATAATGTGAAAGTTGGAACCGTTATCCTGCAGCTTTTAGAGGATGGAGAAACCGCGTCGGATTTGAAAACGCCCGGACAATCAGCTGCAAGCTCCGCAACGCCTGAACCAGCAAAAACTGATACAGCGCCTGCAATGTCTCATGCAGCGCCTGCGGCTTCGAAAATTGCAAATGATCCCGATATTCCGACCAATATACGTTTGGTTGAAACGACAATCCGGGACGCATTGCGCGATGCAATGGCAGAAGAAATGCGTCGCGATGAAACCGTATTTGTTATGGGCGAAGAAGTCGCCGAATATCAGGGGGCTTATAAAGTTACACGTGAACTGTTTCAGGAATTCGGGTCACGACGCGTCGTTGATACGCCAATTACAGAATATGGATTTGCCGGTATTGGTGTCGGCGCGGCTATGGGTGGTCTAAGACCAATTGTAGAATTCATGACATTTAACTTTGCTATGCAAGCTATTGATCATATTATCAATTCTGCGGCCAAGACGCTTTATATGTCTGGTGGACAAATGCGTTGCCCAATCGTTTTTCGGGGGCCTAATGGCGCTGCGTCACGTGTCGGAGCCCAGCATTCGCAGGATTATTCAAGTTGGTATGCGCATGTACCGGGCCTCAAAGTTATCGCCCCCTATGATGCGGCAGACGCAAAGGGGCTTTTGAAATCTGCCATTCGTGATCCTAACCCGGTTGTCTTCCTTGAGCATGAACTTCTTTATGGTGAGAGTTTTGACGTGCCGGATATGGATGATTTCCTGATTCCAATCGGCAAAGCCAAGATCCGCCGCGTCGGTGCGGATGTCACAATCGTTGCCCATAGCCGTATGGTGGGTCGTTCCCTTGAAGCCGCCGAAATTTTGGCAGGTGAAGGCATTGACGCGGAGATCGTTGACCTTCGCACATTGCGACCTCTCGATACGGATACGGTGATTGAAAGTGTGAAAAAGACAAATCGTCTTGTCTGTGCCGAAGAAGGCTGGGGACAGCACGGAATTGGGGCAGAAATCGCGGCCGTTGTCGTTAAAGACGCATTTGATTATCTGGACGCGCCACCGGAACGTGTTTTCCAGGCCGATGTGCCGCTTCCCTATGCGGCCAATCTGGAAGCGATGAGCTTGCCGGGCACAGAAGATGTTGTCGCCGCGGCCAGACGTGCGTGTTACAAGGATTAAGTTATGCCTATTGAAATCCTGATGCCCGCTTTGTCGCCCACGATGGAAGAGGGCACATTGTCTAAGTGGTTGATCTCTGAGGGGGACCTGGTTGCCTCTGGTGATGTTATGGCCGAAATCGAAACCGATAAGGCCACGATGGAAGTTGAGGCCGTCGACGAAGGGAAAATCGCAAAAATTCTCGTGGTCGCCGGGACAGAGGGTGTCAAAGTCAATGCGCCAATCGCTATTTTGCTCGAAGAAGATGAAGATGAGAGTGCGCTTGAGGGCTATATAGTTGGCGGCGGCGCATCAGTAGCTGCCGATCCGGCACCGGCGCCAGTTGCTGTGGCACCCGCGCCAAAGCAAACGGCTCCGGCGAAAAATGAGGCCTCGTCATCGCATAGTAACGGGAACCGCATTAAAGCTTCTCCCCTTGCCAAACGTTTGGCGAAAGAAGCCGGTATAGATCTGGCAGATCTATCTGGATCAGGCCCGAATGGTCGGATTGTAAAGGCGGATATTGATGCTTATTCGCCGGCTACGGCAAGTCCCGCGTCAAGCGCTGCAGCGACCTCGACCTCGCCGGGGACCGTACAATCCACCGAGGTCGGTGCTGTTCGATCAGGTGGGGCCGAATATCTTTCCAAAATGGGTATTGAGCCTGGCTCATATGACCTCGAGCCGCTGGATGGTATGCGTCGCGTAATCGCGAAACGCCTATCAGAGTCCAATAACAATGTACCGGATTTCCCGCTCCTGGTGGATTGCGAAATCGACTCTTTATTGGCTTTGCGGAAGGAACTGAATGCGCAAGCGCCAGAAGGCGTAAAAGTTAGCGTGAATGATATGCTCATCCGCGCTTGTGCTTTGGCCCTTAAACATGTTCCGGCTGCGAATGCGAGCTACACGCCTGATGGCATTGCCTATCATAAACATGCAGATGTTGCGGTAGCTGTTGCGATTGACGGTGGGTTGATTACCCCAATTGTTCGTGAAGCCGAAAATAAGGGCCTTTCGACCATATCTGTGGAAATGAAAGATCTTGCCGGACGGGCGAGAGAGAAGAAGCTAAAGCCTCAGGAATATCAAGGTGGCACATTTTCAATCTCAAATTTGGGCATGATGGGTATCAAATCCTTTGGATCCATTATCAATGAACCACATGGTATGATCTTATCTGTTGGCGCGGGTAAGCCGCGCCCAGTTGTAAAAGATGGTGAGCTTGCGGTCGCCACCGTTATGACGGTTACTTTAACATGCGATCATCGCGTTGTGGACGGGGCTTTAGGTGCGGAGTGGTTAGGCGTCTTTAAGCGCTATATCGAAACGCCCATTACAATGATGCTTTAATGGTGGATTGCCGATAACACTTCACTCGCCTCTAAAGAGAGCGGGATTGGCGATTATTGTTCATCCGTGATATAGTAACCCCTTGTTAAGGAGTTAACTATGTTGATGAAAGCCTTATTCACCGGTGGATTACTTTCAGTTATGGCCGGTTCCATTGTATATTTTGGAACTGAGGGCGCCATTGTGGATGACCAAAAAACTGAAGCCGAGCGGGTTGAAATAGACGCGACAGAACTCGCAGGTGGGGAGATTGAGACGGCAGAAGGCGTCGAGACCGCTGAGCTAGAAACGTTAAATCCAGATCAACCAATTGCAGGATCTGGTACGGTTATGACCCTTAAGTCAGCCGGTGGCGATCTCGATAAAAAAGATCACGAAATTAATACGTTAGTTGAAAGTTCCGATAGTGCAAACAATGTGGACGCGTCTGAGCTGGCAGAGACCGAAGACCCACCAAAGAAGAAGTGGTTGGATCATTATTTGAAATCGGAGAGTAAGTCTGATTCACATCATGATGCTGAGAATGAAGCCACAGATGTCTCGAAGGAGCCACAGGGTCACGGTTCCACATCACATTCAGAGGAGCCACAAGACCACGGTTCCGCAACACATTCAGAAGAACCACAAGCTCACGGGTCTGCAACGCGCCCAGAAGAATCACAAAGACAAAGATCCGTAACACATCCGGACGGGCCGCAAGTTCGCTGGTCCACGACTAATACCGATCCTGGATCGAGTACAACTTATGCTGATGGGGCCGATCAATCTCAGGATATGCCTGCACCCGTTGAGATGAAAGCGGACGAAAATATGGGCTCAAGTAAAACATATTCTTCCGGACACGATAGCTCGACATCAGAAAAGATGATGGATGGGGCGGTTTTTGACCGAAATATGAGGTCAGATAGGAAGCCGACCAGTAGCAAGGAAGCCAATGTTGATTTTATTCTCGGCGAAGCCCGAAAAATTGAAATTGTTGATATGCGAGACGAAGCGATCTTGGAAATATTGGACTATGTCTTAGATCACGATAAGTCTGGGAAGGCAGCTGATATACTCGCCGACCTTTCCTCTCCAGAATTACGAGATACCGCACGTGCGCGAATAGGTGTGCACCTTGCGAGATCTGGAAAAACAAAGGCGGCCTTTGCTGTTATGGATGAGATCGAGATTGAAGAGCTTCGTGCTCCTATACGTCTCGAAATCATTACAATGCTCATGGCTACACGAGATGAGAAAAACAGACTAAAACTGCAGTCTGTGCAGTAATTTTTTGAATTAAAGGTTCAAAGACGAAGCACTTTGGGCCATAAGCTCTCCGACTAAGCGGAGAGTTATTTCATGTCCGAAACATCGTTTGACGTTATTGTAATTGGTTCAGGCCCCGGAGGCTATGTGACGGCAATTAGAGCGTCGCAACTCGGGTTTAAGACGGCCATTGTCGAAAAAGCAGATCTGGGTGGCGTGTGTTTAAATTGGGGATGTATCCCAACCAAAGCTCTGCTTCGATCTGCAGAAGTGTATCACAACATGCAACATGCGGATGCCTATGGGCTAAGTGCGACGCCTGGCTTTGATCTCAAAAAAATCGTACAGCGCTCGCGTTCAATAGCGGGGCAATTATCCGGTGGAATTAACCACCTGATGAAGAAAAACAAGGTAACAGTTATTGCCGGCTTCGCGACTCTTGAAGCTGGAAAACTTGCACCAAAAGTAAAGGTCGACGGTAAAGCCTATAGTGCCAAACATGTCATCTTAGCCTCAGGTGCGCGGGCTCGAACGATCCCACAAGCCGGTCTGGAACCTGATGGAAAGTATATTTGGACGGCTCGAGAAGCGATGACACCGGATACTATACCGGAGCGATTACTTGTCATCGGATCTGGTGCCATCGGCATGGAATTTGCTAGCTTCTTCTCCGCATTTGGCGCGAATACAACTGTAGTCGAAATGGTTGACCGTATTTTACCTGCTGAAGATGCGGAAATTTCAAAATTGGCTAGAAAGGCCTTTGAAAAACGGGGGCTGACAATAAAGACCAAGACCCAAGTCAAGTCGATTAAAACCGGGTCGAATGGCGTGACCGCTATTCTTGCCCAAGATGGTAAAGAGGATACTCAGAATTTTGATCGCGTAATCCTGGCTATTGGAATTGTCGGCAATACCGAAAATATGGGCTTGGAAGCGCTTGGTGTGAAAGTTGACCGAAGTTTCATTCAGGTGGATGACTTCAGCTTTACAGGGGTTCCAGGATTATACGCGATTGGCGATGTTACCACGCCGCCTTGGTTGGCGCACAAAGCCTCGCATGAAGGCATTATCTGTATCGAGAAGATTGCGGGATTAAATCCACACTCGCTCGATGCGAATGCGATCCCTGGCTGTACCTATTGCCATCCACAAATAGCCTCTGTTGGGTATACGGAGGCGCAAGCCAAAGATGCGGGTTATGACATTAAGGTCGGACGTTTTCCTTATATCGGCAATGGCAAGGCCATTGCGTTGGGAGAACCAGAAGGTCTTATTAAGACGATATTCGAAGCAAAGACGGGTGAGCTATTAGGCGCGCATATGATTGGCACGGAAGTCACAGAGTTGATCCAAGGCTATACAATTGCCCAAAAGCTAGAGACGACCGAGCATGAGCTGATGGAAACCGTTTTCCCGCATCCAACCTTGTCAGAAATGATGCATGAGGCTGTCTTGGACGCCTATGGTAAGACTATTCACTTTTAGCTAAAGGCTTTAGTCGGCGAGGAGTTGCCCCACTTTTTTACGAGGCTTTGGTCCAATATCCCGCAAGAAATTCGCAAACTTGGTTTTGCTATTCAGCATAGGTTTTTCGACAATATACCAGCTTAATGCGGAGAGTATGACGGTTGGCACGAAGGCTAACAAGAAGAGTGCGAGCACAGAGAGATTAGGCATCCAATAGAACATCATCTGTAAGACGGCCCAATGGTAAATATATATACCATAAGAGTAGTCAGGAAGTTTCTGTAAAAAGTTCAGTTTGGGCGCCTTTAGGTAAGCTAATCGGAAGACAAGCCAAGCGAGAGCAAGGTTCATCATGACCTCTAAGACAGGCGTATCGCGGAGTATCCAGCTGCCAATTAAAGCGAGGGCTATCCCGACCCAGCCAAAATTAAGGCGATCTCGATAGGCGTAAATTGCGGCTCCCAGGCCATAAGCTATGCCAAATCTAAGCAAAGCATTTATTGTGGCAGGAAGATGCTCGGTTAGGCCGAGTGTGTGAAGGCTTATCCAGGCAATGGCAGGGCCAACAAATTGTGCTAAAACCATCCATTTTTTCTTGAGGAATCCAAGAGCGAATACACCCAATGTTCCGATATAGGCGAGAACTTCATAGCGAAGGGTCCAGAGAGGGCCTGACCCTATCTGCTCGGCATTCGTCTCAAATATTCCAGGCATAGCCATATCTGTTTGAATAAAACTCAAGACCCATAGGGGTTGAAGATACCAGTCCGGCGAGGAAAAGAACTCTTTTAGAGGCAAGCTCGTTGCCAATGGGCCGATAATCAACATAACGAAAAGAACATGCACGATCAGAGCAGGGAATATTCGCAACGCCCTCGCTGATAAGAAGCTGGCCGAGTCGCCTCTGTAAACCATGGATTTCGTCACCAAAAACCCAGACGCAATAAAGAACATGTTCACGGCAAGGTAGCTAAACGTATAATGGTAAAAAACATGTGGTTCGTGCTCAGACCCACCAAGGACAATCACAAAGGCATGACCAATTACGACGAGAGATGCGAATAAGAGTCTCAGAGGGGTGAAGAAATTATCGTGACCATCTGTGATCTCAAAAGTCGTACTTTTATGTCTTAGTTTTTGTAACATAGCCGTCGTTTTAATCCTTGATGTCGTGCAAAATGGCACAATCAGGTTAAAACATGCAAAACGTATGCCCTTTTTGGGGTTAAACTGTATTTCAAAGCAATCAGCAGGAGAATTTTGATGTGGTGCCCCTTATTCCCTAGCTGTTTCAATTGATGTGCCAGATTTGCAAAAACGGAGATGAGAATTGCGGGAAAGCCGTCAAATAAGCCGAGGAAAGGTCTTGATAGATGGCCGCAACCGGACCATTTAGCGTTTATGGCAACTTTACTTGATACAAATGCGAATAAACAACGCCCTCGCCATCCAGAAAAGGCCAACCGGCCGGACACTGAGGTCTTGCGCAAGCCCTCTTGGATCCGTGTTAAGGCGCCAACATCAAAAGGGTATTCTGAAACGCGCAAGATCGTCAAAGACAAGGGTCTTGTTACAGTTTGTGAAGAAGCCGCCTGTCCCAATATTGGAGAATGTTGGGAAAAATCGCATGCGACCTTTATGATCCTGGGCGAAGTTTGCACGCGGGCCTGCGCATTTTGCAATGTGGCGACGGGCCTGCCTCAAGAGGTGGATGCTTATGAGCCCACCAAGATCGCAGAAGCCGTGTCCGAGATGAACTTACAACATGTTGTCATCACATCGGTTGATCGTGATGATCTTGACGACGGTGGGGCACAGCATTTTGTAGATGTGATACAAGCCATTCGAAAGCAGTCACCAAAAACGACAATCGAAATTTTAACACCGGATTTTCTGCGCAAAGGCGATGCACCTAATATGGTGATTGATGCTAAAGCTGATGTTTTTAATCACAATCTTGAAACGGTTCCGAGGCTCTATCTGAAAATTCGTCCAGGTGCTCGATATTTTCATTCGCTTCGATTATTGGAAAAAGTCAAAGACCGAGATCCATCTCAGTTCACAAAGTCCGGTCTCATGGTTGGCCTTGGCGAAACGAAAGAAGAGATCATGCAAGTCATGGATGATATGCGGTCTGCGGGCGTCGATTTCTTAACGATCGGACAATATCTGCAGCCGACTCGAAAACACGCAAAAATTGATCGCTTTGTAACACCTGAAGAATTCAAATCCTATGAGACAATTGCTCGTGCAAAAGGGTTTCTTATGGTATCTGCGAGTCCGTTGACCCGGTCTTCTTATCATGCAGATAGTGATTTTGCCCAATTACGTGCAGCGCGTGACGCAAAACTAGGTTATTCCAGATAATGCCTGCAACACGGATTATTCGCCGTATTAGACATAATGCGGATGAACTTTTTGAGCTTGTTGCTGATGTTGAGACTTACCCAGAATTCATCGATCTTATCTCCGCCTTGCGGATTACAAAACAAAGATCTGAGACAGAATTCGATGCTGAAGCGATCGTAGCTTATAAAATGCTACGAGAGAGTTTTAGCTCTAAGATTTCAATTGACCCGAATGCGATGGAAATTTCTGTGAAAAAAGCCGAAAAGGGTGGGGCGGTAAAAGACTTGCAAAATATTTGGAAGTTTTATCCCATTGAGGATGGGTCGACGATTGTTGATGTAACTGTGGATGTACGTTTGAAAGCCATGCCGCTTGAATTTTTACTGAGAGAGAAATTTGGAAAAGCCGCAAATCATATTATGAACTTGTTCGAAACACGCGCGGGTAAAACCCTCAAACATATTGGAGATAAAACATATGACACCAAAGATGAGTTAGCGCGCCTTGGGCTCAAGTCAGAAGGCGTTATCAAGCTTTGAGCGCAAGGTTTTTAAGCTTTCTAAACATGCCATGTCTCTAACTTTATTTCGGTTCAAATCGCTAAATATGTAATGCGTGGCATAACATTGATTTTTCATAGCGAGTCCAATCCAAACCGTGCCGACAGGTTTGTTTGCTGTGCCGCCTCCAGGTCCTGCAATACCCGTAACGGACACAGCCATGTCGATTTCAAGTTTCTCTAAAGTGCCTTGGGCCATCTGACAGGCTGTCATTTCGCTTACCGCGCCGTGTTCTTTGATGATATCTGGATCAACGCCCAAAAGATCAGTTTTCACGGCGTTATCATAGGCGATAATACCGCCCTTAAAAATGGCTGAACTTCCAGCACTTGCCGTAATGGCCGCGCCGATCAATCCGCCCGTACAGCTTTCAGCGGTTCCAATCGTGACAGCTTTTTTTGAAGCCTTGCTAACGATTTCAGCAGATAGGCTAAAAATCTCTCTTAACATATTTTGCGTTGCGGGCTTTTGTGTCATTTATCGAATTTTACAGTTGCAATGGCTTGGGCCGCCAAGCCTTCTTTTCGACCTGTAAATCCTAATGCTTCGGTTGTTGTTGCCTTTACACTGACCCGTGAAATGGAAAGCTTGCATAGCTCAGCTATGCGTTGTCTCATCGCGTTGCGATGGGGTTTTATTTTGGGTTGTTCACAAATCAAGGTGACATCTACATGCTGAAGCTCGCCACCTAACTCGGTTAATTTATCGATTGAGAAATCCAAAAATTGATCGCTCGACGCCCCTTTCCATTTCGAATCAGAGGGCGGAAAATGATCGCCTATATCGCCCAAACAAGCCGCGCCTAATATAGCGTCTGTTAGGGCATGAAGACCAGCATCGGCATCGGAGTGGCCTTTTAACGTGTAGCCACAATCTATGGGCACGCCACATAACCAAAGTGGCGTGTCAGGCGCGTCTTCAAACTGGTGAACGTCGAAACCTGAACCGGTTGCAATATAGCCGTTATCATTCATCCGCTCTGCTTTGGCGAAATCTTCGGGGTAGGTCACCTTAAAATTGTCAGCATGCCCAGTTGTGAAAGTGATGGACAGGCCAGATTGTTTCGCAACGGCAATATCGTCAACATGTGACTCGCCCGTTTGAATATTTTCGAAGGCTTTGATGATCGCTTCATATTGAAAGGCTTGCGGGGTTTGGACGCGACAAAGTTTGTTTCGATCAACATGTTCGCCCTCAATTGTTTTCAACGCATCGGCAATTGGCAAAGCAGGGGCAGCGGCCTGAAATCTACTCAAAGCATCAGAAAGGTCTTTGATAATTGATTTTGATAGGAATGGCCGGGCGGCATCATGGATATAGACATGGTCAATCGCGTGAGATTTTAGGTATTTAAGCCCTGCAAGCACAGAATCTGTGCGTGTTGCGCCGCCAGTCGTTGTTTCGATCTGTTCGTCAAAACGCAAAAGGATATTTTTCGCGAATCCGTCATTTTTAGAAATGACGATCACAATTTTCTTGAAATCATGGCAATTTAGGCAATTTTTGATCGTTAGAGACAAGAGTTCTTCGCCATTAATCCGCTGATATTGTTTAGGAATAGCCCCCCCAGCACGTTTACCTTGTCCGGCAGCGACTAAAATAAGTGCGTCACGTGTCATTTTGGGGTCCTGGTTAGGTGAAATATTGTGCAGATTGAGAAAACGGCTTAAGGCTCTATCAATGGCAGACTCAATCCAAATCGGCAAGCATGTCTTGAATAGTCGCGTGCTCGTGGCTCCGATGTCTGGGGTGACGGATTTACCCTTTCGAAAACTGCTGAGCCAGTTTTCGCCAGGTCTTGTTGTATCCGAAATGGTTGCGAGCGAGAGAGTGGTCGCTGGGGATTCTGAAAATATCGCAAAAGCCTCGGGTCACGGCGCCATTAAACCACTTGCCATTCAACTGGTTGGTCGGGATCCCCATTGGATGGCGGAAGGCGCAAAATTTTGTGAAGATGCTGGTGCGGATATTATTGATATAAATATGGGGTGCCCCGCTAGGAAGGTTACGGGGGCATTATCAGGTTCGGCATTGATGAAAGAGCCGAAATTGGCCTTGGAAATTATCGAAGCCGTTGTGAATGCCGTTTCGGTTCCGGTGACCTTAAAAATGCGACTGGGTTGGGATCATGAAAGCTTGAATGCCGCTGAGATTGCAAAGTCGGCCGAACGGGTGGGCGTTGAGATGTTTGTCGTGCATGGGCGAACGCGGTGCCAATTTTACAAAGGCGAGGCTGACTGGGGCGCCGTGCGAGATGTGGTGGAGGCTGTTGAAAAACCTGTATTTGTAAATGGGGATATCTTTGATGGCGCGGATGCTCTGAAAGCGATTGAGCTTTCACGTGCAGATGGCGTGATGGTTGGGCGCTCTCTTATGGGACGGCCTTGGGATATTCTAGAGATTACAAGCCAAGTTGATCAAATCCCATATGCTTCGCTAAGTTCAGGTCAAAAGGCGGAAATAGCGGTATCGCATTACAAAGATATTCTTGCATTTTATCCTGAAAAAAAGGCCATTCGTTTTGCGAGAAAACATCTCGCAGCCTATTGCGACGAAGCGGGTGTCGCAAAAGAAAGCAAACTGCGTGCAAGAATATGTCAAAGTCTGGATGCTGAAGACGTTGCCTTTGCGTTGCGCGAAGCGATCCAAACCCAAAAGGTGGCGGCATGATAGATTTAGCGCCACTTATTGAGGACTGGCCTTTTCCACTCTTTAGCTTGGATGACGAAGATAATATTCTTTGGATTAATCAGGCGGCCATGGAGTGGTTGGGGCAGAGTGCGCAAAAACTGGTAGGTCAGCATATATGGGATGTGATTGTTACCGATCCAGACTCACGTGCAATAACGTCAAAGTCCCGTTCGCAAGAGGCGACAATTACAATTCGGCATGTATCGGTGAAGGCTAATAAGCGGAGTGACGAGTCCTGCAATGCGCATTTGACGGCTTACTCTACGTCCGCAGGCATTGGCTTCCTTGTTTGGTTTGTTGGGCCTCAACCGCGTCAAAATGGGTTAGGGGGACATGTCGTCAGCGGTATGGGTAGAATGATTGCCCATGAACTCAAAAACCCGCTGGCAGGGATAAAAGGGGCCGCCCAATTATTGCGTGAAGATATTGAGAGCGAAGAGTCATTGTCACTAATAGAATTGATTGGCTCCGAAATCGATCGAATACGGCGTTTAGCAGATAGAATGGAAACCTTGGGAAATGCGGATCCCGAAGCGGTTAAAAGCGTGAATGTCCACGAAATCCTAAGGCAGGCGAGGCGTGTAATTCAATCTGCTAGTCCGCACATAATCTTTGAAGAGCGTTATGATCCGTCGCTTCCGCATGCCTATGGGGATCCGGATACGTTGATGCAGGCTTTACTGAATTTGATTAAAAATGCCGCAGAGGCTGTTGGCGAATTTGGGACCATTCGTCTCGAAACATCTTTTCGGTCCGGTGTCAGAAATAGTCGATCTTCCAGACAGCTCCCTATGCAAATTAGAATTATCGATGATGGTCCGGGTATTCCGCAAGACATGATCACGCAAATATTCCAGCCCTTTGTTACAACAAAATCTGCGGGGCAGGGCCTAGGCCTTGCCTTTGTTTCAAAGGTGGCGGCTGCACACCAAGGGATTATCGAAGTGCAATCAGTTCCCGGACGAACCGTTTTCACAATTCTATTGCCGGCCCCCAAAAATCGCTTATCAGAAGAGGTAGTGACATGAAGTATGAGATTTTACTCGCAGATGATGATGACAGCGTAAGGCTCGTACTCTCAAAGGCACTTACACGCGCGGGTCATAGTGTAAGAGCGACCGATAATTCGGATACGCTCTTGAAATGGGCCCAGGCTGGACAAGGTGATATTATCGTAACTGACGTGATGATGGGCGGGCGTGAAGTCTTCGAGAAACTACCCGATATATCCCGAGAACGACCGAATTTACCGGTTATAATTATAAGCGCCAATAATACTGTGAATACAGCACTCAAGTCCGGTCAGCACCGTGTTTTCGAATATGTTCCGAAGCCATTTGATCTCGAGGCTGTTACCAATGCTGTTGAGCGGGCAGGTCAATCCGTTAATCCGCGTAAGATACGACAAAAGAATGATAGCAAACGCCTCCCAATGATTGGAAGAAGCGCGGTTATGCAGCCGGTGTTTAGAGCTGTTTCGCGGTTTGCCGCGGGCAATTTACCCGTGTTAATTCAAGGCGCTGTGGGGTCGGGTAAAGATCTTGTTGCTCGACTTCTCCATGACGGGGGCCCAAGAGTAGATCGTCCATTTCTGCGTACAACGGATTTCGAAAATACATCTCTAACACTCCAGAAAGTGAATGGAGGTGATATATATATTGACGAGGTTGGCGAGCTTTCGAGTATGCAACAAGAGCGTCTTTTGGCGTTCATGAATGAATCAGAGCTAATCCCGGCGATTAAACGTCCTCGAGTTATTTCTGCAACAAGACGAGATTTGCGGGAGCTTGTTGAAAAGGGGACATTTCGAGATGATCTATTGTTTCGAATTAATGTCGCAGAGATAAAAATTCCTAATCTCGCTGATCGCGATCGAGATACATATGAGCTTGCGGAGGCCTTTTTGATTCAAGCCTCTCCAAATCAATCAAGGCGGTTTGATAGTGAAGCCTTAGATATATTGCACCGGCACAAATGGACCGGAAATGTCAGAGAATTGGAAAACCTCGTGCGCCGTTTGGCGGTTTTATATTCAGATGAAATTATCACTGCGAATATGGTCTTGCAGGAATTCAACAAAGATCTTCCAACGATTGAGAAAGCCGATATTCACAAGAATATTCTTGAGCAAAAGATCGAAGAATCTTGTAGAACGCTTCTCAACACAGAAAATGAAAATGACGAATCTGCTTATGTCACAGCTTTGGCCTGGGTCGAACGTCCGTTAATTGTCGAGGCCTTAAGGTTGACAGGAGGAAACCGTGCAAAAGCCGCAGAAAAATTAGGAATTCACAGAAATACGCTCCGGACCAGATTGAAATCATTGAATATCACATAATGTGTTGATTATTAGTCACACTGGTGTATTGCTGCAACAGTAGTTCTTTTTTGTAAAGCGACTGGACAGTCTCTATTGTCTAATTCAGGCACATTCGGTGTTACCGGAAATAAAAAAATTGAGAGTGCTATAATTGGGCGCGGGCCTAAAATTATTCGTTCAACAGTTTTTGCGGTTCTATTTATAGCGTCGATTACTCTCACAATTGTGGGGGCACTGTTTTCTTACTCTGCCGACCCAAGTCGTGTTGAACAAGCCTATGATATCCTGAGATATAATTTTGCCGTTATTGTTATTTTAGCTGTTTACCTTGGATACCGAATTTGGACTTTAGTTTTTAACAAGTCTCGCGGACAGGCCGCACCTCTTCTACATCGCCGTTTTGTTTTCATATTTTCCGTCGCCGCTCTGACGCCGGCCGTATTGGTTGGCGTATTTTCGACGTCTCTATTGTCCCAGAACCTATCAGGACTATTTGGTGAGAGTGTCAGAGGAAATATGGAGGAGGCTAGGCAAATTCTAGATGGCTATGTCAATCAAGAATTAGAGAATTTGGGTCAAGATCTCTCAGATTTACGCCTTGGCATTAGCAGTCGAAATATTGATTTTGGTTCTAGGATATCTTTTACGGCTGAACTTTTGAGAGAGTCTCAAACTCGAAATTTAGATGCCGTATATTTAATTAGAGATGACGGTTTCATTTTGGCGCGTGCGGAGAGTCCAAATGCACCGAATTTGAGAATACCTGAATATGAAATCTTAAGCGATCTAGGTACATCAGAAATTGCCTTTCAAAAACGTTCGGACATTAATTTCCTGATCGCGATGACTAAACTTTCAGAAAGCCCGAACACATACCTATATGCTGGGCAGGTTTTACGCTCGGAAAACCAAGTATTGTCATCAATCTCCGGCATTGAAAACGCAACGAGCCAAATTTCTCGTTTTAACGAAAACCAAATTCGAATGAATCAGATTTTCTTTTTGACCTTTATTGATAGCGCACTTCTAATTCTGATGGCGTCAATTTGGCTGGGCTTAACGTTAGCAAATCGAATTATAGATCCCCTTTCTGGTTTGGTGAATGCGGCAGAGCAAGTCAGAGGTGGGGATATGACAGCGCGCGTGAATGTAACTGGGGAATGGGGAGAAATTTCTGATTTGGGGTCAGCCTTTAACAGGATGACATCACAACTAGAAAGCCAAAGAGATGAATTGGTTCGCGAACATGATTTGTCTGAGCAAAGGCGACAATTCTCAGAGGCCGTGCTGTCGGGCGTTCGGGCGGGCGTGATAGGTCTTACGCAAAAAGGAAAAATCACACTTACAAATGATGCCGCAAAAAGACTGTTGGAGGAAAGAGGAAATGGACTAATTGGGCAGCCTATTCAAAAAGTATTGTCCGAGTTCTTTCCTGTTTTTGCGTCTGCAAGAGACTCAATATCTGGTACATCTGAGAACCAAGTGACATTGGAGGTTTTAAACGGAGCGAGAATTTTTGATTTGCACGTTTCGGCTTATCAAGGCGCTCGGAATGATACGGGGTGGGTTTTAACGTTTGACGATATGACGCGTCTTGTATCAGCTCAACGGCATTCAGCGTGGCGAGAGGTCGCGAGACGAATTGCACATGAAATTAAAAACCCGCTTACGCCAATTCAACTCTCGGCCGAGCGCTTGTCGCGCAAATATTCGGGTCAAATTAAAACAGATCGAGATACTTTTGACAAATGCACGCAGACCATTATTCGGCAAGTCGGTAGTCTTGAGCAAATGGTCAATGAATTTTCCGCCTTTGCTCGAATGCCAACGCCTGATCTCGAGCCAACGGACGTTATTAAATTGCTCAAGGAATCCCTCTTTGCTCAAGGCGTGTCTTTTCCAGAAGTTGAGTTTCAGGAAAACGAAACGTGGCCCGGCGAAGCGATTGTGGAAGGTGATACGCGTCTTTTGTCGCAAGCCTTTACAAATGTGCTTAAGAACGCAGCTCAGGCCGTGCAAAGAAAAGTAGAGTCTAATTCATCCGGCCATTTTCGCGGAGCGGTTAATGTAATTATACGAGCGAGTGCTGAAGATTATACACTTATTTTCTCTGACAATGGACCGGGGTGGCCAGTCAAAGATACAGACCGACTAATGGAACCTTATGTGACAACCCGTGAAACAGGAACCGGTCTAGGCCTCGCTATCGTAAAACGTATTATTGAAGACCATAAGGGCGCACTCAAACTCGAAAAATTAAGTTCTGGTGATGGCGCGCAAGTCACAATTGTCCTTCCGAGATTTTTTAATAATGAGTCAAATATTAAAAACCCCCCAGTCAGTTCAAAAAGTGAGGTGTCATGACATCGGATGTTCTTATTGTAGAGGATGAAGCTGATATTCGGGCGATGATTTCCGGAATATTGGAAGATGAGGGCTATGAGGTCAGAGAGGCGGCCACATCAAGTGAGGCCTTGAACGCCGTGAAATCTCGAAAGCCTGATCTTGTCGTTTTAGATGTTTGGCTTAAAGGCTCGGACATGGATGGTATTGAATTATTGTCTGAGTTGAAAATGCGATGCCCCAACATGCCCGTCATCGTTATTTCCGGTCATGGCACGGTTGAAACAGCGGTTTCTGCAATTCGCAAGGGTGCATTCGATTATATCGTAAAGCCGTTCAAAGCTGAAAAACTCATCGTGACCGCAACTCGTGCCTTGGAAAATTACCGATTGAGACAGGAAAATGAAGAGTTGAGAGGGAAAACGATTGGGGGAGATCAGTTAATTGGGACATCGGCACTCGTTACGCAATTACGTCAAAAAATTTCAAAAATCGCCGCAACGAACTCCCGTGTGCTCATTACGGGTGAATCAGGAACAGGAAAAGAGCTACTGGCGCGCCTCTTACATTCGCAATCGAAGCGATCCAAAGGGCCCTTTAAAGCCGTTAATGCTGCTTCTATGGTACCTGAACGTGTCGACGCAGAATTATTCGGCGTAGAGGCCAATGGCGCCTCGCAACCGCAAATGACAGGTTTGTTGGAACGCGCACATAATGGGACGCTTTACCTGGATGAAGTCGCAGATATGCCATTGGAAACGCAAGGAAAATTGCTGCGATTATTGGTTGAGCAAAGATTTAATCGGATTGGCGGCGTCGATAATGTACAGGTAGATGTACGCGTCATAACCAGCTCGTCACGTGATTTAATGAAAGAAGTTTCAATTGGGCGGTTTCGAGAGGATTTATTTCACCGGTTGAATGTGATGCCTCTACATGTGCCAAAGCTATCAGAACGGCGTGAAGACATACCAGCGCTCGTCGAGCATTTTATTGAGGTCCTTGCGGCGTCGACAGGGTTACCCGCGCGAGAGATCGGTGAAGACGCCATGGCTGCATTACAGGCTCATGACTGGCCGGGTAACGTTAGGCAATTGAGAAACAATGTTGAAAGACTTCTCATACTGGCAACGGGAGAACCTAGTCAGCCGATTACCTTAGAAACCCTTCCAAAAGAGGTTTCCGTTGTTCGAGGCGGCGGCGGTTCGAGTGATAATGATCGCGTGATTGCTATGCCTTTAAGGGATGCCAGAGAGCATTTTGAACGCGAGTATTTACAGGCTCAAGTGGATAGATTTGGCGGGAATATTTCGCGCACAGCTAGTTTTGTGGGTATGGAGCGTTCAGCCTTGCATCGAAAACTGAAGTCTCTAGGTTTAGGGACTGCGGGACGGGACGATTGAGTCCATTGAGAATAAAGGTCTGAGATGCGTGTTATCATCTGTGGAGCAGGACGAGTTGGCTATGGATTGGCCGAAAAGCTCTCCGCTGAACGAAATACCGTAACTGTCATTGATACCTCTCCGGAGTTGATTCGGGACATAACGAACCAATTAGACGTTCGCGGCGTTGTGGGTCACGGCAGTCATCCAGACATATTAGTGCGCGCTGGTGTGCGTGATTGCGATATGATTATCGCCGTTACCTATTTCGATGAAGTCAATATGATGTCGTGCCAGGTCGCACATTCGCTTTTTGACGTCCCGACCAAGGTCGCGCGTGTCAGAGCACAAAGCTATCTAGATAACCAATGGAATGATCTTTATTCGAGAGAAAATATGCCGATTGACATTATTATCTCTCCTGAAATTGAGATCGGCAAAGCTATATTGCGGCGATTAAATACGCCTGGTGCATTCAACGTTGTTCCATTTGGTGATGGTGCGGTTCAATTGCTAGGTGTCGAAATTTCACCGGATTGTCCAATTATTGAAACACCCATTCGCCAGATCCCCGACTTATTTACGGGCCTCCATGCGGCCGTGGTTGGGATTGAGAGGGATGGCGAGATATTTGCGCCAACGCCCGATGATCCATTGGAGGTCGGGGATCGCGCTTATATTGTTACGCAATCTGCCCATGCAACACGTTTATTAGAGGTCCTAGGTGTTAGAGAATCTAAAGCTCGACACATTGTTATTATTGGGGGCGGCAGTGTCGGGTCTTATGTAGCAGGTGCTTTGGAAAATAGCTCTGGGATGCGGGTTCGAGTTATCGAACATAATAAAGAGCGCGCCGAAAAAGCCGCCGAGCTATTGACCCGAACCGTAATCTTGAATGGGGATGCCATGGACGCATCAATTCAAGAAGAGGCGGGCGTATCAAATGCGCAAATGGTGATAAGCCTGACAGATAATGATAGCACGAATATATTGTCTGCTGTTCTTGCCAAAAAACTGGGTGCGGCAAATACAATTAGTCTGATCAATGAAGTCTCTATGCAAAATATGCAGCCTGAACTTGGAATAGACATGATTGTCGATCCAAGAGCGTCTACGATTTCGTCAATTCTACGTCACGTCAGACGCGGTCGAATATTGGAAGTGTATTCACTCGAACATGGTGGGGCAGAGGTTATTGAAGGTGAAATATTGGATACGTCACCTTTAGCCGGGAAAGCTTTAAGAGATATATCGGTTGGCGAAGGCGCGGCTATAGGCGCTGTTATTGCGGAGGCAAATGTCATGTTTCCCACGCCCGATCTCGTTTTAAAGCCAGGATATCGGGTCATTTTGCTTGCAGAGAAAGCCGCACTCGCGGACATAGAAAGCATGTTCCGCGTTAGTTCAGATTTTTACTAAGTGTCTGTAAACCGTATATTATTTTGGATGGGTCGTACCGTCTTTTTGTGTACGGCACTCTATTTATCGGCCGCCTTAACAGCTCTAATAAGTCAAGATGTTTCCAGTGCTATTGTTATGGCATCATTAGGTGTCGTGATCGGCGTTTTTGGCTTGCTATTCGTTATGTTGTCATCTGGTACAAATGCGCCAGAGAAAAAGGCTGAAGCCATCATTTTTGTCATATTGTTTTGGGTATTCGTACCCGTTTTTTTAGCCCTACCGTTTAAGTTCTTGATACCCAATATGGGAATCCTAGACGCATATTTTGAAAGTGTCTCGGCCATAACGACAACAGGAGCGACACGCCTTGAACCAAGTGAATTGCCTGTGGTTATTTTGTTCTGGAGATCTCTTTTGCAATGGTTTGGCGGCGTGAGTGTTGCAACGTTTGCGATTGTGGTTTTGGCCGCGGTAAATTTGAAGGGGTCTGGCGTGCACCGATCTTTTTTGTTCACCTTAAAAGAAGGCGAGTTGTTTGGTCAGCTAATTGCAATAGGGCGTCTCGTTGCGGGGGTCTATATTTTGATTGCCTGCGTCGGGTTTATACTAATGACATTGGCCGGGGCACCAGCATTTGACGCGATTTGTTTGTCGCTTTCTGGCGTGAGCACTGGGGGATTAACACCCCAATCTGGGCCGTTGCAGCTTTACATCCCACCCAGCGCTGCCTTTATATTAGCTATTTTGTGCGTTTTGGGGTCAATGAACATTGCTTTGATCTGGGATGTTTTGAAGCATCGAAAACTTATACATATTGCGAGAATTTTTACGAGTGCGGAGCATAGGGCAATTTTCGTGATAATTGCGAGCCTTGTGATTATCGCAGTTGTCTTCACCGACATTCAACATATCTATCATATTATATTGGATAGTATGTTCTTCGCCAGTTCCGCTGGATTCCAATATCAAGTTATAAGCGTGGACATGGTGCCGCCTGCGGTGTTGATTACAATAGCCTTGGTCGGTGGCAGCGCGCTCTCGACAGCAGGCGGTGTAAAACTTATCCGCATGCTTCTTCTTTTTCGGCATCTCAGTACTGACTTATCGCGGCTATCGCATCCTTCTCGTGTCGTTCCGGTGAAATTTAGAGCGCAAACGATCCCAGATTCAGAGTTTCTCTCGATCTGGATGTACTTCTTTGCCTATGCCCTCACGTTTGGAATTGGTATATCGCTAATGGGAGCTTTCGGGCTCTCAATTGAGGATGCTATAACGACAGCCGCGGCCAGCCTTGCTAATTTTGGCCCACTTCTTGAGTTCTCAATGCCAGAGTCGGCTTTGATATATGCTGATTTCAACTCAGGTCAGATGCTTACCTTTATTTTTCTTATGGTGTTGGGTCGTCTTGAAGTTCTGGCTGTTTTGGCGGTCCTAATGCCTAATTTTTGGCGGCAATGAATATAAATCAATCCAAGTGATCTTTTTTCTATTGAAAACTACGTTTGGAGGTTGAAACGGGATTCGAGCTGAGCCATTTGTTCGTCGTTGAGAAATTTCGCTCAGTACGGTTAAGAATAATAAGAAAAATATGAGAGGCTAAATATGCCAGACCGAAACCAAAATTTACAAGATGCTTTTCTAAATGCAGTTCGCAAGTCCAAGACGCCCCTTACCATATTCCTCGTAAATGGCGTAAAGTTACAGGGCGTCGTGACCTGGTTTGATAATTTCTGCGTATTATTACGTCGTGAGGGCCAGGTTCAATTAGTCTATAAACATGCGATTTCTACGATTATGCCTGGCGGGCCAGTCCAACTTCATGATCCCAATTTTGAGGATGAAGACGAAGGATAGTCTATAGCATGGTTGAACATGCTATAAAAAAAGAACAAGCTATCGTCGCGCATCCGCGCTTCGCGGATAACCGTGCAGCAGATGCAGACTATGATCTCGAAGAAGCTATTGGTCTTGCAGAGGCTTTGGGTGTGAACCCAAAATCCACCCGTATCATTCCTATTCGAGATATACGAAGTGCCAATTTTTTTGGCGGTGGTCAGATAGAAAACCTCAAAGCAGAAATTGTAGGACAAGACCTCAATTTACTTATCGTGAATGCTTCACTTACGCCTGTGCAACAACGTAACCTCGAACGTGTATTGAAGGTAAAAGTTATAGATAGAACTGGCTTGATACTCGAGATTTTTGGTTTGCGAGCGGCGACAAAGGAAGGCCGGTTGCAAGTTGAATTGGCGCGACTCGCTTATGAACGCTCACGGCTTGTTAGGACGTGGACCCATCTTGAGCGACAACGCGGCGGTGGTGGCTTTCTAGCGGGGCCAGGGGAGACGCAGATCGAAAGTGACCGTCGGATCCTGAATGACAAGATTACCAAGCTCAAATCCAAATTGGAAAAAGTAAGGCGAACCCGCGGTCTACAAAGAAAGTCTAGACAACGCGCGCCGGAGAGAGTTGTTGCCCTCGTTGGATATACGAATGCTGGCAAGTCGACTCTATTCAACCGATTGACGACCGGGGGCGTGTTAGCAAAAGACATGCTTTTTGCGACACTGGACACGACGCATCGAATTTTACCTTTACCACGTGGGCAAACAGCAATTCTGTCCGATACGGTCGGTTTTATATCTGATTTGCCGACATCTCTGATTACGGCGTTTCGTGCAACTCTTGAAGAAGTAAAAGAAGCTGACCTATTATTGCATGTAAGGGATATGTCCGACCCATTAACCGAGCGGCGTCGAGAAGAAGTGATGGACATACTCGAACAAATCGAGGCAGGCCCAGAACATTCTCAACCTGTTATCGAGATATGGAACAAGGTCGACCTGCTCGATAGTGAAGATTCGATGCGTTTGTCTGAGCGGGCCGACGCCTCACGAACGCATATAGATATGATAGACGCGTTCGAAATTTCTTGTCTAACAGGACAGGGATTTGATCGTTTAAATATCGGTATCGAAGAAGCTTTGACCCGAAATGACCACGTCTTAGACGTTAGGGTTACGCCGGCGCAATTCTCTGCGCGTGCTTGGCTGCATCAGAACGGTCAAGTGCTTCGGGACGATACGGTCGAAGACGGCGCTGTACTCATGCAAGTTAGATTAAGCGAATCTGATGCAGGCAAATTTATGTCGCGCCACAAAGATCTAATATTATAAAAAGGGTCCGCTCCGGGATCAAAGCCCGGATTGTTTAGCGGCTTGCCAAAGAGCCTCGAGATTTTCGATTGGTTCGCCCTTTAAATCAACATCAGATTTTTCGTCTATATAATTGAAACGACGCGTGAATTTTTGATTTGAAAGCTTTAAGGCCTGTTCCGGGTCAACAGCAAGCTTTCTGGAGAGATTTACGACTGAAAATAAAAGGTCACCAATTTCTGCTTCAATTGCATTCTGGTCGTTATTTTCAATTGCCTCTTTTACCTCTTCCATTTCTTCTGAAATTTTTCCGATTGGTCCACTATGGTCTGGCCAATCAAAACCAGTCTTCGCGGCGCGCTTTTGCAATTTTTCGGCACGCCTTAGCGCTGGTAAAGCAAGCGCTATTCCATCAAGCACTCTACGCTTGCCCGACTGTTGTCTTTCATTAGCCTTAACTGTCTCCCAATCTGGTTTGTCTGAATTGCCGAATACATGGGGGTGACGGCGTACCATTTTCTCAACAAGCCCATCGCATACATCTTTAAAGTCAAAAGCCGCGGACTCACTGGCTATTTTTGCGTGAAACAAGACCTGGAAAAGTAGATCTCCAAGCTCGGATTTAAGATCTGACATGTCACCACGGTCAATCGCATCGCTAACTTCATACGCCTCTTCTATCGTGTAAGGGGCGATAGTTTCGAATGATTGCGCTTTGTCCCACGGGCATTCATCGCGGAGCCTGCTCATTAGCGTCGTGATCCGATCATAGGGGGTGTGGCCAAGGTCTTTCATATATTCGGCTTTCTCCGGTATGGCGGACCAATAGCTGCCAGGGATAATAAAAGAAATTGTTTTTGACTTTAAGGTGACGAACGGCACGATTGATGTGGGGCAACCTTACCGCTCGTCTTATCCGGAGCTGTCCGGACACTGCCTAATAACGGTATTTGGCAAAAAATGCGAGTGATTTACGGTGTCAACCTATTGAAAAACATGCGGTTTTTTGTCTCAATTGTGGATGTTAACCATCATATTCAATTTTAAACTGTGTTTTAGCCTGTATTTGACCTAAGTCATTGAGTCTAAATGGTATACGTAAACTGTATACGAGATCACTAACCAGCCTTGCACTTTCAGATTCGTCTCCTAAAGCCTTAGGCATGACCGTCAGGAAAGATATGGTAATAATAGGAGCAGGCCTGTCTGGTCTGTTAACCGCCTGGAGATCCTTAGACCTCAATCCTGAACTCAAGATTACGTTGATAGATGCAAATGATCAAATTGCTGGCGACCATACGTGGTCGTTTAACCAAAATGATATTAGTCCAGAGCTGCAAAAGTGGATAAGACCATTTATCGCGTATCAATGGGACGCATATGACGTAAAATTTCCGACTCTCAAGAGAATGCTTGATATCACCTATTGCACCGGAAATAGTGAGACATTGCGGGGATGCATAGATCCTTTAATCGAAAGTGGTAGGTTGGAGTTGAAACTCGATAGTCTGGTTCGGACTATTGATGCTGGAAAGGTTCTTATCGAAGGTGGTGAGGAGATCGAGGCGGGTTTGATCTTAGATGCCAGGGGCTTTCAACCAAACCCTGAACGTTGTCTTGGCTACCAAAAATTTGTTGGCCACGTAATTCGAACCGATCAGCCTCATGGCGTTGAGCGTCCGATCATTATGGATGCGACGGTGCCGCAATTGGGTGGCTATCGATTTGTTTATTGTCTTCCATACTCCGAAACGGAGATACTTGTAGAAGATACATATTATACTGATGGATCTGATTTAAAATCCCAAGAGGTAGATGCGCGTATTCGAGACTATATCGAAGGTCATTTGAACATAACATCTTATGAAGTCATGCGACGAGAGACGGGTATTTTACCCATAACCATCGCAAGTAACCCAGACATATATGAGCCACTGTCTATAGGTATAAGGGGCGGATATTATCATGCTGTCACAGGATATAGTTTGCCCGATGCCGTAAAATTAGCGGACAGGGTAGCGCACCATATTGCAGGTCTCGCAAATAGCGACCAAGATATTACCAGCCTTAATTTACAGGCAGCTTTGAAGGATATGCAAAGAGAGCATTATAGGTCAGAGAGGTTTTTTAGGTTTTTGAACCGGATGTTATTTCGTGCTGCAAAGCCTGAAGAAAGATATATCGTTCTACAGAGGTTTTACGGCTTGAAAGAGGGGTTGATTGAGCGGTTTTATGCGGGTGATCTCACATGGCGAGATAAAGCACGGATTCTCATCGGAAAACCGCCAGTTCCCATATTAAAAGCCCTTCAAAACTTTAGCGAATCTGCCTTTATCCGGCGTGAACGCAAAAAAGGTAACAGTTAGATGAATGCTCAAATTGAGGCGAGTGAAATTTCGAAATCCGGGTCGCGCCCGACTGCGATTGTCATAGGGGCTGGGTTTGGCGGGATAGCTCTAGCCATAAGGCTCCAAGCTATGGGCTTCCAAACGACTTTGCTCGACAACCGGGATAAGCCTGGAGGTCGCGCCTATGTCTATGAAATGGGCGGTTTCAAATTTGACGGAGGCCCGACCGTTATTACAGATCCCGACTGCCTGAGTGAACTTTTTGAGCTATGTGGGAAGTCAATGCAGGACTATGTGACCTTGTTGCCTGTAGATCCATTCTATCGCTTACAATGGGAAGATGGAGAGGTTTTGGATTATAATAATGATCAAGACTTTCTTGAAGCGCAAATTGCCGAACGAAATCCAGATGATGTCGAAGGTTATCGGAAATTCCTAGCGTATTCAAAAGAGCTATATCGTGAAGGATATGAAAGGCTAGGGACGACGGCCTTTTTGAAAATGAGTCAGATGTTTGCGGCCGCACCACAACTTATACGACTGCGCGCTGATCGTTCCGTTTACCAACAAGTTTCAAAATTTGTGAAAGACGAAAAAACACGCCAGCTTCTGTCTTTTCAATCGCTTCTTGTCGGCGGCAACCCTTTTGCGACATCATCAATTTATGCGCTTATCCATGCCTTGGAAAGAAAAGGTGGTGTTTGGTTTGCTAAAGGTGGGACAGGCGCATTGGTCCAGGGTTTGGTAAGCCTTTTCAAAGATATAGGCGGGGAACTTCACTTAAACAAAGAGGTTTCAGACATACACACGCAAGGCGACCGTGTTACGGGTGTGACGACAAAGGATGGCTGGTCGCAAAATGCGGATCTTGTCGCGTCTAACGCTGACGTTGTGCATACCTATAGCGAGCTTTTGAAAGGTCATAAGCGTGGCGATAAATATGGCCAGGCTTTAAAGAAAAAGCGTCATTCTATGTCGCTCTTTGTTATTTACTTCGGTTTAAATAAACCCACCCCCGAGCACCTCAAGCACCACATCATTCTTTTCGGTCCACGATATAAAGAACTGATCGCTGAAATTTTCGGCAAAGGTAAAAAGCTTTCTGATGATTTCTCACTTTATTTGCATGCGCCTTCGGTCACGGACTCTTCAATGTCACCGAAAGGCAAATCTGCATATTATGTGCTAGCGCCTGTTCCTCATCTTGGACACGCTGACCTTGATTGGGATGAAGTTGGGCCCGCTTATGCGCAAAAGATCCTAGATTATCTTGAGAAGCATGCCATCCCAGACCTCAATGAACATTTAGAGGTCATGCATACATTGACCCCGTTCGGGTTTAGAGATGAAATGAACAGCCACCTCGGGAGCGCATTTTCGGTTGAACCTATTTTGACGCAGTCAGCTTGGTTCCGCCCCCATAACCGAGATGACGTTATTGAGAATATGTATATTACTGGGGCTGGTACGCACCCTGGTGCAGGTGTACCCGGCGTTGTGGGGGCTGCCAAGGCAACGGCTGGCGTCATTGCGGAGGATTTTGAAGGTTTCCTTGTAAATATAAGTGCCGGCAAATCCTGGCCTTCCAATAGCCAATAATAATGTCCGTATAAAAATAGAAAAACCGCCCTGAGAAGGACGGTTGGTGTTTTTGAAAATAAATAGCTGAATTAAGCTGTTTTCTTCTTTGCCGCAGCGATAGGTGTCGCCGCTGAAGGGGATGCAGATTTTCGAGCGCATTTGCCGTCAAAAAAGGCACCATTTGCTATCATCAATTGGTCTTGTATGAGATCAGCTTGAACATTTGCTGTTTCAGCGAGCTCAACGACGAGTGAATCAACTTTTCCCGTAACTTTTCCTCGGATGTGAACATTTTTGGCGCTAATCTTTCCGTTGACGGCACCTTGTTCGCCAATTGTAACATTTCCAGCGACAATATTGCCGTCAAGCCTACCGTCGATCTGAACGTCACCATCTGTCTTAATGTCGCCTGTAATGGCGAGGTCTCGTCCTAATATAGAAGGAGCTGAGGTAGATTGAACAGATTTGCTTGCAGATGCTGATAGAGGGGCTTTAGACGTGCTCGTAGCTTGAGATGGGCCATTTGTTTTATTGAACATAAAGTCCTGCCTTCAAGAATTTATCAGGGTCATAGCTACGACCTTGAAAGTGTACTTCGTAATGAAGATGAGTCGCCGTACTACGTCCGGTATTTCCCATCCCGGCGATCTTAAACCCTTTTTCTACGTTTTGTCCACGCTTAACAAATGTCTTGTGCAGATGCGCATAGCGCGTTTTAAATCCATGCCCATGATCAATTTCAACGATACGTCCATAAGCGCCTTTATATCCAACATATGTAACAACGCCTTCCGCTGTCGCGACAACGGGCGTCATATTCTGACCGCCAAAGTCAAGACCGTGATGAAATGTTGGTCTTTTGGTGAAGGGATCGGAACGCATACCAAATGAAGATGTTCTGTAAGTTTCGTCCGCTACCGGATGCCCCGTGGGAAGGGAATTGACCGCTTGGTTTAAAGCATCGACTTCTGCGACCCTTGCCTGAATAGCTGAAACTCTGTCTACAAATCCTGTTACGGGTGACTCTTGAGGATCTATTGGGTGGTAAGAACCGCCTTTACCAAAGCTCGATTCTGCGAGAACTGAGTCCACGCTTAAATCAGTAGATTGTATAAGTGCCCGATTTTGCTCAATTTTATCAAGCGTCTCACGTTCCGCAGTCAAAAGGTATTCGTCTTGATGTTCGCCTAATCTGTTAAGTGAACTATCAAACTGTAATCCCGTTGCGACGACGTTTTTTTCTATAACTTCCCGACGCGAAGAGCGCGGTGCGATGTCTCTTGAGATAGGCGCCATCAGAACATCACTTGGCGCAAATTTTATGGTACCATTGCTGTTGAATGTGAGGGCTGTTGTGGAGCCCATAATCTGAGAGAGCGTCTGATGCTTCTCTTCGAGTTGCCGGGCCATAGATTCAAAATTTGAGCGCTGCTCGGCGAGGAGAAGCTTAGCATTATCTTCTTTTGCCTTAGAATCTGCCAAGATTCGTTCATACTCGGCCTTAAGCTGACGAAACTCTTGTTTTGAAGATTGGAGGGGGTTGTTTCCAATAAGGAGGTTAAACATGGTGAATAGACACCATATAGCCATCGCCGAAAGTCCGCTGACGAGGATGAGCTGTTGTTTCGTCGTTAGGACTTTGAAGTCCAACTCACCGCTACTTGTGCGGATGTAAATCTGACGTTCGGGGAAATGGCGCAAAATAAACGCGCGTGCATCGCCGATTAGGTCGTTTCGCATAATTCCCCGGTCTTTTCTCTCATCCCAGTTTAGCTATAAATCACATGAGGTTATGTAAATTCAAGTGAATTGGCTGCATTTGTGGTTAAATTTATCTTAATATTGCAGCGAAAACTTAGAAAAACCTTAAAAATTACAAGGAATTGGCAGCGAGTGGCTCATAAAAAGCCCGTGAGAGTCCAGCTAATGTGCGTGCCTTTTCATTGAATGGAGATTTAACGCGTCCTTTGAAGTGATTTCTAACAAGAAAATGGAACCAAGATTCGGGTTGTTTCTTGTGGTGTCGGGCCAGGTATTGAAACCACTTTGCGCCTGTGGCGACGTGGGCGATTTCCTCTTCATAGATAATTTGCAGGATCGCCGCGCTTTCCTGGTCTCCAGCTTGATTTAGTCTTTTTATCATGCCCGGTGTCACATCTAGGCCACGGGCTTCTAGGACGAGAGGTGCGATTGCGACACGCGCGGGGAAATTGGTGCAGGTAGACTGTGCAGCTTCCCATAATCCGTTATGCGCGGGATGGTCACCATAAGCCACATCCAATTCTTCAAGCCTGTCATTGATCATAAGAAAATGACGCGCTTCGTCATCGCAGACTTGAGACCAATCCGAGACAAATTCGGCCCTATCTGCGGGTGAAATATCATCGTGATGCGTAAATCGTGCGACCATATCAGCGGCAAGATCGATCGCATTGAGTTCAATATGCGCCACGGCATGTAATAAGGCGCCCCGTCCAGATGGAGATCCCAAGCGCCGTCTCGGAACTTTCGCGGGTGCTACAAGAATGGGTAGATCAGGCCGAGCCGGTTGTTTCGGTAGAGGCTCAATCGGCTCGCCAATAATACGGTTTTTGTCCCACTCAGACCGGAATTGCCGAGCTGAAAGTGCTTTTTTGCGACTATCAGGCGTCAGCAATACGTGTCGGGCGAGGCCAATGGCTGACATGGTCAGCTCGCATAGTCTCTTAAAGTCGCAAGAACATCTTCTACATGCCCTTTAACACGCACTTTTGGCCAACTATGTATAATTGTCCCTTTGGGATCGATAAGAAATGTTGCGCGTTGAATGCCCATATAGGTTTTCCCATACATTTTCTTTTCGACCCAAACGCCATAATCCTCGACAACTTTTCCGTCGACATCGGCGCCTAATATGACGTCAAGTTTATGTTTGGCGATAAATTTATCATGTTTTTGGACGGTATCTTTCGATATTCCGACAATTGAAGCGCCAAGTTTTTCAAATTCAGCTTTAAGTGAAGTGAATTCGGTCGCTTCTGTTGTGCAGCCTGGCGTGTCATCTTTGGGGTAGAAATATAGAACAAGATAGCGATCCGCAAAATCGGCTAAATTTATGACCTTGTCTTCCCCACCATCACGCGGCAGGCGAAATATAGGGGCGGCGTCTCCAATTTTTGGCTGTGGCATCTGAATCTCTCTACTAGTTAATGCGCTGCTTTATGGATTTATACGTATTGTGGCTATAGTCGGAGTGAAAATATGACACCTTCATCCGAGATATCAGAGCCAAAAGGCTTAAGAGATTTATGGGTTTCTCCAATTGTTGTGCGGCTAAGGAAGCTTGTTCGGGTATTTATAAAACATCTAAATGATCTGGTTGGTGAACTCGCGGCTTTGTTCTTGAGTCTCCTCGGTTTCTCTTGTTTTTACCTCTCATCAGCATTGGACCGTCAAAACACGGATGTTTCTTTCCTAAGGCCCAATCTTCAAATTTGGTTTGCTGAGACTTTTAATGGGCAATCAGCGGAATTTGGAGACTTAGATATAACGTGGACGCCGACACGAGATGCGCTGATTTTATCGGCCGTTGATGTGATTATCAAAGACGAAGACAATGCACCGCTCGAACAGTTTGAACTCTTACAGGCGACGTTGAAGTTTGATGCGTCGAGCTTTAGTCGACCCGACCTCATTAAAGCGGAAGTCCGGGGTGGCATTGTTAGCTATGTTGAAGATGAAAATGGGACTATAATAATCGGCTTAGGTCCGCCGGAAAATGTAGGGAAGTTAGGTCCAGTATTTCGAAATGATAAGAGGGGGGAATCTGGCAATGACCTTAGTTTTGGCGGGCTTGAAACTGTCATTTTTTCCGACGCGACGTTACATTATAAGAACGCTACAACGGATATGGATATTACAGCCCGCTTACACGATCTAGCGGTTACATTATCCGAAGAACGCGCTTTAGTTTATACGGCATCGGGCGAAATCAAACAGGGATCAACCCCTGCGTCTTTCAGCACTAAAGGTGTTTCTGATTTAAACTTAGACATTCTTCGCACACGATTTTCTTTGCAGGATGCGCGGCTTGACGAAATTGGACCAAAGGCAGGTCGCTATTTCGAACTAAGCGGCATTGAAGCCCCGCTTAACCTGTCGGGTGAGATTGATTTCAATAAAAAAGATGGGCTGCAAAGTGCAGCTATTGATCTGGAAATCGGGGCAGGTGCCATTCAATTTTTACGGGGCAAGGAACAAAGGATAGACGCCTTTCAAGGGCTCGTTTTTCGAGCGGACCTGGAGCCAGGAAAAGATCAAATGGTGATTGAGGGGTTTGATCTTTCATCAAAGGAACTCTCTTTTTCTTCGATCGGGAATTTGACTGAACTTGGGAACCTGAGTGACGGAGATATAAATAGCTCTCCGGTATTTGATTTGAGTTTTGATTCGCTCAAAATTCCATCTTCAAAATTCTGGGAAAAAGATATAAATATCAAATCTTTAAGTTTAAAAGGTAGAGCGGATTTTGATACCCGTAGTCTTGACGTTCTTGAAGGTAAGCTCTCGGTATTTGACGCAAATTTTAAATTTAAAAGCTATTTTGAACTTGATGAAGACAACCAGCCTACCAAAATGGAAATAAACGCGACTATGCTAGGTCATCTGGAAAGCCAGGATATTTTGTCTGCCTGGCCTGAGAAACTTGTAAGCGGTGCGTATAGGTGGTTTGAGCGCTCCATAATTGCAGGTCGATTGGAGAAAATTGGTTTAAATATAAATTTGGATGACGTGTTTTTTGAGACCCGAAATTTACAACCACATAATTTAACCGTGGATTTCGAATATCACGATGGCGATGTAAAATATATGGACACAATGCCAGCGGCACTTGGGGTTCAAGCTCAAGGGCAGGTGCTCGGAAATGGTCTGGCACTAACCTATACTGGCGGGAAGGTTGATACGCTCAATTTGATGTCTGGGCGCGTAGATATTCCGAGTATTTTTCCAAAAGGTGGAGACATTATCATTCGGGCTATTGGCAATGGGGACGCGTCAAAAATGATGGAAATCCTGGATAATCCACCTTTCAAATTTGCAACCCGCTATGGCATTGATCCGGTAGATATTGGCGGTACGGGGCAAATAGATTTAAAGGTGACGAGACCGCTTCTTGAATTTTTTCCGCGTGACCGAATTGATTACGAAGTCTCCGGACAATTTGCAGATGTGAAAGCGCCGTTCCAGATCGGTCAATTTGAAATTTATCAAGGGCAAGTTGATCTGGATGTATCCCGTGAACGAATGGTTTTGTCAGGCCCCATAAAAATAGGGCCCTGGCAGACGATGATGAATTGGAAAGAAACATTTGGAGATAATCCGCCGCCCACCCAATATTCGGTATCGGGGACAATTGATGCGGATCTGTTAGACGAATTAGGTGTGGCCTCGCGCGGATGGTTTTCTGGGAAGGCCTATGCGGAAGTTGAAGCATCGGGACGCGGCACCGACGTCAAAGACGCGCAGGTAAAAATGGATCTTACGCCGGCAGGCCTTTCATTTGAACGCATCTGGATGAAATCTGAGGGAGAAGAGGCGGCCTTGGAGGCGACAGTTATGCGCGATATTGAGACTGGATATGACATAGGCATTCAATCCCTTTTCGGGCCAGAATTATCAGTATCCGGATCCATGTCACTGGAAAAAGATTTCAAACTCAAGCGATTGAGTTTTGATAAAATTTCTATTCAAGATCTAATGGACGGGCAATTAAATGCTTCACGTCAAAGCGATCAAATAGCCATGGATATTACGGGGGCGTTTCTAGATATTAGCCCTTGGACAGAAGACGTATTTCAGAGACGATCAAACCCATATGAATTTCCACTTGCCTTAACCGCCAATCTCGACAGGCTGGTGCTAAACCCCGATTATGATGTTTCTGATGCCGCATTTACATTTCGGCAAACCGGCGAACAAGTTGCCACCGCTCGTCTTTCGGGCCTTCGGCAAGATCGTGAGTTCAAGCTTGACCTTTCAACGCAGGAAGATGGAATTCGTATTTTAGATATTTCTATCCCGGACGCGTCAGATGCGATTTTTGCATTTTTGGGCCTGAAAAACACAACAGGCGGAGCTTTACAGCTTGACGCTAAACTCCCGCCCTCGGGACAGGAAGGGACATTTATTGGTGAAGCAAAAATCACTGATTTTCGTTTGATCGAAGCGCCTGCAATGGCCCAGCTTCTATCATTGGCGTCTTTGACGGGATTAGCAGATACACTTTCAAGTGGATCAATGAAATTCGAAGAGTTTGTCCTTCCCTTTACGTGGAAAGGTGATTTGGTCTCAATACGTGATGCGAGACTATATGGCCCTGCACTCGGGATGACCGCGGATGGTGATATTGATATAGGCTTACGCGTTATGGATTTTGATGGAACGCTGGTGCCAGCCTATACCGCCAATTCAATTCTCGGCGATATTCCGGTCCTAGGGGATATTTTCGTTGGGGAAAAAGGCGGCGGCACCTTTGCCTTAACCTATACCGTTTCAGGACCATTCGAAAAAACCCAAATTGCGGTAAACCCTCTATCAGCGCTTACGCCCGGGTTCTTGAGACAAATATTCAAACCGTCAAGAGACGATGTGGCTGAAGACGTTTTAGAAAAAATCGAAGATGTAGCCCCGGTTCCAATTCCTGGCCAATAGACGGCCAAGCCAAACTTAATCAGAAATCTTCAACAGGGCGTGTTTCTTTTTTCCAACCGAAATTTTCACGACACCATCAATCACATCACTTTGTGATAAAACCTGTTCATGCGTTTCAACTTTGACGTCGTTTAATTTTAGCGCGCCTTGTTTGATATGGCGTCTCGCTTCGCCATTAGAGGCGGCCAATCCAACTTTTGTCGCAGCCGTTAAAATCCCCATTTCACTTAGGTCTGCCAATGAGACGTCCACCGATGGGAGGTCCTTCGCCGTGCCACCACTAATAAATGTTTCCGTGGCCGTTGCTTCGGCTTTCTTGGCGGCATCGTCGCCGTGCAAGAGCGCGGTCGCGGCATTGGCGAGCGTGATTTTGGCCTTGTTGATATCTGCGCCTTCCAAAGCTTCTAATGTGGCAATGTCTGCTAGAGGCATATCCGTAAATAAGCGTAAGAACTTGCCAACATCGGCATCTTCGGTATTTCGCCAGAATTGCCAGTAATCATAGGGACTTCTGACAAAATCGGCGCCGCGCGATGGATCGTCATTTAACCAGACGGCTCCATCAGCGGTTTTGCCCATTTTGCCGCCTGATGCTGTTGTAATAAGCGGTGTTGTGAAGCCATAGGCTTCACCACCTTCCAAGCGACGTGTAAGGTCGACACCCGTCGTGATATTGCCCCATTGATCAGACCCGCCTAATTGCAACCGGCATCCATGACGTCTGTATAGTTCCGTAAAATCATAGCTCTGCAGGAGCGGGTAGTTAAATTCGAGGAAGGTCATAGGCTGCTCATTTTCGAGCCTGCGTTTCACCGTATCCATTGTCACCATGCGATTGATGGTAAATTCTGTGCCGACTTTGCGCAAGAATTCCAAATATCCCAGCCCGCCAAGCCAATCATCATTATCAACCATAATGGCTGCGTTATTGCCTTCAAATGACAAAAACTTGGAAAAGACCTGGCGGATCCCATCTTTATTTGCGTCAATCTGGTCCTGAGTGAGCATTTGACGGGATTTGTCTTTGCCCGACGGATCGCCAATTTTTGTGGTACCGCCACCCAATAAGACAATGGGCGTGCCACCTGATTGTTGAAGGTGGCGTAGCATCATAATCTGCACCAGTGACCCCACATGAAGGCTGGGTGCCGTACAATCAAAGCCAATATAGCCGACCAGATCTCCGTCATTCGCAAGCGCGTCTAAACCTGCTTCATCCGTGCATTGATAGAGATATCCTCGGGAGGTGAGGGTTTGCATAAATGTTGATTTGTAAGCCGTCATAATTTTGCGCTTCTAACGAGCCCAGAAATCGTGTCAAAGGACAATTGATGAAGAATCAAGTTTATACTGCGCTTGGTTTAATGAGTGGGACATCACTGGACGGCATTGATGTGGCGGTCATTAAGACTGACGGTGAGTCCATTTTTGGATTTGGACCCGTTTATGCGTGGAAATATAGCGATATAATCCGACATGAGTTAGAGACGCAAATCCAGCTTGCCCTAGATTGGCGCTTTAAGGGACCGCGCCCTGTCATCCTGGAGTCCGGCGAAATGATCCTCGATTCTGAGCATGCCAATGCGGTCTTCGCTTTGGCCAATAATCCGGACGTGAATTTATCAGAGATTAGTGTGATCGGCTATCATGGTCAGACTGTCCTGCATCATCCGCAGCATGAGGGTCAGACTGGGCAAACCTTACAGCTCGGGAATGGTCAAAACCTTGCTGATATGATTGGAACGGGAGTCGTGTATGATTTCAGATCAGAAGACGTCCGTAAGGGCGGGCAGGGCGCGCCGCTTGCGCCAATATATCACCAAGCCTTGGCAAATTATTCCAATATTAAGGGGCGGGTAATCGTCCTCAATCTTGGCGGGGTTGCCAATATTTCAGCGATTGAAGATGGTCGTTTGATCTGGGCGACGGATTGCGGCCCGGCGAATGGTCCTCTGGATAGTTGGGTGCAGTCTCACAAGGCCGGAAATTACGATAAAAAAGGGGCTTTATCTTTTTCGGGTGATGTTGATCATAGCCTTATTAATCAGTGGCTTAAGCAAGATTTCTTTAAGCGTCCAATACCCCGCAGTGCTGACAGATATGATTTCGATGTCTTGGCAGAAATGGCGCATTTGAGCTTGGAGGACGGGGCGGCAACTTTAGCGTCTTTCTGTGCGCAATCCGTTGCGCGAGATATAAAGGCCTTTCAGGCGGACAAGGTCATAGCTTCCGGAGGCGGCCGTAAGAACCGAGCCATCATGGCCATGCTAGATCTTCACCTAGAGGCCGAAGTTTTGTCGGCCGAAGATGTTGATTGGGATGGAGATATGCTTGAGGCACAAGCCTTTGCATATCTGGCCGTCAGATCCGTAAATGGGCTACCCAATAGTTTTCCATCTACAACGGGCGCACCGCACCCGATCATAGGCGGCCAAATAGCCTATCCTTCTAAAAGCGGAAGGTCTCTTGGCGGCGAATAACGCGGATCTAGCGTGTCATCGAGATAATCTTCAATGACTTCCATCGCGATTTCGAGGTGATCCGTGTAGAAATGATCCGCGCCTACAATACGTTGCGTTTCGATCTCATGGCCCTTTTGAACGCGGATTTTCGACACAACACGGTCCACATCATCTGCCGGCACAATCGGATCTTCTGTTCCGTAAGTGACGAGCCCGGAGGCCGGGCAAGGCGCCAAAAAGGCAAAGTCATAAGTATTTGTAGGCAAGCTCATGGCAATAAAACCGGCAACTTCAGGGCGGCGCATTAAAAGCTGCATGCCGATCCAGGCGCCAAAACTATAGCCCGAGACCCAGCTAAAGGGCGCGTTCTGGTTAAAGCTCTGCATATAATCGAGCGCATAGGCTGCATCTTGCAATTCGCCAGCACCATTATCGTAAACACCAACAGAGCGTCCAACGCCCCGGAAATTAAAGCGTAAAACCGAAAAACCACGGCGCTTATATTGCTCATACATGGCCACAGGAATGCGGTGATCCATATGTCCACCGGCCTTGGGATGTGGCGGCAAGACAAGCGCGCAGGGGGCTTGTGGATCATCAGAAGGATGATACCGGCCTTCAAGACGACCATCGGGACCGTTAAAAATGACTTCGGGCATAATTCGAGCCTTCTGTTGCTATCCACATTTTGCACTGAATAAGCGCGGTTTTAATCTTGACTAATTTAGTCGGAATACTTACGTGCCCCGCCAGTAAAGACTATTCGGACGGCCCTCTAACAAGAGGATTTGAAGAATGCTATTGAAACCTTCACTTTGGAGCCATTTCTAACCATGAAATTGACCGCAAAAGGACGATATGCCGTTATGGCCGTCGCAGATTTGGCCGCGCAGGGCCAGGATGCGTGCGAGTCGCTCTCGTCGATTGCGGCGCGGCAGGGTATTTCCTTGAATTTCTTGGAGCAGCTTTTTCTCAAATTAAAGCGTGCGGGACTGGTTGTTTCTGTGCGGGGCGCAAAAGGGGGCTATCGTTTGGCCATTCCGGCCTCGAATATAACTTTGGATAAGGTCATTCATGCCGTGGATGCAGGCGCAAAGGCGCATGGGTGCACGCCAGAAGCCAAATTAGGCTGCACGGGTCGATCTGATCGCTGCCTGACCCATGGGCTTTGGGGCGCCTTAGAAGATCATATAGAGGGCTTCCTGGCCTCGATTACGATCCAGGACGTTATTGATGACCGCTTGCCGATTTTAGAGGCGGCAGAATGACCCGTCTTTATCTCGATCATAACGCCTCGACCTTTATGCGGCCTGACGTCAAAGCCGCGATGCGTGCGGCGATGGATGTGGACGGCAATTCAACGTCTCAACATGCGGAAGGCCGTGCAGCCCAGAGCCTTATCGCCAAAGCCCGGGATCACGTAGGACTGGCCATGGGTGTTTGTTCGGCGGATGTCGTATTTACAAGTGGCGGGACAGAAAGCTGTAATACGTCAATCTGGTCAGCTTACCGTGCTGGATGCAAGCATTTGTTGATCTCGTCCATGGACCATTCGGCCACGCTTAATGCTGTCGAAAATTTTGGGGCTAGCCATGAGCTGATCCCCGTAAACCGTTCAGGTCAAACCGATATGGCTTGGTTGAAAACCAGGCTAGAGGGCTGGGACGCCGCAAATGGCCGACCCTTTGTCTCTTTGGTTGCGGCCAATAGCGAAACAGGTGTTGTTCAAGATATCGAAACCGCCACAGACCTGGTCTCGGATGCCGGCGGATTAATCTTCGTTGACGCCACACAAGCCTTTGGGAAAATCCCCATGACCTTCCAGCCCGATTATATGGCTGTGTCGGCCCACAAGATCGGCGGACCAAAAGGGATTGGAGCACTTTATGTGTCACCAGACGCGCCCTTTACGCCGCTCCTAAGCGGTGGCGGTCAGGAAAAGCGCCGTCGTTCCGGAACCCATAATGTTCCTGCCATTGCCGGTTTTGGCGCCGCATCTGAAAGCCTCATCGATTTTGAGAGCACGAGAGCCATAAGAGATCTTTTGGAAACAAAGTTGGCCAAAATTGAACCGGGTATGGTTATCTTTGGTGCAGGGTCGGGGCGTCTCCCAAATACATCATTCTTCGCCGTGCCGGACGCGTCTTCGATGACGCTTATGATGGCACTCGATCTTGAAGGTATTTCTGTGTCGACCGGAACGGCCTGTTCTTCGGGCAAGGTAGGCGAAAGCAAATCAATCAAGGCCATGGGCCGTAGCGATGAAGCACCTAAGGGCGCGATACGCGTGAGTTTCGGCGTCAATAATACGGAAGACGATATTGATCGTTTTATCGAAGCTTGGGCTAAAATCAGACGCATTAAGCGTCAAGGAGTTGCCGCATGACCGAAACAACTAAAGTCAAAGACAGTATCGAGCAAAGCACGGTCGATGGCGTTCGCTCGCTTGAGGCTGACAAATATAAATATGGCTTTGATTCCGATATTGAACAGGAATTCGCGCCGAAGGGATTAAACGAAGATATCGTTCGCTTTATTTCTGAAAAGAAAGATGAGCCGCAATGGCTACTTGATTGGCGGCTAGAAGCTTATCAAAGGTGGCTGACCCTGGAAGAACCGGAATGGGCCATGGTCGATTATCCGAAGATCGATTTTCAGGACATGTATTACTATGCCTCACCCGTGAAGAAGGAGGGGCCAAAGTCTCTGGATGAAGTCGATCCGGAAATCCTCGAAGTCTATAATAAGCTTGGCATTTCTCTCAAAGAACAAGAGGTCCTTGCGGGTGTCGAAGGCGCGCCAAAGGTGGCAGTCGATGCGGTGTTCGACTCGGTCTCTGTTGTCACAACTTTCAAAGAAGAACTTGCCAAACATGGCGTGATTTTCTGTAGCTTCTCTGAGGCCGTCAAAGATCATCCCGAACTCGTCAAAAAATATATGGGCTCAGTCGTACCCGTGACCGATAATTATTATGCAACGCTCAATAATGCGGTCTTCTCAGACGGATCCTTTGTTTACATCCCGCCGGGTGTTCGTTGCCCGATGGAACTCTCGACATATTTCCGCATGAATGCGCAGGGCACGGGTCAATTTGAACGCACGCTTATCATCGCAGATAAGGGCTCTTACGTGTCATATCTTGAGGGCTGTACGGCGCCGATGCGCGATGAAAACCAACTCCACGCAGCCATTGTTGAAATCATTGTCCATGAAGATGCCGAAGTTAAATATTCGACCGTGCAGAATTGGTGGCCGGGTGACAGCGAAGGCAAGGGCGGTGTCTATAATTTCGTGACCAAGCGTGCGGATTGTCGTGGTACGAATTCGAAAGTCAGCTGGACACAGGTTGAGACGGGCTCTGCTGTCACCTGGAAATATCCAAGCTGTATTTTACGTGGCGACAATAGCCAGGGTGAGTTTTATTCCATAGCGATTACCAATGGGTATCAGCAGGCCGATACGGGTACCAAGATGATACATTTGGGCAAGAACACACGCTCGCGGGTTATTTCGAAAGGGATTAGTGCTGGTAAGTCTAACTCAACCTATCGAGGCCTTGTCAGCGCCCACCGCAAAGCCGAAGGTGCACGAAATTTCACCCAATGTGACTCGCTCCTGATCGGCGATCAATGCGGTGCACATACCGTGCCTTATATCGAAAGCAATACACCAACGGCGCAATTCGAACATGAAGCCACGACATCGAAACTCTCAGATGATCAGCTTTTCTACTGTCGTCAGCGCGGCCTCAGTGAAGAAGACGCCGTGGCCCTATTGGTCAATGGATTTTGTCGCGAAGTCTTGCAGGAACTTCCCATGGAATTCGCCGTCGAAGCGCAAAAGCTTGTCGCCATTAGCCTTGAAGGCAGTGTGGGGTAGGGCTTGGCACAGTGGGTGCAGATAAGAGACATCACGTTTAACAAAAAATGTGCAGCACAGTAGCTGCAATAGCAGGAGACCAGAAATGGCCAAAAAGAAACCAACCCGTAAATTTGTAAGCCTAAGCGAAGGCGAAAAAGCCTATGCTATGTCGCGGGCTGTCGTGCAGGGCGATTGGT